>CANFVA010000052.1 GCA_947450255.1 Comamonadaceae bacterium
CTGGTGCGCCATTTGTCGCAGCCGCGCAGCCGGGCGTCGGAAGAAGGGCGCGTGCCGAGCTGCAATATTTTGGGCCCCAGCGCCCTGGGCTTTAGACACCGCGACGACCTGACTGAAATTCGCAAACTGCTCACCGACATGGGCATCGCTATCAACGTGGTTGCACCCCAAAGCGCCACGCCTGCGGACTTGGCCCGCTTGGCCGAGGCCGATTTCAACGTCGTGCTCTACCCCGAGATCGCCCGCCTGAGCGCGCAATGGCTGGAGCGTAGCTATGGTCAGCCATTTACCAAAACCATCCCCATCGGCGTGGGCGCCACGCGCGCCTTTGTCCGCGAAGTGGCGGGCCTGGCTGGGCTGGACGCTGAGGCCGCTTTGGTCAAGGTCAATTCGCGTGCCCAGTGGTATGCCCGCTCCGTCGATTCCACCTATCTCACCGGCAAGCGCGTGTTTGTGTTTGGTGATGCCACGCACGCCGTCGCAGCGGCCAAAGTGGCTGCCGAAGAAATGGGTTTTGCCGTCGTGGGCATAGGCACTTACAGCCGCGAATTTGCACGCGAAGTGCGTGATGCCGCCAAGTTGTATGGGGTTGAGGCACTCATCAGCGACGACTACCTGGAAATCGAATCACGCATTGCCGAACTGCAGCCCGAGCTGGTATTGGGCACGCAAATGGAGCGCCATATCGCCAAGCGCCTTGGTGTTCCTTGCGCCGTTATTTCTGCGCCAGTGCATGTGCAAGATTTCCCAGCCCGCTATTCGCCGCAAATGGGTTTTGAAGGCGCAAACGTCTTGTTTGACACCTGGGTGCATCCGCTCATGATGGGGCTGGAAGAGCACCTCATCGGCATGTTCCGAGGAGATGCTGAATTCCACGAAGACGCGGCGCCTTCGCACCTTGGTGGCGCCGCACGCCCGCAGGCCGCCCCTGCACCTGCGCCGGTGGTCGTTGCGCTAGGGGCTGCGCCCGCTGCCCAAGAGGCCGTGACGCTGACCGTGGCCACCGATAAAACCGAGACCGGCGGCGCCTGCACATGGGACGCCGGTGCGGAAAAAGAATTAAAAAAAATACCGTTCTTCGTACGCGGAAAAGCGCGGCGAAATACCGAACGCTACGCCGCCGAGCGCGGCCTGTCGGTAATTACGGTGGAGACACTTTATGACGCCAAAGCTTACTTCGCCCGGTAAGACCGCAGCGCCCCGCAACGCCACCCCGATCAAGGTGGTGATTGTGACTATGGACACGCATTTGGCCAGCGCCGTCAATCGCGCCCGCCACACCCTGGGCCGCGAATTTCCCGGCCTTTCGCTCAGCTTGCACGCCGCCTCGGAATACACCGGCAACGAGACCCTTATCGCACGCTGCAAAGCCGATATCGCGCAGGCCGACATCGTGGTGGCAGGCATGTTGTTTTTGGAAGACCACTTCCTGCCCATCCTGGACGATTTGCGTCAACGCCGCATGCATTGCGACGCCATGATTTGCATGGCTAGCGCCACCGAGGTGACGCAGCTCACGCGCTTGGGCCAGTTCGATATGGGCAAGCCCGCCAGCGGCCCCATGGCCTTGCTCAAAAAATTGCGCGGCAGCAAAGAAAAAGCCGCTACCGGCGGTGCCGCGCAAATGAAAATGCTGCGCCGCTTGCCGCAAATACTGCGCTTTATTCCGGGCACGGCGCAGGACGTGCGCTCTTACTTCCTGACCATGCAATATTGGCTGGGCGGCTCGGATGACAACGTGCTCAACCTGCTGCGCCACGTCATTGATCGCGGCGCCGATGGCCCCCGCAAAATCTTGCGCGGCACAGTCAAAGTCGCCCCGCCGGTGGACTACCCGGAAGTGGGCGTTTACCATCCGCGCATGGTCGGCCGCTTCAGCGAAGACGCGCAAGTGCTGCCACGCCCCGAGGGCCTGCCTGTTCGCGGCACGGTGGGCATTTTGCTGATGCGCTCCTATTTGCTGGCCGGCAATGCCGGGCATTACGACGGCGTGATCGCGGCGCTAGAGGCGCGCGGTTTGCGCGTGATTGCGGCCTTTGCCGCGGGCTTGGATTCGCGGCCCGCGATTGAAGCGTTTTTCATGAAAAACGGCCAGGTCGCGGTCGACGCGGTGGTCTCGCTCACCGGCTTTTCGCTGGTAGGTGGCCCGGCCTACAACGATGCCAAAGCCGCTGAAGAAGTACTGGCCGCATTGGACGTGCCGTATGTTGCAGCGCACCCGGTCGAGTTTCAAACCTTGGACCAATGGGGTGGCTCAGACCGGGGCCTGTTGCCTGTAGAGAGCACCATCATGGTGGCTATTCCCGAGTTGGATGGCTCTACCAGTCCCATGGTTTTTGGGGGCCGTCCCGGCGCGCCGGGTGTCACCTGTACCGGTTGCCACCATGCCTGCACCTTCGGCCCCAGCACCAGCGCGCAAGACATGCATTCCTGCCCCGAGCGCGCCCTGATGCTCGCCGCGCGGGTGAGCAAACTGGTGGCCTTAAAGCGCAGCCAGCGCCAGGAACGCAAGGTCGCTGTCGTCTTGTTTAACTTTCCGCCCAATGCCGGCAACATCGGCACCGCCGCCTTTCTGGCGGTCTTCGAATCGCTGTGGAACACCTTGGCAGGCATGAAGGCCCAGGGCTACCAAGTGGATTTACCAGCGTCAGTCGACGCCCTGCGCGAGTCGCTTTTGCAAGGCAATGCTGCGCAGCACGGCGCAGACGCCAATGTGCATGCACTCATCAGCGCCGACGACCATGTCAAGCGCGAGCGCTGGCTCAAAGAAATCGAAGCGCAATGGGGCCCGGCGCCCGGTCGCCAGCTCAGCAATGGCAGTTCCATCTTTGTGCTGGGAAAACAGTTTGGCAATGTGCTGGTGAGCGTGCAACCCTCATTTGGCTACGAAGGCGATCCGATGCGCTTGCTGTTTGAAAAAGGCCTGGCACCCACGCACGCCTTTTCCGCTTTTTACCGCTATTTGCGCGAAGACTTTGCGGCCCATGCGGTGCTGCATTTCGGCACCCACGGCGCGCTCGAATTTATGCCCGGCAAGCAAACCGGCATGGGCGGAAGTTGCTGGCCCGACCGTCTCATCGACGATCTGCCCAACGTGTATTTCTACGCCTCCAACAACCCCTCCGAAGGCGCCATCGCGAAGCGCCGTTCCGGCGCTACCCTGGTCAGCTACCTCACGCCGCCGGTCACCCAAGCCGGGCTGTACAAAGGCCTGAACGAACTCAAAGTTTCCCTTGAACGTTGGCGCGGGCTGGAGCCCGGCAACACCGAGCGCACCGGCTTGGCGGCGATCATCCAGGCACAAGCCGCAGAACTGGATTTGTGCAGCCCCGAACCACTGTGGGATACCGCCTTGGGCGCGGCGCTGGATACGAAAATACTGGGCCTGTCGCAAGAAGTATTGGAGCTGGAATACACCCTTATTCCGCACGGCTTACATGTGGCCGGTCGCCCGCCTAGCGCGGCCCAGCGGGTGGACATGTTGCTGGCCATGGCCGACGCTAACCACGGCGTGCAATTAGACCGCGTCGCCGTCGAAGCCTTGGTGCAAGGCCAGTCGCCCGAGCGCGCGCTGGTCGCTGCCGGTTTGCCGCGCCACCATGAAAGCCTGGAAGTCTTGCGGGCCCTGGTGGAGCCGCAGGCGCTGATGGCCGTTGATGCCGAAGTGCCGGCCCTGCTGCGCGCCCTGGATGCGCGCTACATCCGTCCTGCGCCCGGTGGCGATGTCTTGCGCACCCCGGCCGTATTGCCCACGGGCCGCAACATCCATGGTTTTGACCCGTTTCGCATTCCCAGCGCCATAGCGGTACGCGATGGCAAAGCCCACGCGCAGTTGCTGCTCGAGCGCCACTGCGCCGATGGCAACCCCTTGCCCGAATCGATTGCCATGGTGCTGTGGGGCAGCGACAACCTGAAAAACGAAGGCGCGCCGATTGCGCAAGCCCTGGCGCTCATGGGCGCGCTGCCGCGCTTTGACAGCTATGGCCGTATTGCAGGGGCCAGCCTGATTCCGCTGGCCGAGCTGGGCCGTCCGCGCATCGATGTAGTGATTACGCTATCGGGCATCTTCCGCGACCTCATGCCTTTGCAAATCAAGCTGCTGGCCGAAGCCGCCTTCCTGGCTGCCAGCGCTGATGAGCCGCTGGAGCGCAACTGGATTCGCAAACACACGCTGGCCTACCAGCAAGAGCACGGTTGCACCTTTGAAATTGCAGCCTTACGCGTCTATGGCAATGCAGAAGGCGCGTATGGCTCTAACGTGAACAACCTGGTGGAAAGCAGCCGCTGGGGCGACGAGAACGAACTGGCTGAAACCTACAACCGCCGCAAAGGCTTTGCCTATGGCCGCAGCGGTGTACCGTTACAGCAAACCGCGCTCTTGCAAACCGCCTTGGCCGATGTGCAACTGACCTACCAAAACCTGGACTCGGTGGAACTGGGCGTCACTACGGTGGACAATTATTTCGACACCTTAGGCGGCATTACGCAGGCGGTCAAAGTAGCGCAAGGCGGCAAGACGCCGCCGGTCTATATTGGTGACCAGACCAAGGGCAGCGCTGCGGTGCGCTCGCTGCGCGAGCAGGTGTCCATCGAGACCCGTACCCGCATGCTCAACCCCAAGTGGTTCGAGGGCATTTTGGAACACGGCTACGAAGGCGTGCGCCAAATCGAGGCCCATGTCACTAACACCATGGGCTGGTCGGCCACCACTGGCCAAGTGCAGCCCTGGATATACAAACAATTGTCTGAGACATTCATGCTCGACCCGCAGATGCGCGAGCGTCTGGCCCAACTCAATCCGACTGCCTCTGCCCGCGTGGCCAATCGTTTGCTAGAAGCATTCGAGCGCAATTACTGGCAGCCGGATGACGCGACTTTGCAGGCGCTGCGCAACGCCAGTGAAGAATTAGAAGACCGCCTTGAGGGCGTATACGAAGGAGCGAACGCATGACAGTTGAAACATTGCCTTTTCCCACGGTAAAGCGCAGCACGCGCTTGGACGGCGAGGGCAGCGTGCAAGTGCAGCTCGACCCGAAGGTCAAGATCGGTAACGCCAAGGTGTTTGCTATTTACGGCAAAGGCGGCATCGGCAAGAGCACCACATCCTCCAACCTGTCCGCCGCTTTTTCCAAAATGGGCAAACGGGTCTTGCAAATAGGCTGCGACCCCAAGCACGACAGCACGTTTACGCTGACCAAAAAAATGCTGCCCACGGTGATCGATGTGCTCGAAACCGTGGACTTCCATGCCGAAGAACTGCGCGTGGAAGACTTTGTGTTTGAAGGCTACAACGGCGTGATGTGCGTTGAAGCCGGTGGCCCGCCTGCTGGCACCGGTTGCGGTGGCTATGTGGTGGGGCAAACCGTCAAGCTGCTTAAGGAGCACCACTTACTCGAAGACACCGATGTAGTGATTTTTGATGTGTTGGGTGACGTGGTGTGTGGCGGCTTTGCAGCGCCTTTGCAGCACGCCGACCGCGCCCTGATCGTCACCGCCAACGATTTTGATTCGATATTCGCCATGAACCGCATCGTGCAAGCCATTGGTGCCAAGGCGAAAAACTACAACGTGCGTCTGGGCGGTGTTATCGCCAATCGCAGCGCGGCCACCGACCAGATCGACAAATACAACGACCGCATCGGCCTGAAACTGGCGGCGCATTTCCCCGATTTGGATGTGATTCGTCGTAGCCGCCTCAAAAAATCCACGCTGTTTGAGATGGAGCCCTCGCCTGAACTCGAGGCGGTGCAAAAAGAATACATGCGTCTGGCCGCCAACCTCTGGATTGGCGGAGAAACCTATTGCGCTGTGCCCATGAAAGACCGCGATATTTTTGATCTGCTGGGATTTGATTAAGGCCGCCACCATGCACAACGCCACTTACCAGGAACGACGCGGTCAGATCGAACATTATTTCGATCGTACTGCCGTGGCCGCCTGGGCCAAGTTGACCTCGGATGCGCCAGTGGGCCGCATCCGCGCTAGCGTGCGCGCCGGGCGAGACCGTATGCGTTCGACCTTGCTGTCCTGGCTAGGCGAGGACTTGCGCGGCAAGCGTATTTTGGATGCCGGTTGCGGCACCGGCGCATTGGCGGTGGAGGCGGCACGCCGTGGCGCGAAGGTGGTGGCGATTGATTTGTCGCCCACGCTGGTCCATCTGGCGCGTGAGCGCATCCCGCACGACGTGGCGCATTTGGTGCAGTTCGAGAGTGGCGACATGCTGGACCCGGCGCTCGGGTGTTTCGACCACGTGGTGGCCATGGACTCCATCATCCACTACCAAACCGAAGACGCGGTACAGGCATTGGCCCAATTGGCCGACCGTACTAGCGGCTCCATTGTGTTTACCTTTGCGCCGCGCACGCCCTTGTTGGCCGCCATGATTTCGGTGGGCCGTTGGTTTCCGCGGGGTGACCGCGCACCATGGTTAGAGCCCATGGCCGAGGAACGTATTGCGCGTTTGATGTCCACGCATAGTGCCTTGCAGGGCTGGGGCTGCGCCCGCAGCCAACGCGTCTCCAGCGGCTTTTACACCTCCCAAGCTATGGAGTGGTTGCGCACATGAAAGTGGCTACCTTCGCTAAATACGCCAAGCAACTGCCGGCCAGCTGGCTGCCGTTTGCCGACGTAGCCAGCGCCGGTCTGCCCTTGGCGCGTTTGTTGCGCCTGACCTTGTTCAAGTTCACCATGGGCATGACCACAGCACTCATGATTGGCACGCTCAACCGCGTGATGATTGTCGAGCTGGGCGTACCGGCCTGGCTGGTGTCCTTGATGCTGGCCCTGCCCTTGGTGGTAGCGCCGTTTCGGGCAGTCACAGGTTTTCAGTCGGATGTACATGTATCGGCCTTTGGCTGGAAGCGCGTGCCTTATATGTGGGGCGGCACCTTGATCCAGTTTTTGGGCTTGGCCATCATGCCGTTTGCGCTTTTGGTCTTGTCCGGTCGCGGCCAAGTGCCAGTGCCGGACTTTGTGGGCCAAGCGGCGGCAGGCATCGCGTTTTTATTGGTGGGAGCGGGACTACAGACATCGCAAACGGCCGGACTGGCTCTGGCCACTGACCAAGCCAGCGAAGAAACCCGCCCGCGCGTGGTGGCGCTGCTCTACACCATGCTGTTGGTGGGCGCGGTCAGCGGCAGTTTGATTTTTAGCGTGCTGTTGGCGCAGTTCACGCCCGAGCATTTGGTGCAAGTGGTGCAGGGCAGTGCCCTGGTGGTGTTGGTGCTCAATGCCATTGCACTGTGGAAGCAAGAGCCACGCAATCCCCAGCGTGCCGCCGCGCTCAAAAGCCAGGTGCAACCCAAGTTCAAAGCCGTGTGGGCGCAGTTCATCGCCCTGCCCACAGCGCGCCGCTTTTTGTGGGCCACCGCCTTGGGCACTACGGCTTTCAATATGCAGGACATTGTGCTGGAGCCCTATGGCGGCGAGATCCTCCAACTCAGCGTGGGCGCCACCAGTGCGCTCACGGCCATGCTGGCGGCGGGTGGCTTGCTGGGCTTTTATTTTTCAGGGCGTCAGTTGGCCAAGGGCATAGACCCGATGCGCCTGGCAGCGTACGGAACCTTGGCAGGACTGCCCGCTTTTTCTGCCGTTATTTTTTCTGCGCCCTTGGATGCCGGATGGCTGTTCCGCCTGGGTGCCTTGGGCATTGGTTTTGGCGGCGGTCTGTTTGCAGTGGGCACTTTGTTTACCGCCATGCGCATGGAAGGCCAGTTCATCGGCATGGCCCTGGGTGCATGGGGCGCGGTGCAGTCCGCAGCCGCCGGTATCGCCATGTTTTTCGGCGGCGCTTTGCGTGATGGCGTCAGCGGCATGGTCAGCCAGGGCCTGTGGGGCCCGACCATGACCGACCCCTCGCTGGCTTATAGCGTGGTGTACCACGTCGAAATGTTGTTCCTGTTTATTACCTTGATTGCGATTGGCCCGCTGGTCAAGCGCAGCTCGGTTTTATCGCCCGTAGTCCCGTCCCCCCTCGGCTTGACCGAGTTACGTACTTAGTCGTCATTGAAGGAGAAGTCGCCATGCAAACTATTGGAAACATCACCGGCTACGTCGATTTAGCCCAAATACTGCTTTATGTGTTTTGGCTTTTCTTCGCCGGCCTTATTTATTACCTTGTGCAGGAAAACCACCGTGAGGGCTACCCCATGGAGTCCGGTAGCAACGGCCGTGCCGTGGTCAAAGGCTTTCCTATTCCAGAGCCTAAGACCTTTTTGCTCGCCGGTGGCCACAGCGTGACCGTGCCTGACCTCAGCCGCAAAGAGCCGCCCATCCATGGCAACTCGACCGGCATGGGCTCGGGCTCACCCATCGAGCCCTCGGGCGATGCCATGACATCGGGCGTAGGCGCTGGCGCCTGGTCTATGCGGGAAGACGTGCCTGAGCGCAGCTTGGACGGTAAGCCATTGTTGCAGCCCCTGCGCGTAGCGACCGCTTATAACGTGGCCGAACAAGACGTCGATCCGCGCGGTTTACCCGTCATGGGCGGCGACGGCAAGCAAGGCGGTACTGTCAAAGACATTTGGATTGACGCTTCCGAAATGATGTTCCGTTACCTCGAAGTGGAAATCGCCGGTGGTCGCAGCGTGTTGCTGCCCATGCCGTTTGCGCAAGTACGCCGCAACCAGGTGGAAGTGCATGCGATATATGCGCGCCATTTCGCTGCCGTGCCAACGCTGCGCAACCCGCACGAGATTACCAAGCTGGAAGAAGAAAAGATCAGCGCCTACTACGGCGGCGGCACCTTGTTTGCCGATGCCAGCCGCAGTGAACCCCTGATCTGATGGCCCCCAAGCGCCTGATGTGCAGACTGTGAAGGAAAGACCATGCCCATAGAAAACCACGGCCATGAATACGAGTTTGAGCCGCAGTTTGGACTGCCCGAGCGTTTGCCGTCCGACGAGCAGGTGCTGTGGCAAGGAGCGCCGGATGTGCGCACCTTGGCGGCATCGGCCTTTCACGTTCGCAAACTGGTGCTGTACTTTGGGCTGCTGATGCTGGCCTGTGCCTGGCCGGCGCTGCAATCGGGGGAAGGCTTGATGGCCGTGCTGCAGGCGCTTAGATGGATAGGCCCGCTGTCGCTTACCGGCTTGCTCTGTGTCTGGACCCTGGCCTGGATGACGGCGCGCACTACGGTGTACACCGTCACCAACAAACGCATCGTCATGCGCCTGGGCATTGTGCTCACGGTGTCTTTCAATTTGCCACTTAAGCGGATTGCTGCAGCTGATGTGCGCAGCCTGGAAGGCGGCTTTGGCGATATCAGCCTGGCTTTGCAAGGCGATGACCGTATCGCCTGGGTGCATTTGTGGCCCAGCGTGCGGCCCTGGCATATCAACCAACCACAACCCACGCTTCGCGCTATCGCCGATGTGCATACCGTGGCCGCCCAGGTGCGCGATGCCTGGTCCCAAGCCACCGGCTTGGCAGCCCAGCCCGCCGTGCAGCAAAGCACCAGCCGCCATGGTGTAGCCGATTTACAAGTCAGCCCCCTATGAGCAGCTACGCCTTGGCCGACAAGCCCGTGAATGCGGACAGCTTTCCCAAGTGGGTGCTGTACTGCGCCGGCGGCATTCTTGCGTTTTCCTTGATCTCGGTCGGCCTGATCCGCATCACTGGCAATGGGCCAGACCAATTGGCAGCAGCGCCCACGGTGCAGCGTGCTTTGTTGTTCCAAGACCAAAAAGACGGCGGCGTATGGGTCGCCGATGGCGTGACCGGCGAGAAGCTCACGGTGCTGTACGGCGAGCAAGGCTTTGTACGCGGCGCGTTGCGCGCCCTCACGCGCGAGCGCCATGCGCGAGGCATCGGCTCGGCCCAGCCTTTTGACTTGGTGGCCCGCGTGGATGGCCGCGTCACTTTGATGGATCCCAGCACCGGCCAGCGCATCGATCTGGAATCTTTTGGCCCCACCAATGTCGCTGAATTCGCCCGCTTTTTGGCGATGCAGCCCGAATAACTATTTGCCCGACCCGGAGCACTTTCATGCAAGCGACCACAACCATCGATTCGGCAGAAAAAGCCTCCCAAAAAGCCGTGGAGAGCACCATGCTCAGCCCGCGCTTTTACACCACGGACTTTGCCGCTATGGACCGCATCGACGTGTCCTCCATGCGTACCGAGTGGGACGCGATGATGGCCGAGTACGAGGGCGATAACAACCACGACCATTTCCAGCGCACCCCCGAATTTGCCAAAGAAGTGGCCGAGCGCTTCTCGCAAGTGAGCCCGGCGATGCGCCAGGAGTTTTTGGACTTTTTGATCTCGTCTTTGACCTCCGAATTTTCCGGTTGCATTTTGTATAACGAGATTTTCAAGAACGTCGAAAACCCCGACATCAAGCAATTGATGCGCTTTATGGCCCGCGATGAATCGCGCCACGCCAGTTTCTTGAACCAGTCCCTCAAGGACTTCGGCCTGGGCATTGACCTAGGCGACCTCAAGCGCACCAAGGCCTATACCTACTTCAAGCCGAAGTACATTTTTTACGCCACCTACCTTTCCGAGAAAATCGGCTACGCCCGCTACATCACGATTTATCGCCAGCTGGAAAAAAATCCGGACAAGCGTTTTCACCCCATCTTTCGCTGGTTCGAGCGCTGGTGCAATGACGAGTTCCGCCACGGCGAATCGTTTGCGCTCATCATGCGCGCCAACCCGCATTTGCTGCGCGGCGGCAATGTCTACTGGATTCGCTTTTTCCTGCTGGCGGTGTACGCCACCATGTATGTGCGCGACCACTGCCGCCCCATGCTGCACCACGAAATGGGCTTGGAGTCCACCAGCTACGACTACGAAGTTTTCCGCATCACCAACGAGATCACGCGCCAGGTCTTCCCGGTCAGCCTGGACATCGACAACCCGGCTTTTCGCCAAGGGCTGGCGCATTTGTTCCATGTGCAAACCCACATGGACCAAGCCACAGCGCGTGGCGGTGTGATCGGCGCCTTGCAGCGCGCGCGTTGGGCAGTGTCCGGTGCGGCGACTTTTGTGCGCCTGTACTTTATGCCAGTCAAGCACCACAGCTTGCCCGCGCAGGTGCGCATGGTGCCGGCCTGGTAAGGCCTGCGGCCCGGCACCACGAAAGCTGCGGATGAACGATGCATCTATCGCACTCGGGTTTGCAGTATTTATCTGGTGGTTTAGCACCGGTATCGTTATCCTGCTCAACCGTATGTCGCGCACCGCGGTTACGCTGAGTCTGGCCTTGTCATCCTTGTTGGGCTTGGCCGCCTTGGTCGGCCTGGCCCATACCGCGCGGCAAACTGGGGTCACCGGCGCCTACTGCGCCTTCACCTGCGCGCTATTGGTCTGGGGTTGGAATGAGCTGAGTTTTCTGACGGGCTGGATCACCGGCCCGCGCACTACGGCGCTGCCCGTAGAGGCCGAGGGCTGGCCGCGTTTTGTGCAATCGCTGCGTGCTGTGCTGTGGCATGAGCTGGCGATTTTGCTGGTCGGTTGCGCCATCGCAGCGATTACATGGAAGGCGCCCAACCAGGTCGGCACCGGCACCTACCTCGTGCTCTGGATCATGCGTACCAGCGCCAAGCTCAATTTGTATTTTGGCGTACGCAACTTGAGCGAGGCTTTCTTGCCCGCGCATTTGGCCTATCTGCAAAGTTTTTTCCGTCGCCGCCGCTTGAATGCTTTTTTCCCGTTTGCTGTGGCGCTAGCCAGTGTGTGCTTGTGGTGGCTGGTGGGCTATGCCTCCGATCCCCTGGCCAGCCAGGCGCAAACCGTGGGCGCGGTACTGGTAGGCACTTTGCTGGCGCTGGCGATTGTGGAGCACCTGATGCTGGTGCTGCCGGTAGACACCACCGCCTTGTGGCGTTGGGCTTTGCGCAAACAAAAAAACGACACACTTAGCGGCGGCTTTGAACCCCAAAGCGCCCCTTTGCTGGCATCCGCTATGGATAAACATGACAAACTATTTCAAATCCATTGATGGCGTCGGCGACGGAGGTGGCGACGCGGGTAGCGGCGCGCAGGGCCCCGCCGTAGTCACAGGTGGCAAAGCCCCCACGGCCATCGTCATAGGCACGGGCTTTGGCGGCTTGGCCGCAGCCATACGCTTGTCGGTCAAAGGCTACCGCGTGCAACTGCTGGAAAAGCTGGACGCTCCTGGAGGCCGCGCTTATGTGCACAAACAAGACGGCTTTACCTTTGACGCTGGCCCCACCATCATCACCCTGCCGCACCTGATCGAAGAGTTGTTTACCCTCTGCGGTAAGCGCATGCAAGACCATGTGGACTTGCGCTTAATGGCGCCTTTCTACCGCATCCGCTTTGACGACGGCACGCACTTTGACTACAGCAATGACGACGAGTCCATGCTCGACCAAATTGCCGCGCTCAGCCCGGATGATGTGCAAGGCTTCAAGGACTTGATGCAGGCTTCCGAACGTTGCTTCCAGCTGGGTTTTCAAGAGCTGGGCATGATTCCTTTTGAGACCTTAGGCGATGTGGCCAAAGCCATGCCCAACCTGGCGCGCATGCAAGCCTGGCGCTCTATTTACAGCTTGGTGGCCCAACATATCAAGCACCCCAAGCTGCGCATCGTCATGAGTTTTCATCCACTGCTCATCGGTGGCAATCCGTATTCGGTGACCTGCGTGTATGCGCTCATCCACGCGCTGGAGCGGCGCTGGGGCGTGCACTCGGCCATGGGTGGCACCGGTGCCATCGTGCGCGAACTGGTTAATTTGCTGCAAGCGCGCAACGTGCCCATACGCTACAACGCGCCAGTCACCCGCATCCGCGTGGAAAGTGGCCGGGCTAAAGGTGTGGAACTGGCCAGCGGCGAATTTATCCCCGCCGACATCGTGGTCAGCAACGGCGACGCCGCCTGGACTTACCGGCACTTGGTAGAACCACAACACCGCAAGCACTGGACGGATAAGCGCATAGCCAAGGGCAACTATTCGTCCGGCCTGTTTGTCTGGTACTTTGGCACCGACCGCCAGTACCACGATGTACCCCACCACATGATGGTGCTGGGCCCGCGTTACAAAGGCCTATTGCAAGACATTTTCAAAAATCACACGCTGTCCAAAGACTTTAGCTTGTATCTCTATCGGCCTACCGCCACCGATCCTTCGCTGGCCCCCCCCGGTTGCGACAGTTTTTATGCGTTGTCGGTAGTACCCAACCTGAGCAGCGGCACCGACTGGGCTGCCGTTACCAAGCAATACCGCGACGCAATTGCCACTGCGCTGCAAGACAGCGTGCTGCCCGATTTAAAGCAGCATGTGGTGTCGTCTAAAGTCACCACGCCGCAGGATTTTCAGGACCGTTTGTGGTCGTATAAAGGCGCGGGTTTTGGGCTCGAGCCCATCCTGACGCAAAGTGCCTGGTTCCGCCCCCACAACCGGTCGGAGGATGTGCAAGGTCTGTTCATGGTCGGTGCCAGCAGCCAGCCCGGTGCGGGTGTGCCCAGCGTGTTGATGTCCGCAAAAATGCTTCAAGAGGTGGTGCCCGATGTCACAAGCTTTGCCTGAGAACCAGCGCGCCGCTGTCCCCAAGGCCTACGACCTGGAGGCCTGCCGCGAGTTGATGCGCGGCGGCTCTAAATCCTTCTTTGCTGCCTCCAAGCTGCTGCCCGCCCGTTTGCGACCACCGGCCACGGCCTTGTATGCCTATTGCCGTTTGGCCGATGACGTGATCGACCTCGGCCACGACCCTCAGCGGGCCATGCAAGACTTGCAACAGCGCTTGGACGAAATTTACGAAGGTCGCCCCGGCACTATGGACGCCGACCGGGCGCTGGCGCATGTGGTGCACCGTTATGGCATACCGCGTGGCTTGCTCGATGCCTTGCTCGACGGCTTTTTGTGGGACACCCAAGAGCGCCGCTACGAAACCCTGGCCGATGTCGAGGCCTATGGCGCCCGCGTAGCCGGCACCGTGGGTGCCATGATGTCCATCATCATGGGCGCATCGACCGATACCGCGATTGGCCGCGCTTGCGAATTGGGCGTGGCCATGCAACTGACTAATATCGCGCGCGACGTGGGCGAGGACGCGCGCAACGGCCGCCTCTACCTGCCACGCGCCTGGTTCCGTGAGATCGGTATGGATGCCGATGCCTGGCTGGTCAAGCCGGTGTTTGATGCCCGCATCGCCGGCTTTACGCAGCGCCTGCTGCTGCGCGCCGATGTGCTCTACCGCCGTGGCGAATTTGGCCTGGCCGAGTTGCCTTGGGACTGCCGTCCCGCCATTCAGGCCGCACGCTTGGTGTATGCCGAAATCGGCAAACAGCTGGAGCGTGAAGGCCTCAACTCCGTGGACCAACGCACTGTGGTGTCTACCAGCCGCAAGCTGGCGCTGATTGCACGTGCGGCCTCGGTGGCGGTCAAGGCGCCCGCCATGCCCGCCGTGCCCATCAGCCCGGTGCCTGCGATTGCGTTTTTGGTTGATGTGGTCAGCCGCGACCGGCGTCCCACCCATGACAACAAACCCTGGACTTTGCCCAAGCGCAGCTTTGACCAGCGCGTGGAATGGATGGTGAATTTGTTCGGGCGCCTGGAGCAACGCGAGCGCGCCAAGCGTTGACGCACCGTGTGGCTCAAGCTCGTCGAGGTCGTCGTACTGGTATGCGCAGGGGTCTTATTCGTATGGTGGCAAATGCGAGATCTGCGTATCGCGCGGGAACAGACGCGCCATCAAAGGCTAGCCGAGCAGTCCATGAAAGGCGCCGATGCGGTGCGAGCCGCCCAGAACGCATCAATCAGCAGCCACAGTGCAAGCCCAGGCGATAGGGGGCCCGATGCACCCTGAGCTCAAAGTCATTCACCTGGTATGTGCCGCGCTGTTTTTGGGCAATGTCATTGTCAGCGGCGTGTGGGCGCTGTTGGCCGAGCGTACGCGCAACCACGCCATCATCCAGTTCAGCAACACCCTGGTGCTGATTACCGATGGCCTGTTCACCCTGACCGGTGCCATTGGTGTGGTCTGGACCGGTCACGGCATGGCGGTGCATTTTGATGGCGGCGCAGGCCACTCGTGGATACAGTGGTCCTATGGGCTATTGAGTTTTTCCGGGCTGATCTGGCTGCTGGTACTGGTGCCTATCCAGTTCAAACAACGCGCCTTATTGCGCGCCAGCGACACCCTGGGCGAAGACTACTGGCGCCTCTCGCGCATCTGGCAAATCGCCGGCGCGATCGCCACCCTGCTGCCGCTGCCGATTGTGTATTTCATGGTGAATAAATCGGTCTAAGCGTGGCAATTTCCAACGCAATATTCAAAGGCCAAGTCGTACTTATCACCGGCGCGGCCTCGGGTATCGGTGCGGCCACGGCCTTGGAAGTGCTGGCCCAAGGCGGTGTGCCAGTGCTGGTGGACTGCGATGCCGAGCCGCTGGCCACCATGGCAGCGCGCTGCGGTGGCGATGTGTTGCACTTGGTGGCCGATGTAACCGACTTACCCGCCATGGAGCACGTGGCCGCCCAAACCCTGGCGCGCCATGGGCGCATCGATGTGGTTTTTGCCAACGCGGGTGTGGCCGCCTTCGGTCCGCTGGCGCATGTGGACCCGCAGGCCTGGAAGCGCTGCGTAGAAGTAAATGTGTTTGGGGTTTTCAATACTGTGCGCGCCGCGCTGCCTGCGGTGATGCAAGCGCGCGGCTATGTGCTGATCAATGCCTCGGTATCCTCGTTTGCGCACCCGCCGGTGATGTCGGCCTATGCGGCCAGCAAAACGGCGGTCGAGGCTATGGGCAATTCCTGGCGCATCGAGTTGGCTTCGCATGGGGTAGACGTGGGCGTAGTGCATGCCGGCTGGGTCAGCACGCCCTTGGTCACCGAAGGCGCGCTGCATCCGGGCTTTGTGCGCCTGCGCGCCACCATGCCCGGCCCGCTCAACAGTGAAACATCGCCGCAAGACGCAGCCCGCGCCATCGTGCGCGGCATGCAAGCGCGCAAAGGCCGCATCTGGATACCCGGCTGGCTACGCATCCTCTACGCCCTGCGCGCACTGCTGCATCTGCCCTTCGCCGAACGCGAACTGCGTCGCGCCGCGCCGGAGATTGAAGCCATTTATATCGAAGGCTTGCAAGCGGAAGGCCCGCTGGCTTCGTCGTTTGGGCCTAGGGAGCGGGAGAGAACCTTGGCTAGAGGGCGCGGTGTTTGATTTAAGGGCCGTTTACGACCCAAAGCCGCCATAGCCAATAGCGAATTCAGCGCCCTCAAGCGGAGGTTGGATTTAAAAGCCGCGTCAGCGCTGTGTATTACCAAAATGTGGCTAATGGGTCCCGAAGGATTTGTGATGGAGACGTCGGGCGCTAGCATGCCATTTTTTTGGCCACTAAACCGATTGATCGACCAGATTGCCCTTATCTTCGATCATTGCAGTCACGTTTTTTTGCAGTATTTGCAGGAAACTTTGCAAGTTTTTGCTTGACGCCTCAATGCCGCTGGCTTTGAGCAAGGAGGACGCGCTTTGAACCACCTTGCTTGATCCAGAGCTTGCCGATACGCCTGAAGTTGTACTGTCGGCGCCAGAGGTGATGGACGAAATCAAACTCGCCAAATAGGTCTCTATGTCGCTGGAGTCTTGGTAGCTAGTATTGGCGGGAGGCGGTGGCCGATTGCCGCCTTGGGGGCCTCCAGGAGGTGGTGCGCCTTGGGGCATTTTGTTGGCGCTGTTGGCAGTACGCGAATCTGCCGATTGCGAAAACAAGGTTTTCAAGAATGCGTCAGTCGCTATAGATGCCGTTTCCTCCGATGTGGCAGAAGCGGTGCTGCTGGTCCCCATAGACGCCATCAGGCTTTTCAGCTCAGACAGCGCGCTGCTGACCATGGCTTTCGAACTGGCAGCCATTGTGACCTGCCCCCATTTGCCATACCACTCATAAGTTGGAAGTCCGGGTTAAGGTTAATCTAAATTTGAATTGATGGATTCACCTTCATTGGCAGCGCGCTGCCGATGAAGATGGGC
>CANFVA010000053.1 GCA_947450255.1 Comamonadaceae bacterium
TGCTCAAGACGGTGCTGACGATTGCGTACTTTGATGGGTTGGGAGTTCCAAGGTTGTCGTGACCTCAAGCCCTCGAACCGCCCGGTGCGGACCCGCATGCCGGGTGGTGTGGCAGGGGTGCCTCCTACCGGAGGCCCCCTATGCCGATTCTGGGCTACAGCGTCATCGAAGTCGACGACTCGCCCATGAAACCTGCGCCTGCCAGGCGCCGCCGCCCTCAGGCCAGGCGCGTGGAACGTAGCTTGAACGAGAAATCGCGCAGCGTGGCAATACCGCTGTCTTCGGCCCGGTGGCACCAGGCCGCCAAATCCGACGTCAACTGCTCGCGCGAGACCGCAGTGTTGAGCCACATCTGGCGCAGCTCTTCGCGCATGGTGACCATTTTGTCCAACACCGGAGAGGCCGCGCGGGCCAGCGCCAACTGTGGAACCGCCGCGGCCGGAATTTTTTCCGCATCGCGATGCGCCCACAATTTGGCCGCTTTGATGGCTGCGGTATCGGCGCTGCGCGCTTTCATCGCCGCCAATTCCTGGCGAACAGTGGCCTGCATTTGTTGGGCGAAACCGGCCATGATTTCATAGCGGTTGGCAATCAACGCCTCGAGGGTTTTCTCGTCCGCCACCGGGCGCACATCGCCATAAGCGGCTTTGGGCGGTGTCTTCTTCACATGCGCCAGTCCGGCAAACTGCAATATCGTGATGTACATCCATCCGATATCAAACTCATAGGGTTTGACCGAGAGCTTGGCCGAGGTGGGATAAGTGTGGTGGTTGTTATGCAATTCCTCACCCGCAATGATGATGCCCCAGGGAGAAATATTGGTGCTGGCATCGGGCGACTCAAAGTTGCGGTAGCCCCAATAGTGCGCGGCGCCGTTGATGATGCCGGCGGCGGTAATTGGGGTCCAAGCCATTTGCACTGCCCACACCGTCAGGCCCAGCGCGCCGAACAAGGTCAGGTCGATCACCATCATCAAGCCCACGCCCTGCCAGGAAAAACGGGTATACAAATTGCGCTCAATCCAATCGTCCGGCGTGCCGTGGCCATAGCGGGCCATGGTTTCTTTGTTCCTGGACTCGGCCCGATACAACTCAGCACCCTGGAACAGTACCTTTCGGATGCCGTAGACCTGCGGGCTGTGCGGGTCATCGGGTTGCTCGCACTTGGCGTGGTGCTTGCGGTGGATCGCCGCCCACTCCTTGGTCACCTGTCCGGTGGTCAACCACAGCCAGAGCCGGAAAAAATGGGCAATTGCGGGATGCAGGTCCAACGACCTGTGCGCCTGGTGTCGGTGCAAAAACACGGTGACGCTGATCATGGTGATGTGCGTCAGCCCGAGGGTAAACAGGATCACTTGCCACCAGGCCAGATGCCAGGTCCCATGGCCGAGCCATTCCAAAATGGCGTTGAACATTGGCGAATCGGTCAAAAACATGGATCTGCATCTTTCATAAAAGGAAGCCTGCGGGCTTCACACACCGGCTATTCAAGCCCCTGGCGAACCCCTCTATTGTAAAAAGGTGGTGACGCTTTCGGGCGTCAACCGCTCTAAAGGGCGTGAAATAACTTGCATCTAGACTGTACTGCCGGCATGGGACGCTATTTTTTCTGCCAAACCGCGGCAAAAAAGCCATCGGTGGCGTGCCTTTGCGGCCATAAACGCAGGTACTGGCCACCAGCGGCGCCGCCCATGCACAGGCTAGCGGCGTCCGCCACCTTCAGGCCGGTCAGGATGCCTGCCACGTCCGTAGGCTCAAAACCCGGGTTGGCTGCGCTAAAGGCCTGGGCTATGGCTTCGTTTTCCTGGGGTAAGACGCTGCAGGTGGCATAGACCAGACGCCCGCCTGGTTTGAGCAGGCGCGAGGCGCTTTGCAAAATCGCCGCTTGCAGCACCGCCATCTCTTGCACGGACTGCGGGCTTTGCCGCCATTTCAAGTCCGGGTTGCGGCGTAGCGTGCCCAGGCCGGAGCACGGCGCATCGACCAGCACCCGGTCGATCTTGCCCGACAAGCGCTTGACCCGGTCGTCGCGCTCATGCGAAATCGCCGCCGGATGGACGTTGGACAAGCCACTGCGCGCCATGCGGGGCTTGAAGGCATCGAGCCGGTGTGCGGAGGTATCGAACGCATACAAACGCCCCGTGCTGCGCATGCAAGCGCCAATGGCCAGGGTTTTGCCACCGGCACCGGCGCAAAAATCCACCACCATTTCGCCGCGCTTGGCGTCCAAGAGCAAGGCCAAAATCTGCGAGCCCTCATCCTGCACTTCAAAATCACCGCGCACAAAGGCATCGTGCTTATTGAGCGCCGGTTTGCCCGCAATGCGCAAGCCCCAAGGGGAATACGGCGTAGACACGGCTTTGATGCCCGAAGCAGCCAACGCTTTTTGTACATCGGAGCGCTTGGCCTTGAAGTCGTTGACGCGCAAATCCAGCCCGGCGCCATGGTTCAGTTGTTCCACCAGGGGCCAAAATTCATCGGCCAACTGGTCTTTGAGCGGCTGCACCAGCCATTCGGGCAGGTTGTGGCGGTGGCGCTCCATCAAATCGTCGGGTTGAACTTTCTCGCAGGCATCGAGCCAGTTTTTCTCTTGATCCGTCAAAGCGCTGCGCAAAAAGTCCCCTGGCCCATAAAAGCCCAGAATCGCCAATCGCCGCTCTTTCGGCCCGCTGCCCGAAGGCGCCAGGTGGTCAAACAAAAGCTTTTTACGCAGGACGGTGTACACCGTTTCGGCCAGGGTGGCGCGTTCGCGTGGCCCTAGTCCTTTGTGGTCGCGGAAAAACCGGGATACGGTGGCGTCTGCCGGATGTTCAAATCGCAGTGTCAGCCGCACCAATTCGGCGCAGGCGTCTAATAGAGCTTTTGGATGCATAAGCAGCGCATTGTCCCATGCAAGATGAAGACCTCCCTCCTTTGATCGAGACGCTGCCCGGCTTGTACCGCCATTACAAAGGCGGTATGTACGCGGTATTGGCGACCACCCGCCACAGCGAGACCCTGGAGCCCATGACTTTGTACCGCGCGCTCTACGGCGCCCATGGCCTGTGGGTGCGGCCTGCCGCCATGTTTGATGAAATGGTTCTGTGGGAAGGCGCGCAGCAACGCCGCTTTACCCGTATCGGCGACTTGCCAGCGGGCGCACTGGACTTGGCTAGCTAAGTCCTGCGGCCAATAGCTTGCGCACCGCGCGCGGGTAAATAATGTGCTCGGTAGCCAGCACCCGCGCCGCTAAGCGGGGTGCATCGTCCTCGGGCAGCACCGGCACGACGGATTGCTCCAAGATGGCGCCCTCATCCAGCACCTCAGTCACGCGGTGCACCGTCGCGCCGGCAAATTTGCAGCCAGCCGCGAGCGCCCGTGCGTGGGTATGTAAACCCGTAAAAGCGGGCAGCAGCGAGGGGTGGATATTGATCAGGCGCCCGGCGTGCGATTGCACAAAGCCTGGCGTCAGGATACGCATAAAGCCGGCCAGTAAAACCAGGGGCGGCTTGCCAGCCCCCGCGCACGATGCGATGGCCTGCGCCAATGCCGCATCGAACTGCGCTCGGTCTGGAAAGTCCTGGTGAGAAATCACCTGGGTGGCAATACCTTGTTGCTTTGCCCACGCCAAGCCTGCGGCATCTGCCCGGTTGCTGATGACGGCGGCGACCGGTGCGCCATAGCGGGTGGCCCAGTCTTCCTCTTGCGACGCGCGCACGAGCGCCGACATATTGGAGCCGCTGCCGGAGATCAAGATCACAATCGATTGCATAGGGACGCGATTATCCCGTGTGGCCATTGCCCGAACATACGCTGCGCATTGCCGAACTAGCCCTAGCAAGTCCATGCAGCCAGGGTCAAGGCAAACGACTAGCGCCGCACAAGCGGCCATAAGACCGTCGGGCAAAAGACCAACGCGCGCAGCAAAAATACCCGCCCCGTGCAAGCCCTTGTCGCAACACTGACAGAAAAAAACGAACGACCGTGCTAAAAACATGGCTTGGGCAAACCGCCCGCACCCCCTGACCACCTGGAGACGCCTGTATGGATTTGGCCTTTACCCCCGAAGAGCTGGGTTTTCGAGAAGAAATACGCACCTGGGTGCATGCCCATTTGCCCCAAGACATTTCCCACAAAGTGCACAACGCCTTGCATCTGACGCGCGAAGACATGCAGCGCTGGGGCAAGATTCTGGGCAAAAAAGGCTGGTTGGGCCATGCTTGGCCCAAGGAATTTGGCGGGCCGGGCTGGAATGCGATTCAAAAGCATTTGTTTGAAGAAGAATGCGCGCTGGCCGGCGCGCCGCGCGTAGTGCCGTTTGGCCCGGTGATGGTGGCGCCGGTCATCATGGCCTTTGGCAATGCCGAGCAACAGCAGCGGTTTTTGCCCGGCATCGCCAGCGGCGAAGTGTGGTGGAGCCAGGGCTATAGCGAACCGGGCTCGGGTTCGGACTTGGCCTCGCTCAAAACGCGCGCCGAACGCGTAGGTAACAAATACATTGTCAACGGCCAAAAAACCTGGACCACGCTGGGCCAGTACGGCGAATGGATTTTCTGCCTGGTGCGTACGGCCACCGAAGGCAAGCCGCAAAATGGCATCAGCTTTTTGCTCATCGACATGAAGTCGCCCGGCGTGACGGTGCGGCCCATCATCTTGCTCGATGGCTCTGCCGAGGTGAACGAGGTATTTTTTGACAACGTCGAAGTTCCTGCAGAAAACCTGATCGGCGAGGAAAACAAGGGCTGGAATTACGCCAAATACCTGCTCGCCCACGAGCGCACCAATATCGCCGACGTGAACCGGGCCAAGCGCGAACTGGAGCGCTTAAAGCGCATCGCCAAAACCGAGGGCGTGTACGAGGACAGCCGCTTTCGCGATGAAATTGCCAAGCTCGAGGTGGACGTGGTGGCGCTGGAAATGATGGTGCTGCGCGTGCTGTCGGCAGAAAAATCAGGCAAGCAGTCGCTGGACATTGCGGGTCTCTTAAAAATCCGCGGTAGCGAGATTCAGCAGCGCTAC
This sequence comes from Comamonadaceae bacterium, assembly GCA_947450255.1. Classification (GTDB taxonomy): domain Bacteria; phylum Pseudomonadota; class Gammaproteobacteria; order Burkholderiales; family Burkholderiaceae_C; genus Allorhodoferax. The sequence goes on from CANFVA010000053.1 coordinate 4,998, forward strand.
AGCGAACTCATGATGTTGGCTGCCGGGCCTTTCGCCCTGCCCCTGATCCGCGAGGCGATGGAAGCGGGCTGGCAAGGCGACCACGTCGGGCACGCCCATTGCGCGCCTTTGGCATCGACCTATTTCAATATGCGCAAAACCACGATTTACGGCGGCAGCAACGAAGTGCAGCGCAATATCGTCTCGCAATTTGTACTGGGCTAAGCGGCCCCAGACTGCAAAGGAAACACACCATGGATTTCGATTTTTCTGACGACCAAGAACAACTGCGCGACGCGGTCCGTAAATGGGTGGACAAAGCCTACAGCTTTGAGCGGCGCCGCAGCATCGAACAAGCTGGCGGCTTTGACCGCAGTATCTGGAATGAACTGGCCGAGCTCGGCCTGTGTGGCCTGTACGTCAACGAAGACGATGGCGGCATGGGTATGGGTCCGGTCGAAGGCATGGTGGTGATGGAAGAGCTGGGGCGCGGCATCGTGCTCGAGCCGCTGGCGCAAGCGCTGGCCTGTGGCGCTGTCTTGTCGGGTTATGCCGATGACCAGACCAAAACCCAGTGGCTGCCCCCGCTGTGCAGTGGCCAGGCCTTGGTCGTATTGGCTTACCAGGAGACAGGCAAGCGCTACCGCTTGGATGCATCTTCCTGCACCGCGACGGCGGAAGGGAATGGCTACCAGATAAGCGGCGCCAAAAGCTTGGTGCCCGCGGGTGACCAAGCAGACGCGTTTTTGCTGTCGGCGATGTTGGACGGCACGCTGGCCCTGTTTTTGGTGGAGCGCCAGGCCCGCGGCGTGCAAACCCGCGGCTATGGTACGCAAGACGGCAGCCGCGCCGCCGAAGTGCACTTGCACAACACGCCTGCCACCCTGGTCACGCGCCACGGCCTGACAGCGTTGGAGCATGCCATCGATATCGGCATCGCCGCCTTGTGCGCGCAAGCCGTAGGCGCCATGGACAAGACACTGGCCATGACGGCCGAGTACATGAACACCCGCAAGCAGTTCGGTGCCACTTTGTCCAGCTTCCAGGCGCTGCGCCACCGGGCCGCCGACATGAAGATGCAGGTGGAGCTGGGCCGCTCCATGAGCTACTACGCCAGCCTCAAGCTCAATGCGCCGGCGCCTGAGCGCCGCGCCGCCATGGCCCGCGCCAAGTACCAACTCGGCCAGTCCATGCGGTACGTGGGTCAGCAAGCGGTGCAATTGCACGGCGGTATTGGCGTGACCAATGAGTACATGGTCAGCCATTACTTCAAGGCGCTGACCCAAATGGAAATGTGCTACGGCGACAGCATGCACCAGCTCGGTGAAGTGGCAGCCCGTATGCAAGACACGGCCGGCGTGTTTGCCTGAATGTCTTTGGCGGGTGCGCGCGAACCGCGCACCCGGTCGCGGCTGGGTGCGCCCTAGCGCTCCAAGTGTTGCGACGCAGCATTGTCCCCGCCCCCAGGCCATTTGCGCCCTGGATACGGCGCGCTTTCTCCCCGCACACGGGCGCTGGCGTGCGCTGGACACGCCGTGCATTTAAGATGCCGCCGCCCTTCAATGGTGCGCATGGACTGCGCGGCGCCCAGTGGCCACCTTCCGACAAACCTTTGCCCACTTGTATAACGATGAAAACCTTTCGCCTTCTGTCTTTGCCACGCATGCGCTGGTGGCTGGCTACCAGTCTGTCGTCGGGGCTATTGCTGGCCGCTTGCGGAAATAAAGACGTGGCGCCCACAGCGGCTGGCGCATCCGCGGCGTCCAGCGGCGCGAGCGCAACATCGGCCCCGGCCGCCCCTGCAAGCGGGGCTTCGGCCGCGCCCATGCCTCCGGTGACGGTGAGCACGGTGGCGGTAGAGCAAAAGGATTTGGCGGTGCGCTTACGCGCCACCGGGGTTGTCACCCCCATCAACAGCGTGGACGTGAAAGCGCAAACCAATTCCATCATCGCCAAAGTGCATGTGCGTGATGGCCAGTTTGTCAAAAACGGGGATCTCTTATTTACCTTGGACGCGCGGACCGAAGAGGCCAATATCGTCAAAGCCCAAGCCCAGTTGGACAAAGACGCGGCCTCCCTGGCAGACGCCCAGCGCCAGCTCAAGCGCACCCAAGACCTGGCCGCGCAAAACTTTATTGCCCAAGGCCAGGCCGACACTGCCGCTGCCAATGTGCAGGTGTGGACCGCTACCATCAATGCGGACAAAGCGGCGGTCGATGCAGCGCGCGTGGCGCAATCCTATGCGCGGATTTTGGCGCCGCAATCGGGTCGCATCGGTACCGTCAACGTCTCCAATGGCGCGACGGTACAGGCCAACGTGACTAATTTGCTCACCATTACCCAGGTCAACCCGATCGCCGTGGCCTTCACCCTGCCGCAACGCAATATCTCCGATGCGCTGGGCGCCCTCAAGGCCGGTGGTGCGCCGGTCACGGCCACGCTGGCCGATAACGGCGGCAGTTTCAAAGGCAAGCTGCAATTTGTTGACAGCCAGATCGATGCCGCTTCAGGCTCGGTCAAAGCCAAAGCCTATTTCAAAAACGATGAGGAAAAGCTCTGGCCCGGCGCGTTTGTCGAGGTGCAACAAACCTTGCGTGAAATCAAAGAAGCCTTGGTGATTCCGCAAGGCGCGGTAATTTACAGCGCGCGCGGCCCGTTTGCTTATGCGGTGGAGAACGGCAAAGCCGTAGTCCGGCCCCTGAAAATCGTGCAAGCGCAAGGCGCAGAAATTGCAGTCACCGGAGTCACGCTTGGCGAGCCGATTATTTTGGAAGGAAAGCAAAATGTACGACCTGGCGCCCCGGTGGTCGAGCGCAGCAAAGATGCGGCCAAAGACCCCAAGGCGGCATCCAGTAGCCCGCAAGCGCCTGCATCCCAAGCGAGCGCGCCATGAATTTTTCCGAGCTCTTTATCCGTCGTCCGGTGATGACGGTGCTTCTGAACTTGAGCATATTCATGGGCGGCGTCATCGGTTTGCGCAGCATCCCGGTCGCGGCGCTGCCCAGCTACGACACGCCAGTCATCAATGTTTCGGCCTCGCTGCCTGGAGCCAATCCGGACACCATGGCGACCTCGGTGGCGCTGCCCCTGGAAAAGCAATTTCAAACCGTACCGGGCCTCAAAACCATCAGTTCCACCAGCACCCTGGGCCAAACCACGCTGACCCTGGAATTTGACGAAGGACGCAACATCGATGCCGCCGCCGTCGATGTGCAAGCCGCCTTGCTGCGGGCCCAGCGTAATTTGCCGCCGGATATGAGCAATCCGCCGTCGTACCGCAAAGTCAATCCGGCCGATGCGCCGATTCTTTTTTTAACCCTGACCTCGCCCTCGCTGTCACCACAGGAATTGCAGGACTATGCGGAGCACTTGATCTCTCCCACCATGTCTACCATCGATGGCGTGGCGCAGGTCAATATCTATGGTGCCAAACGCTTCGCGGTACGGGTGCGGGTCAAACCCGAAGCGCTGGCGAGCATGAATATTGGCCTGGACGAAATCAGCGCCGCATTACGCGCTGCCAATGTGAATACACCGGTAGGCACTCTGGACGGACCCACGCAAACCTTGGTGCTGCAAGCCAACAAGCAGTTGAGCACTGCCCGCGAATTCGCCAATCTAATCATTGTCAACAAGGGTGGCAACCCGGTACGCCTGCGCGACGTAGCCAAGGTGGAAGACAGCGTGGAAAACATGCGTACCTGGGCGACCTTCAATGGGGACAATGCGATCACCATCGCGATCCAGCGCCAACCCGGCGCCAATACGGTAAAGGTGGTGGATACGATACGCGCGACCTTACCCAATTTGCAATCGCAGATGCCCGGCTCGGTGGTAATGACGCCCATCAACGACCGCTCGCTCTCGATACGCGATGCCTTGCATGACGTATCGCTCACCATGGCCGGTACTGTCGCGCTCGTGGTGTTGGTGATCTTTTTATTCTTGCGCCGCTTTGTCGCCACGGCCATCCCCACGCTGTCTTTACCTATCTCGCTGATGGGCGCTATCGCACTGCTCTGGGGCATGAGCTATAGCCTGGACAATATTTCCCTGCTGGGCATGACATTGGCCGTGGGCCTGGTGGTGGACGATGCCATCGTGGTGCTGGAAAACATCATCCGCCACGTCGAAGACGGCGAGGCGCCCTTTAGCGCTGCCATCAAAGGCGCGCGCGAGGTGGGATTCACGATTGTGTCGATTTCCACCTCCTTGATCGCCGTTTTCATTCCCATCTTTTTTATGCCCGGCGTCATCGGCTTGCTGTTCCACGAATTCGCGGTGGTGGTAAGTCTGTCGATTTTGGTGTCGGCGTTTGTGTCACTGTCGCTAGTACCGATGCTGGCCAGTCGTTTTTTGAAAGAGGAATCGCACCAAGGCAAACCGGGCGCCATTATTGGCCTGTTCGAGCGCGGGTTTGACAATATGCTGGCGGGCTACACCCGCATGCTCGACCTGACGCTGCGCTGGCGCAAAACCGTTTTACTCATCGCGTTTGCCACGTTTTTTGGTACGGTGTACTTGGTCAACATCATCCCCAAAGGATTTTTCCCCGAGGAGGACATCGGACAAATCACCGTCACCACGGAAGCGAACGAGGACATCTCTTTTGCTGCCATGATCAAACTGCAAGAACGCGCAGCCAACATCATCCGCAACGACGAGAACGTGGCGGCGGTGAACTCCTTTATCGGCGGCAACAATGGCCAAAACTCGGGACGCATGTTCGTCACGCTCAAGCCGACTGCTACGCGTCTGCCGGCCAAAAAGGTGATTGAGAATCTGCGCAAAAAATTACGCTCGATCGCAGGTCTGAACGTATTCATGCGCCCAATTCAAAACTTGCAATTGGGTGGCCGTCCCAGCAAGGCGCAATTCCAGTACGTGCTCCAAAGCGTGCGCGCCGACGAGCTCAACACCTGGGCGGGCAAGTTGCAGGAAAAATTGCGCGCCGACCCGCTGTTTCGCGATGTCACCAGCGACGCGCAATTTCGCGCCTTGCAAGCGCAACTCAAGATCGACCGGGACCGGGCCAACAGCCTGGGCGTGAGCATGGAAGCGGTGCGCTCGGCGCTGTTCAGTGCTTTTGGCGAGCGCCAGGTTTCGACTATTTACCTGCCTACCGACAGCTACCAGGTGATCATGGAGGTGGCGCCAGAGGCCAAACAAGATGAACAAGCCTTGGCCGGCATCTATGTGCGTGCGAACACCGGCGCATTAGTGCCCATCAGTAATTTCACCACAGTCGAACGCATGATGGGCGCCACCGCCATCAACCACGTCGGCCAATTGCAAGCGGTCACCATTTCCTTCAATTTAGCGCCCGGTGCGGCGCTAGGCGACGCGACCACCAAAATCGACCAGGCGCGCGAGACCATTCAACTGCCATCGTCCATCATCACGACCTACGGCGGCGATGCCGCGGTTTTCAAAAGCTCGCAGGGCGGCCAGGTGGTGCTGATTGTGGCGGCGTTGTTGGTAATTTATGTATTGCTGGGCGTGCTATATGAAAGCTATATCCACCCGCTCACGATTCTGGCGGGCCTGCCCTCCGCCGCGATGGGGGCCCTGGCTACCTTGATGTGGTTTGGCCAAGACCTGACCTTGATCGCCACCATTGGGGTCATGATGCTGATTGGCATTGTCAAGAAAAACGCCATCATGATGATTGACTTTGCCTTGCAAGCCCAGCGCGAACAAGGCATGAGCCCCGAGGTGGCTATTCATACTGCCTGCGTGATGCGTTTTCGCCCCATCATGATGACCTCGCTGGCGGCCCTTTTCGGTGCCCTACCGATTGCGCTGGGCGTAGGCGCCGGCGCCGAACTGCGCCAACCCTTGGGATTGGCCGTGGTGGGCGGCCTGGTTTTTTCCCAAGCCATTACCCTGTTCATCACGCCGGTGATCTACCTGGCCATGAACCGTTTTAGCGGCAATGGTCCTATTACCGATCCCACATTGGATGTGTCATAACAATCCCGAAGAGCTGAACAATTGGCCTAGCGCCAGAAATGGCGATCGTGGTGTCTATAGCCCCAGGGAACCACGACCATCGGCGTGAACAAGGGGCGGTAGGTGGCAATCGGGTAATACACACTGGGCGCGGGTACGCTGATATAGGTGACGCTGGGCTGGGTATAGACCGGATTGGACGAAGAAATCACGGTGGTTTGTGCCGGTGCTTGCGCCACCAAGCCATTGGCCGGGCCCACTTGCAAGGCAATCGTCGGTCCGGGGTCTTGGGCCATTTGCACGCTGTATTGTTTGCCGCCGAACTCGTATAAAACTTGGTAGCCGCTGGTGCGGTTTTCCACCAGGTTTTGCAGGGTGCAGCGTTCCACGTTCTGGACGCGCTCACCCCCAGGGCCCTCTACCCGGTCGCCAATGACCGCGCCGCCCACCATGCCGATAGCCGTCGCCGCAGCGCGCTCCGCGCCGCGTCCGCCTACCGAGTTACCGATGGCCGCACCCGCAATTGCGCCAAGGATGGCGCCAGCCCCACTATTGGGCTGCTGGTAGCTGATCTGCTCGGTGGAGCACACCCGGTGCGGAACAGCAATTTGCGTGACGATGGGCGTCGAAGAAAGAACCCGGCCCACATCTTGGGCCAGGCAGGCGCCTACGGCGCAGAGGGTCAGGGTACTGGTCAACCAAGTTTTCATTTTTTTCTCCGGTCGGCCCAAGAGCCGGTTTGAACAGGGTCCACATGGCTTGGATGACTGCTTAACGGCGGGCTGTAGGCGGCGGTTGACAGGCTTTACAAGCCAGTTAGGTACCAGAGAGCTCTCAAAGTGCAGGGGCTGACCAACGATAATTGCGCGGTTGCTGGCTGCCGCCCGGGTGCAGCCAGGCGCTTGAGCCCACCATCCCAAACCTTTGAATCCAGACAGCTACACCTCCAACGCCCGCCCGGTTGCCCGCGCGCCCACCCTGTTTTGGCGTATCGTGCTGGGCCTCAGTGCCCTGGCCTTGGTACCGACTTTAGACGGCGATCTGGACCTGCAAGTGGCTACTTGGTTTGCCGGGCCGGGCAGCGCGCAGCACATCATCCAGTGGTGGTGGGTCGAACTCATCAATCTGTATATCCCTGCTGTTTTCCGCGGTCTGGTCTTTCTGGCACTGGCCGCTTGGAGTGTGGCCAGTCTGCGCCGGGATCTTCACCATTGGCGCCTGCCCTTGGCATTTGCAGTGCTTGCAGGCGCCTTGGGGCCGGGCTTGTTGGTCAACAGTGGCTTTAAAGAGCACTGGCAGCGGGCGCGTCCCTATGAGGTGCAAAACTTTGGCGGTAGCGCCCTGTTCACGCGCGCCGGCGTGATGACGGACCAGTGCAATAACAACTGCTCCTTTGTTAGCGGCCATGTCGCCTGCGGCTTTTTCTTGGCATCGCTGATGCTGGTGGCTCCACGCAAGCGCAGACGGTGGGCGCTGATTGGCCTGGGCGCTGCCGGTTTCATTGGGTTTGCCCGTATGGCGGATATGGCGCATTGGCTTAGCGACGTGCTCTGGGCCGGGCCCATCACCCTGGCGTGCAGTTGGACGGTCTGGCGCGCCCTGCTATGGATTTATGGCGATGCGCCCGCTAGCGCAGACGCTACAGAGACACCCACGCCTTGACACCCTGGCACCTCATTGCGAAGCACATCCAAATTCAAGCGATGCGCAACGGCAAGCCGGCAGCCAGGCCGTCCAGCACGTCGGGATAGCGCAGTACCAGACCAAGTTCGCGCTTCATACGGCGGTTGTCCATGCGCCGGGATTCGGATAAAAAACTCATTTGCATCGGTGAGAGGACGGTCCTGATGGCGTCGCGCGCCAAGCGCGGCGGGGCAGGCAGGCCGTACAGCGCTGCGGCAGCATCCATATAGTCTCCCATCGTCCTGACCCCGTCGTCGTTCACGTTATACGTGCCCTGGGCGCGCCCGCGCCATAGCGCCAGGAAGCAGGCGCGGGCCAGGTCGTCGGCATGGATGTGGTTGGTATAGACATCGTCTTCCCCCACCAGCACCGGCAGTGCTTTTTGCAAACGCGCCAAAGGCGTGCCGCCTTCGCGGTCCGGGGCATAGATGCCGGGGATACGCAAGACCCGTGCTTGCACCCCGGTCGCACGCCCGAAATGCCGGACTCGGCGCTCCGCATCCACACGCCGCTGCGCCCTCTCGGTTTGCGCACTGGTTGCACGCAACTCTGACACCCATTGCCCCTGGCAATCGCCATAAACGCCGGTGGTAGAGCCATACACCAGCGCCAGTGGCACTTGCCGCAAGCGCAAGGCCCGCTGCAAGCGGTCAGTACGCGCGTCCTGCTTCCCGAGCGGCGCAGGCGGAGCCAGGTGCAGCACGCGCTGGCCCAGCGCGGCCAAACGCCGCAGGCTGCGCGCTTCGTCTAAGTTGCCCAGTAACGGCGTCACGCCCGCCGCGCGCAGCGGCGCTATGCGCGAACTTTGTGAGGTGAGCGCCAGCACCCGCAAGCGCGGCACCAGCAGGCGGGCCACGCGCAGGCCCACGTCGCCGCAACCGACGATGAGCACACGGCTGCGGCGAAAGCGCGCCGGCAAGGCGCCTAAGGGACTTTGGTTTGAGGGCAAAATCGGACTTGTACTCGTTGCAAACCCCAAGGATAACCATAACGATGAATGCCAGCGCCGCCTCTTTTTCCGTATCGGTCCAGCCCAGCGGCATCCAGTTTGAAGCTCAAGCGGGTGAAAGCCTGCTCGCTGCCGGTATCCGCCAAGGCATCGGTCTGCCCTATGGCTGCAAAGACGGCGCTTGTGGTTCGTGCAAATGCAAATTGGTATCGGGCCAAGTACAGCACAGCAATTTCCAGCGCAAGGCACTCAGCGAAGACGAAGAGGCCCAAGGCTTGGTGCTTGCTTGCAGCGCCCGCGCCCTGAGCGATATCACCCTCGAATCGCGGCAGGTGACGCCAGCGGGCGCCCTGCCGGTAAGGAAAATGCCCACCCGCGTGAGCAGCCTGGTGCGCAAAACCGAGGACGTCATGCTAATGCAGCTGCAACTGCCAGCCAACGACAACTTTGGCTACCGCGCGGGGCAGTATGTGGAATTCATCCTACGCGATGGCGCCCGCCGCTCCTACTCTATGGCCAATGCGCCCAGCCACGGGCCGGGCGTAGAGTTGCACATACGCCATATGCCTGGCGGGCGATTTACCGACCTGGTGTTTGGCTCTATGAAGGAAAAAGACATACTGCGCATTGAAGGACCCATGGGCTCGTTTTTCCTGCGCGAAGATTCCGATAAGCCCATGGTGTTTCTGGCCTCTGGCACCGGCTTTGCCCCGCTCAAAGCCTTGCTCGAGCACATGCAGCACTGCGGCATCACGCGCCCAGTCACGCTTTACTGGGGCGGGCGCCGTCCGGCAGATTTGTACATGAACGATTGGGTGCAGGCACATTGCTTGGCCATGCCCCATGTGCGCTACGTGCCAGTAGTGTCGGACGCCCTGCCCGAAGATGCTTGGCAAGGGCGCACCGGGTTTGTCCACCGCGCCGTACTCGAAGATTTTCCGGATTTGTCCGGCCACCAGGTCTATGCCTGCGGCGCACCGATTGTGGTGGACTCTGCCAAGCGCGATTTTTGCGCGCAGGCCGGTTTGCCTGTCGATGAATTTTTTGCCGACGCTTTTACTTCGGAGGCGGACAAGCACTGAGCGGCTCGCCAGCCTGGCCTGCGGGTGCTGCGCCCGGCCGCTGGCTGAGTACCACTGCAATGACCACGACCACGGCGCCCGCCTGCGCCATGGGCGTCATCCGTTCTGCCAAGTAGATCCAAGCAAAGCCAGCCGCAAATACCGGCTCCATGGCGTAAATGATGGCAGCCTGCTCGGCAGAGACATGGGTTTGCGCCAAGGCCTGCAAAAAGAAAGTGGCTGCCGAGGCCAGCGCGCCCAAAAACAGCAAGCCGAGTAAGACCTCGAGATGGATCAGGCCGGGCAGACTCCAAACCCGCGCCGGGCCGCTATCCAAAAACATCCACGCCAAGCCCAAGAGCGCCATACACCAGACCTGGGCGCAGGCCAAATGCACCGCCCGGTGCAAGCGTGCGCGCGCCGACATTCCCATGGTGTACAACGCATAGGCCAGCGCTGCCAGCAAGGTGGCCGCATCCGCCCATAGATCGGCTTCGCCTTCGTAGGACATCATGCCTATGCCCCCGCAGGCCAGGGCTGCGGCCAAAAAAATCAGCCAGGAGGGACGCCCGCCCACCAGCAAGCCCAGCAGCGGGACCATGAGCACGTTCAGACTGGTAAGAAACGCACTGCGGTTGGAGGCGATGAACTGCAAGCCATAGGCCTGCGCGGCCATCGAAAAAAGCGCCAATGCGCCTAAGCAGAAACCATCGCGCCACGTGGCACTGCGGATGCCACGCACAAAGGGCAGCATGCAAAGCGCCGCAATACAAAACCGCAAAGCGGTAATTTCCACGCCACTGAGCACTGCGGTGGCGACTTTGAGCACCGGAAACGTCATACCCCACACCACTGTCACCAGCAGCAAAATCAAAGGGTAGCGGTAATGTACGCGCGCCAGCGCCTGCCTCACTTATTCGCCCAAGTAGGCAGCGCGCACTTTCGGGTCGGTGAGCATTTGTTTAGCGTCGCCGTGCATGGTGATGATGCCGGACTCCATCACATAGCCCCGGTTCGCGATGGACAGCGCCCGGCTGGCGTTTTGCTCCACCAGCAGCACCGTCACACCCTGGGCGAAAACGTCTTGCACCACTTCAAAAATTTTATCCACCATGATGGGAGACAAGCCCATGGACGGTTCGTCCAACAACAGCACTTTGGGTCGGCTCATCAGCGCCCGGCCCATGGCCAGCATTTGCTGTTCACCACCGGACATGGTGCCTGCCAATTGCGCGCGCCGCTCTTTGAGGCGCGGGAAGATCGCAAACATTTTTTCAATGTCGTCCTCGATGCCCTGTTTGTCGTCGCGGATGTAGGCGCCCATGTAGAGGTTTTCCATGATCGACATGCGGGTGAACACGCCACGGCCTTCGGGCACCATGGCCAGGCCTTGCTTGACCAAGTCCCAAGGGCCTTGGCCGCGTATGCTCTTGCCCATGTAGGAAATATCGCCACCGGCCAAGGGAAGTGTGCCGGTAATGGCTTTCATAGTAGTGGTTTTGCCCGCACCGTTGGAGCCGATCAGGGTTACCAACTCGCCTTCGCGGACTTCGAAATCCACCCCTTTGACGGCCTGGATGCCGCCATAGGCGACTTGCAGTCCGCTAACTTGGAGCAATGTATTGCTGGTCATATGCTTTCCTTCTGAGGCGGCACACGCCACCCCGGTAGATGAAGAGGATTAGTGGCCACTGGTGCCCAGATAGGCTTCGATCACTTTGCTGTCTTTTTGCACTTCGGCCGGCGTGCCATCAGCAATTTGCTTGCCATAGTCCAGCACCGTCACACGGTCGCACAAGCCCATCACCAGCTTGACGTCGTGCTCGATGAGCAAAATTGTTCGCTGGTCATTACGGATGCGGTCTATCAGCTCGCGCAGCATGACTTTTTCGGTGGCATTCATGCCCGCTGCCGGTTCGTCCAGCGCAATGAGCTGTGGATCGGTCGCCAGCGCGCGGGCAATCTCCAGGCGGCGCTGGTCGCCGTAGCTTAGGGTGCGGGCTTTGTAGTCGGCGAACTTGCCGATGCCCACGTAGTCCAGCAGTTCTTGCGCGCGCTGGGCGATCTGCGCCTCTTCGGCTTTGAAGCCTGCCGTGCGAAACATCGCGCCCAGCAGGCCCGAATGCGTGCGCACATGGCGGCCCACCATCACGTTTTCCAGCGCCGTCATTTCGGCAAACAAGCGGATGTTTTGGAAAGTACGTGCGATACCGGCTTGGGCCACGGTATGCACCGCCGTCGGTTGGTAGGCCTTACCAGCCAGGGCGAA
>CANFVA010000054.1 GCA_947450255.1 Comamonadaceae bacterium
AGTGCGCTCTGGCCACAATCGAAGGACTCAACGGCGTCCGAACCGGCCAGTTTGCGAACTGGCTCGTAAGCCTGCGAACTCAACCAAGCAGCCCCGGCTCAGACAAAAGCTTCTTGAGCTTGGGCTTGGTACTTACGGGCTGGTCCAATGCAGCCTGAAACGCCAGCCACTTCTCATCACTCAGTTCAAAACGGGTGCGGTCAGCCAAGGTCTGGTTGGCCGCGATGATGCCCGCGTCAAGCAGAAACTCGCTTACGTTTTTGTGCGCCACGCGCGCCGCTTCCTGGAGCAATTGCTTCACAGGCGCGCTGGCTCGCACATCAATGCGCTCAGATTTGGAATGAATGACTGCGGTCATGGCGTCCCCTTTTTGGGCAAGTTGACTCATCATAACGTCCGGACAACGTACCGACAAGCGTTTTTTAGGACTTTAACCGTAATAGAGGCGTCCCGTGCACGCCAGGCCCGCTTATTAACCCCATGCTTTGCGCAGGCGCTCCTAGCCCCTTACATTTTGAAGCTTACCCAACCAAGGAGCCCTCTGATGTATCCATTCAAATCCACCTTAGTCGCTTGCCTTAGCACCTTGGCGCTGTTTGCCAGCACCGCCAGCCATGCCGACATGCTGAACCTGGGCGCCACGCTATCGGGCGCAGCCGAGGTGCCGCCCAATAGCAGCGCGGGTATGGGCCAATTACAGGCAGAGTTTGACAAAGCAAGCAAGACTTTGCGCTACACCTTGCGTTACACCGGCCTGAGCGGGCCGGTCAAGGCGGCGCACTTCCATGGCCCGGCAGAAGCGGGCAAAAATGCGGGGGTCGCTTTAGGCATCAACAATGCCGGCGAGAGCCCGGTACAGGGCACTGCGGTGTTGACGGCGGAGCAGGCGGCTGACTTACTGGGCGGCAAGTGGTATATCAACCTGCACACCGCCGCCAACCCAGGCGGCGAGCTGCGCGGCCAGGTCGCGCCTGAATAAGTTTTTAATGCTTCAGGGCGCGGGCGCGAGGTTTTGCGTCAAAAACTCTAAAAACACGCGCACTTTGGCGGGCAAAAGCCGCGTGGTGGTAATCGCAAACGCCTGTGCGAAGGGTGGGGACCATTGCGGCAGCACATGAACGAGCCGTCCTGCGGCCAAGTCGGCCTGGGCCAGTTGGGCTGCATAGTGCGCAACACCATGGCCTTCTAGCGCCAGTTGGTATAACAAGCCGATGTTGTTGGCAATGAAGGCGCCGCTGACATCGACAACGCTTGTATGGCCCGCCTGGTCGCTTAACAACCAAGGCGTGTCTTTCATGCGCAGACAGTCGTGCGAACGCAGGTCTTGCGGCAGCGCGGGTAGGCCCCGCCCTTGCAGGTAGTCCGGCGAGGCGACCAAAATCGTTTGCAGGCGGGCGATCGGGCGGGCGATTAAATGCCCGTCTGTGGGCGGCGCCATGGGAATCGCGATATCCACCGGATCGCCCAGCAGATCGGCCAAATTGGGCGTCAGGTCTAGGTCAAAACGTATGCCGGGGTAGCGTTTGGCAAAAGCCGTCAACACGGGGCGCAGATATTGCACCGCAAAGTCCACTGGCAGAGAAACGCGCAACACACCGCTGGGCTGGGCCTGTAAATCGCTTAGTTCTTGATGGGCTAATTCGGCCTCGGCGAGGATGCGGCTGCAGTGGGCGAAGTACCGACGGCCCGCCTCGGTCAGTTCCACTTGGCGCGTGGTGCGGTTGAACAGGCGCAGCCCCAGGCTGCGCTCCAGGTCGGCAATGCGCCGCGAGACCGTGGAATTGGGAAGCCCCAACACCTGGGCGGCCCGCCGAAAGCTGCTGCCCTTGGCCACCTCCACAAAAACCGGCATGTTGTGAAAGAAATTCATCCTAAGATTATTCCATCTATGGATCAATGAAATCCAATTTGGGCCCTTTATTTCACAAACGGCGCCGACCACAATCGACTTCACCCGGGGCGCGGCGGTGTGAGCCGCGTTGCACGCCTGCGCCCTGGACCCACCCCGTCTACCAAAAAGGTCTGCCCATGTCCGCTGAAAAAGTTCTGGTTCTCAATGCCACTGGCAAAGTGGGGCGCAATGTGTGCCGCGCGCTGCGCGAGGCCGGTTTTACGGTCTATGGCACCACCCGCTCGGCCAATAACCAATTAAGTGCGCAGGGCATCAAGGCCGTGGTGGCTAACTACACGCAGCCCGATGACTTGCGCCAGGCCTTTGTGGCAAGTGGCGCTAAAAAAGTCTTCGTAATCACCGATTTCTTTAGCGCCGCTGGCAAAAGCGCGGAGCGGGAGTTTGCACAAGGCCGCGCCGCTATCGATGCGGCCAAAGCGGCGGGCGTGGACCATTTGATTTTTATGAGCGTGGCCGATGCAGAGTTCTTTGACGAACATGTGACCCACCTCAAGGCCAAAGTGCAGCTCGAGGCCTATCTGCGCGCTTCGGGTGTACCGTTTTCGATAGTGCGCCCCTGCGCATTTTTTGAAAATCTGGATGATCCGGACAACTGGAATCCGCTCAAAAAAGGCGTGGTTAAGTTTCTGTCTTTAGATGAATGTAAATATTGCGCAACCTACGACATTGGCCGCGCCGCCGCAGTCCAGTTAAAGAACCCGCAAGCGTGGCTGGGTAAATCGCTGGACGTCATTGGCTGGCAAGGCGACTTGGCGGCAGTAGCCGCAGCGCTGGCCGAAGTCAGTGGCGTGCCGGTAAAGGCCAAGTTGGCGATGCCGGTGTTTTTAAGGCGCCTGTTTTTGAAAGACTTGCACCATATGTTTTTGTACTACGAAGTACAAAAAGGCCCACGCGGAACCCCCGAAGAGTTCAAGAAAATCGTGCCCGACGCGCTATCGGCACAGGATTGGTTCCGTTTCCATGGGCGCTATGCCAATGGGGACAAGATAAGCGCTTAGATTGGCAGCCTGGCGCCTAGCCAAGGCCCAGCGCTTTGTGTAGTTTGGTGCTGGTGGTGGTGTATTGCAGGGCCACTGCTTCGCCCGGGCGTATGTACTGCATCGCACCGAAGGCCGCCAAAGTGGCCTCGTGAAAGCCGCACAAAATAAGCTTTTTTTTGCCGGGGTAGTGGTTGATGTCGCCCACCGCAAAAATGCCCGGCGCGCTGGTGGCAAAGCTGGCAGTGTCCACGCGCAATTGCTTGCGCTCCATGTCCAGGCCCCATTGCGCCACCGGACCGAGCCTGGGTGACACACCCAAAAACACCCACAGTTGGTCTAGTTTGAGCGCGACTTCTTGTTCGTCGGCGTCCAGCACGCACAGCGTGTGTAGCCGCGCCTTGCCTTTGAAGCCGTGCGCCTGCCCAGCCACAAAGCGCAGGCGCCCGTTGCTGCGGTTTGTGGCAATGCGCGCCAGGGTGTCGGGGTCGGCGTGCAGCACGTCGCGCCGGTGTACCAAGGTCACGCTGCGCGCTGGACTGTCGCAGGCGTCTGCCGCCGCTTCCAGTGCAGCTTGCTCCCCGCCCACGATGACGATGGATTTGCCCTTTGCGTCTGCCAGCGCTGGTGCCTGGTAATGGACTTGTGTGCCTTCAAATACTTCCAGGCCCGGCAGATGCAGCTTGCGCGCCTGAAAAGCGCCCACGCCTGCCGCAATAAAAATGCTGCGCGTCAGAAACGCCTGCCCGCCGCAAGTCTGCACGCGGTAGCGGCCATCGGGCTGCGCCGCGATGCTGTCCACGGTTTGATCCAGGTGCAGCGTGGGCTGGAAGGGTGCCACCTGGTCGAGCAAGCGCGCCACCAGTTCGCGGCCGGTGCAGACCTTGATGCCGGGGATGTCGTAAATCGGCTTATCGGCATAAAGCGCTATGCATTGGCCACCGGCCTGGGGCAGCGCGTCAACGATGTGCGTGCTGACACCCAAGAGGCCGAGTTCAAAGGCTTGAAACAAACCGACCGGCCCTGCGCCTATGACCAGGGCGGCGATTTCCAGGGTTTTGGAGGGAGCGGCCAAGGGGTGGGCGTCTGGGGGAGGGCGCTGCGACCGGCCCGGTCTTAGCGGATCAGCTCGGAGAGCTTGTCGGTTTTGTCTTTCCATTCGTCCGCATCGGGTAGCGGCGCTTTGCGTTTGGTAATGCTTTTCCAGGTGGGCAGCTTGGCCAGCTCGGCGTTCAGGGCCGTCATGTGGCGCTGGTCGTGCGGCACATCTTCTTCGGCGTAAATTGCGTTGACCGGGCACTCGGGGATGCAGACGGCGCAGTCGATGCACTCATCGGGGTCAATCGTCAGGAAATTGGGGCCTTCCCGGAAGCAATCGACTGGACAGACATCGACGCAGTCGGTGTATTTGCACTTGATACAGGCTTCGGTAACGGTATGGGTCATGGAAAAAGAGTGGGCTGTTGGAGGGAGCGGCCTGCAAAGCGAGGCCAGCACGCGATTTTATTGGCAATCGGTGGCCAATCCGGGCACAGGGCTATCAGGCTGCCTTGGCGAAGTGCGGCAGCGCGTGCACATCGCCCTGGTAAAAGCCGCTGTAGTGTGCCAGCAACCGTTCGCCATGGGCGGCGTCCTGGCCTTCGCGCAGCACTGCACTGCTAAAGCCGCTGCGCTGCATTTGCAGCAATTGGTCGATCAGCACATCGCCCGTGGCGCGGATGTCGCCGGCAAAGCCGCGGCGGCGCAGCACATGGGCCTGGCTGAAGGCCCGGCCATCGGTGAACTTGGGAAAGTCCAGCGCGATGTGGGTAATGCCCTCCAAAGGCAGGCTATGTACCTCGGCGTCATTGGCCAGGCGCAGATGGCTGGCGTCCGCCGGGTCGGCGGCTACCGACTCCGCGCTCAGGATTTGGAAAATAGTTTTTTCAGTAGGGAGGGACATAGCGGCTATGGGCTAAGGCGGCTTAGGCAGCCAGTTTGGCAGTGGCGTAGCGGGCGCTGTTGGCCGCAGCCTTGAAGGGGTCGATGCCTATGCGTTGCAAGGTGTCGATAAAGTTTTCGCCGGCGTCGCGCTGGTCTTTGTAAACATCCAACACCGCCTCAATCACATCCACCACTTCAGCCGCTGCAAACGAGGGGCCAACCACTTTGCCCGCACGCGCCGGGCCGCTCAGCGCCGAGCCGTCCGAGCCGCCCAGCGTCACCTGGTACCACTCCTGGCCGTCCTTGTCCACGCCCAAAATGCCGATGTGGCCGCTGTGGTGGTGGCCGCAAGAGTTGATGCAGCCGCTGATGTGCAGGTCGATCTCGCCCAGGTCAAACAACTCGTCCAAATCTTGAAAGCGCTCGGTAATCGCCGCCGCCACGGGGAGTGAGCGGGCGTTGGCCAGCGCGCAGTAGTCACCGCCTGGGCAGGCAATCATGTCGCTCAGCAAATGGATATTGGGGCGGGCCAGTCCGGCCTCTTTGGCTGCTTGCCACAAGTCAATGAGCTGGTCCACGCGCACCCATGGCAGCACTAGGTTTTGGTCGTGGTTGACGCGCACTTCACCGGCGGAGAATTGCTCTGCCATATCGGCAGCGGTGGACAGTTGCTGTGCGGTGGCATCGCCCGGCGCTTGGCCAGGGCGTTTGAAGGACAGGGTAACGGCGCGCAAGCCTGGGTTTTTGTGGGCGGCCACGTTTTGCGCCAGCCAGCGCGAGAACTCGGGCTTTTCCAGGGCCAGGGCGCTCAAAGCGCGTTCGGCAGCGCTTTGCTGCGCTTGCGACACCGTGTCCAGGGCGGGCGCCACAAAACAGGCGCTCACACGGTCGAGTTCGGCTTGCGGGATGGTGTGCTGCGCGCCTGCGGCAAGGATGCGTTGGTACTCGGCCTCGACTTCATCAAAATAGCGCTGGCCCTCGGCTTTGACCAAAATCTTGATGCGCGCTTTGTATAAATTGTCGCGGCGGCCCCAGGCGTTATAGACGCGCACAATGGCTTCGAGGTAATTGAGGATTTGGTTCCAGGGCAAAAACGCGCGGATTTCGCTGGCAATCACCGGTGTGCGGCCCATGCCGCCACCCACCAAGACCTGAAAACCCACTTCGCCCGCTGCATTGCGCAGCACGCGCAAACCCACATCGTGCCAAGCGATGGCAGCACGGTCTTCCACCGAGCCGGTAATCGCAATCTTGAACTTGCGGGGCAGGTAGGCAAACTCGGGGTGCAGCGTGCTCCACTGGCGCAGCACTTCGGCATAGGGGCGCGGGTCCACGGCTTCATCGACGGCGATACCGGCGCGCTCGTCACTGGTGATATTGCGGATGCAATTGCCACTGGTCTGGATGCCGTGCAAATTCACACTGGCCAGCAAGTCCATCACGTCAGCGCTTTTGGCCAGCGGAATCCAGTTGAACTGCAGGTTTTGGCGGGTGGTGAAATGGCCGCAGTTGGTCACCAGACGCGGGGCGATGCCGTTGCCGATCTGGTCTTGGGTACTTTGGGCGTGCGCCAGAGTGGCGGCTTCGGGCGTATCAAATTCACCGGCGACGCGGGCCAGCACGCGCAACTGGGCGCTATTGAGTTCGCCATAAGGCACCGCCACGCGCAGCATGGGCGCGTAGCGCTGCACATACCAGCCGTTTTGCAGGCGCAGCGGGCGAAAAGCATCATCGGGCAAGGTGCCAGACAGATGGCGCTCCAATTGGTCCCGGTACTGCGCTGCGCGGGCGTGGACAAACTGGCGGTCGAAATCGGTGTATTGGTACATGGTCTGGGTTGGCGTGCGGGTGGGTAGATCAGTCTGGCGTTCGCAAAACCGCCGCCGATAGACCTTCATATTGATCGCGCGCGCACGCTTGATAAAACTGGCGCGACTGTAGGCAGTTTTTCTTATTCTGAAAAATACTTTTTTTCTATTACTTTATAACCAATATCGTATGTGGTAGCCTAGGTGCGGGGCGGCGACGTTGGTAAGCCCCAGCAAGCAGTCGCCCGGTTGGGGAGCGTTTTGGGTCTAGGCGTCCAAGGCCCGCAACTCACGGATGCGCTCGTCGAAATAGCTGCCTACGGTGTAGCGCTCGGACAGTACCACCTCGCGGCGCGGGTGCAAAAACAAGGGCAGGGAGATGCGCCGCTTGGCCCGGTCCGCGCCGCTGGGGTTGAGCACCTGGTGCACGGTCGAGGGAAAGTAATGGCCGGAAGCCTCGGCCAGCATGTCGCCGATGTTGACGATCAAGAGGCCGAAATCGCAGGGCACATCTTGCCAACTGCCGTCTTGGCGGCGGATTTGCAGGCCCGGCTCGGTGGCGGCGGGCAGCAGGGTTAGCAGGTTGATGTCGGTATGCGCGGCGGCGCGCACTGCGTCAGGCGCTTCGGCGCCCAGCAACGGCGGGTAATGCAGGACGCGCAGCAAGGTGTGGTCGCTGCCGTCCATCATGTCTGGCAGCGGCATGGAATACAAAGCGCGCACTTGCGCCGGGGAATGTTCGCCCACCCAACGCAACAGGGTTTGGGCCAGGTCGCTGGCCTGGGCGTAATAGTCCAGCGCAGCTTTCGATACCTGCGCCGGGTAGCGGCCCCAGGGGTAGATGTGAAAAAACTCTTTCAGGTCGCGCCGGTGGTAGCCCTTGGCAGTTTCGGACACGGACGGCGAAAAGTAGCCGTCATGGGTATCGGGGTTTCGTGCATAGGCGTGTTTGGCCTCGGTTTGAAAAAACGCGGCCCACTCGCGATAAATCCCCTCAATCAGGGTTTGCGCCAGCGGGTGGTTTTTGAGTACCGCAAAACCGGTTTCGTGCAAGCTGGCCGTGAAGGTTTGGGGCGCGTCCCCGGCGGTGAAGTCGATGATGGGGAGTGCGGTACTCATGTTGTCAACCAATCACGCGTTAAAACTTCTTCAATTTTTTGGCGGCAGGCAGCGGCTTGCACTTGCATGCAGACGGTGGCGGGCCCAACTTCCCAGCCGCCTTGCGGATAGGGGATGGATTTGCGCTTGAGCATGGTTTGCCCTTGGGCCAGACCATCGGTGGCCACGCGCAGTGCGCCGGTCTCAGTGACAAAAAGATGTGGGTCGGTCAGCGCCACAAAGGCCAGCACATCGTGCCCGAAGCAGCCATGGATGGCGGCCACATGCGGATACAGATCGCTATAAAAATTGGCGTAAAAACTCACGGCATGGTGCAGCGTGTCGGTGGCGATATGGCGGTGGTGCGCGGCCAGTTGTTTGAACAGGGTGACGGGCAAAATCACTTGGTGTGTCACATCCAGCCCCACCATGGTGAGCGCAAATCCGGCGCAAAACACGCGGTCTGCGGCATGCGGGTCGTTCCAGATATTGGCCTCGGCCACGGGCGATACATTGCCAGGCTCCAGCACCGCGCCGCCCATGATGACTACAGCGCGCAAAAGCTGCGGCAATTGCGGCTCGATCTCCAGCGCCAGCGCCAGATTGCCTAGCGGTCCCACGGCCACGACAGTGATTTGGCCCGGCTGCTGGCGTGCCGTGTCCACGATGAATTGGGCCGAACTGCGCGGGTCTACGCGCAGCGCATGGGCCTGGCGCTGTGCCAAATTGCCCAAGCCGTCTGCGCCGTGGATATGCGCGGGCGGGTCTTCGCCGGGTTTAACTAAAGGTGCGGCTACGCCTTGCGTCACCGGAATGTGGCCGCGCCCTGCAATGGCCAGCAGGTACAAAGCGTTTTCTGCGGCCTGCTTGACCGCTACATTGCCGAACGTGGTGGTGACGCCGACCACATCGATGTCCGGGTGCGCCAGCGCGTAGTACAAGGCCATCGCATCGTCCACACCGGGGTCGGTGTCGTAAATAACTTGGTAGCGGGAATTGGGGTGGGACATAGTTTTTGCCTCAAGCAAGACCCTGGCAATAGCGCTCCAATGCCTGCTGCGCCGGGGGCGCAGACGCGCTGCGTTCCGCCAAAAAGGAGCGAACTTCACTGGCCGCTGGAACGCTGGATTGCGTCCCCGGTTGGGTACAACACAGCGCAGCCGCAGCACTTGCAAATTGCAGCGCCTGCGCCATGGTTTGCCCATGGGTCAACTGTGCGATCAGCACGCCACAAAAAGTATCGCCCGCACCAGTGGTGTCTACGGCTTGCACCGCAAAGCCCGTTTGGTAATGCAGCTCGCCGCCCTGGCGCGCCACCGCGCCGCGGGCGCCCAAGGTGACTACGACGGTCGAGCAGGGCAAGGTCGCCATGGCCTCCAGAATACTGCCTCGGCGCCGGCTGATAGCGCGTAATTCACCCTCGTTGACGATCAGCAAGTCCACCAGCGAAAGCAATTCTTGCGGTAGCGCTTGCGCCGGTGCGGCGTTCAGCGCCACTTGCAAACCCGCCGCGCGCGCTAATTGGGCTGATTCAATAACGGTACTGAGCGGAATTTCCAGCTGCATCAGCAAAAATCGGTAACCAGCCAGGGGCGGCAAATGCGCAGCCAGCAAGCGGGCATTGGCGCCAGGCGCGACGGTGATGGCGTTTTCTGCGTCGTCGGACACACAAATAAAGGCGGTTCCGCTGGCGACATCGTCTAATTCCTGTGCATGCAGCACCACACCAGCCTTTTGCAGGGACGCTTTGAGTGGCTGCGCATAGGCATCACGGCCCAGGGCCAGCGCCATGGCGGTGCTCGCGCCGCCAGCGCGTGCGCAGGCTACTGCCTGGTTGGCACCTTTGCCGCCGGGAAAGGTTTGCAGGTCGTGGCCCAACACCGTTTCACCCGGCGCCGGAATGCGCGACGCCCGCACCACAAAATCCAGATTGGCCGACCCGGCTATGAGAACCATGTCATCACCATGGAAAAAATCTTTCAAAATATACAAGCCAATTTTCGCAGACGCCAAAGCGCTGCGATAGCCTGCGGCGAGTGTAGAGCAAGCGGCTGCAAAAATGGCGCTCGGATTGCTTGCAGCCGCCTGTGGGCTCACGTATGATGAGCCGTGCTCACCGCGGTTTGCGAGCGCAATTGCGCCTTGACGCACAAGCCTGGCACGCCGCTTTGCAGCGTGCTTTTTATTGATTCCCTTTTCGCTAGGAACCCCATTTATGCGTACTGCTCATGTTTTCCAAACCGGCTTACTGGCTTTGTCTATGGCCGCTGCCTTCCCCGCGCTGGCCGAGCCGGCTGTTATTTACGACATGGGCGGGAAGTTTGACAAGTCTTTTAACGAGGCAGCCTACAACGGCATGCAAAAGTGGGCCAAAGAAACCGGCAAGAAATACCTGGAATTTGAAATCAGCAATGAATCTCAGCGTGAGCAAGCGGTGCGCCGCATGGCCGAAAAAGGCGCCAGCCCGATTATTGGCGTCGGTTTTTCGCAAGCATCGAGCATTGAAAAAGTAGCCAAAGAATTTCCCAAGCTCCAATTTGCAATTGTTGATATGGTGGTCGATGCGCCCAATGTGCAGTCGGTGGTTTTCAAAGAGCAGGAAGGCAGTTTTTTGGTCGGCGTGATGGCTGCAATGGCCAGCAAGAGCGGCAAGGTTGGCTTTATCGGCGGCATGGACATTCCGTTGATCCGCAAGTTTGAATGCGGTTACCGCCAAGGTGCCTTGTTCGCTAACTCCAAAGCCACGGTAAGCGCCAACATGACAGGCACGACGGGCGCCGCCTGGAACGACCCCACACGCGGCGGTGAGCTCACCAAAGCCCAGTTTGCGCAAGGTGTGGACGTGGTGTTTGCCGCAGCGGGCGGCACCGGTATCGGTGTGTACCAAGCGGCCAAGGATGCGGGCAAGCTCGCCATTGGCGTGGACAGCAACCAAAACCATTTGCAGCCCGGCACCATGCTCACCTCCATGCTCAAGCGCGTGGATGTAGCGGTCTACAACGTGGCCATGGCGCACAAGCCCGGCCTGTCCATTTTGGGCCTCAAAGAAGGCGGCGTGGACTACGCCATGGATGACAACAACGCCAAATTGGTCAGCGCTGATATGAAGAAAAAAGTCGATGCCGCCAAGGCCGACATCATCAGCGGAAAGATCAAAGTGGCCGACTACATGGCCGATAACGCTTGCAAGCTATAAGCCCTGCAAGCCCGGTCCCGGTGGCCGGGCTGACCTTTTTACCGGCCTTGCACATGGCCGGTATCCATAAGCGCTTTGGCGATGTGCTGGCCAATGTGGATGTGAACTTCACCGTGGCGCCAGGCACCTTGCACGGCTTGATTGGAGAAAACGGCGCCGGCAAGAGCACGCTCATGTCGGTGCTGTATGGCTTTTATCCCGCCGATAGTGGCCGCATTGAGGTCTTTGGTAAACCGGTGCAGATCCGCAACGCCGACGACGCCATTGCTTGCGGCATCGGCATGGTGCACCAGCATTTCATGCTGGTCGAAACCCTGACCGCGCTGGAAAACGTGATGCTGGGCGCTGAGCCGCATTGGCATTTGCCCAGCGCCAGTGAAATAGTGCGGGAGCGCCTAGAGGCCCTGATGCAGTCCACCGGACTGCGCGTGGCGCTCGATGCCACCGTCGCTGACTTGGCAGTAGGCGACCGCCAGCGATTAGAGATTTTGAAAGCCCTGTACCGGGGCGCACGCATCCTGATCTTGGACGAACCCACTGCGGTTTTAACGCCGCAGGAAACCCAGCAATTGTTTGCCGTGTTGCACCAATTGCGCGCACAGGGCAGCACGGTCATTCTGATTACCCATAAGTTGAAAGAGGTGTTGGCGCTGTGCGACCAGGTGACTGTCATGCGCGCCGGGCGCGTGGTGGACGATATGCCGATTGCGCTTGCCAGTGTGGAAACGCTAGCGCAGGCCATGGTGGGGCGCAAAGTGCAGTTGGACAGGCCGCCCGCGCCGGTGCCGACGCAGCGCGAGGCGACGCCGGTGTTATTGGCCCAGGGTTTGCAACTTCGCGATGCCAGCGGTGTGCGGCGCCTTGCCGACGTGGGCCTGCAGTTGCGCGCCGGGGAGATTGTGGGGATTGCTGGTGTCTCAGGCAACGGACAAAGCGAATTGCTAGACATCTTGGCCGGCCTGGCTGCGCCTGATGGCGGCAGCATGCAGGTGCTGGGGCGGCAGTTCGTGAGCGATGCCTGGCTGGACCCGTTTACCGCACGCAGCATCGGCCTGGCGCATGTGCCTGAAGACCGGCAAGCGCGGGCCTTGGTGATGGACTTCGAGGCCTGGGAATCAGCGGTGTTGGGCTATGAACATCTGCCGCAGTTTTGCCGCAGCGGCTGGATGCGCGCTGGCGCTATGCGCCAGGCAACGGCAGACATGATGGAACGCTTTGATGTGCGTCCGCGCAAAGCGCTGCTGGGCAGCCGGAAATTTTCTGGGGGCAACCAACAAAAGTTGGTGCTGGCGCGCGAGCTCGGCCAAGCGCCGCATGTTCTGCTGGTGGGCCAGCCGACACGGGGCGTGGACATTGGCGCGATCGAGTTTATTTATTCGCAGCTGCGCGCTATGCGTGACGCCGGTTGCGCCGTGCTGCTGGTGTCCAGCGAGCTGGATGAGATTTTGGCCTTGTCAGACCGGGTCTTGGTGATGGTCCAAGGCCGTGTGAGCGGTGTGTTGGATATTGCCGATTGCAATGAAGAGCGCCTGGGTTTATTGATGGCTGGGGCTGCGGTATGAGCCAAACGACTGCTTTGCCGCGTTGGGCTGATGTGGCGCTTTTGCCTGTGGTTTGTTTGGCGCTTGCTTTGTGTGTTGCGGGCATCGTTGTGGCGCTCGTCGGGCAAAGTCCTTCGCAAGTGTTGGCGGCTTTGGTGCAAGGCGCATTTGGTACAGCGCGCGGCCTGAGTTACACCTTGTACTACGCCACCAGTTTTATTTTCACGGGCCTGGCCGTGGCCGTGGCGTTTCATGGCGGTTTGTTTAATATCGGCGGCGAGGGCCAGGCCACTGTGGGCGGCTTGGGTACGGCCTTGGTGGCGCTGTGGCTAGCCCCGGCTTTGCCCGCTTGGGCTATGCTTCCCTTGATGCTGATCAGCGGTGCCGTCTTTGGCATGGTCTGGGCCGCGATTCCCGGTTATTTGCAGGCTTACCGGGGCAGCCATGTGGTGATTACCACCATCATGTTTAATTTTTTAGCCAGTACCTTGCTGGTGTATTTGCTAGTCAACCAATTGCGCGCACCGGGCAATGTGGCGATCGAAAGTGCGGCCTTTGCGCCTTCGGCGCATGTAATGTCGGCGCGTGACGTGCTCGCTCTCGTGGGTGTCGATTGGCCGAGTTCGCCGCTCAACGCGAGCTTGCTGCTGGCTTTATTGGCTTGCGTGGCGGTGTATTTTTTTCTGTGGCACAGCCGTAGCGGTTACCGCTTGCGGGCCGTGGGCTCCAGTCCGGGCGCGGCGGCCTACGCGGGTATTCGGCCGCAGCGGCATATCGTGCTGGCGATGGCGATGAGTGGCGCGCTGGCCGGCATGGTGGGCATGAACGAAGTGGCCGGGGTCAGCGGCAGGCTGGTGCTGGAGTTTGTCAGCGGCGCAGGCTTTACCGGTATCGCCGTCGCCTTGATGGGGCGTAACCATCCGGCCGGCATCGTGTTGGCTAGCGTCTTGTTTGGCGCGCTGTTTCAGGGTGGGGCCGAGGTAGCTTTTGACGTGCCAGGTTTTAGCCGCGACATGGTGGTCATGCTGCAAGGTTTTGTAGTGCTGTTTTCCGGCGCCATGAGCTATGTGGTGGCCAGGCCGCTGGCGGCCTTGTTGGCCGTATTGCACGTTCCGGGAGCCCGGCATGGATGAGACGCTGATCGCTACGGTCTTGGCTTCGACTGTGCGCCTGGCCACGCCTTTGGTCTTGTGTGCGCTGGCCGGTTTGTTTTCCGAGCGCTCGGGCGTGGTGGATATTGGGCTGGAAGGCAAGATGCTGTTCGCTGCATTTGCTGCGGGTGCCGTGGGTGCGTTGACCGGTTCCACTACGCTGGCGCTGATGGCCGCGATGCTCGTAGGCGTGGCGCTCTCGTCCTTGCATGCGCTCGCTTGCGTGAGTTACCCAGGCGACCAGGTGGTATCGGGCGCTGCCCTCAACATCATAGCCGCCGGTTTGACAGTGGTCTTGGGTATAGCCTGGTTTGCCCAAGGCGGGCAAACGCCCCCGCTGACCGCAGAGGTGCGGATGCAGGCGCATTGGCACTGGCTGGTGCAAGCGGTGCAGCCGCTGCCGTGGCTGGGGCCCGTGCTAGGGCAGGCGCTGCTGGGCCACAACCTGCTGGTGTATTGCGCCTATGTGTTGGTACCCGTGGCCTGGTATGTGCTGTACCGCACCCGCTTTGGTTTGCGCCTGCGTGCGGTGGGGGAGAACCCGCAAATGGTCGACGCCGCTGGCGTATCGGTACAGCGTTTGCGTTATGCGGCCCTGGCTATCAACGGGCTGTTGTGTGGTTTGGCCGGTAGCTATTTGGTGTTGGCGCAAAGCGCTAACTTCTCCCCACACATGACCGCCGGGCGTGGCTTTATGGCACTGGCCGCATTGATTTTCGGGCGCTGGAGACCCTGGGGTGCTTTGGGCGCTTGCCTGCTCTTTGGCCTGCTCGATGCCATTGCCATGCGATTGCAAGGCGTTGCGCTGCCCGGCGTGGGCGCGGTGCCAGTGCAGGCGATTCAGGCTTTGCCCTACCTGATGACGGTAGTTCTCCTCGCGGGTTTTGTAGGCCGTGCAGTGGCGCCTGCGGCTCTGGGAAAGCCGTATTTGAAGAGCCCTTGAGCGCAGCCTTAGGTTTTGCGTCCTTGCAGTCGTTGTACATCGAGTAAACCTGCCAGTCGCTTGGGCAGCGGCAGTGGTTCGCCCATCAGCCGCGCCGCTAACAGTTCGGCGCACAGGGCGGCAAAGGTCATACCGCGCGCGCCCATGGCCAGGCACATCCACAAGCCCTTGTCGCCCTTGGCAGTGGCAGGCCCCACCAGCGGCAAGCGGTCGTGCGACACGCAGCGTTGGCCGCGCCATAGGCCAAGCTGCCCGGCTTGGTATTGGGCCTGCAAGGGTTCGGCCAGTGCAGGCAAAAGCTGGGCGACGCGCGCCAGGTTGGCCTGGTGGCACGCTGCATCCGTGGCGCCATCGGTGGCTTCAAAACCCGCGCCAGCCAGCCATTGCAAACCCGGCGCGCCCGGCACGGCCGGTAAAAAATGGCCTTGTCCCTGAATCGGCAGGGTAGGGAGCTGGGGCAGGCCTTTCGCTGGGCCGCTGCTGATGCTGCCGAACTTGGGGTGTAGCTGCGTAAGGGCGCGACAGCAGGCGGGACTTAGCAGGTCGGTGGCGAGGTGCTTGGGATGGCCCAAAAGACGCGCGGCATCCAGGGCGTTGCAGAGCACCATCAGTTCGCTGCTAGCCATTGCATGGCCCTTTGCATCCAAAGCCTCCCAGTGCGAGCCGGTGTAGCACAAGTGTTCTACTGCGGCATCGCAATGCAGCCTTACGCCGGCGGTGGCCAGGCAGGCGTCAATCCAGACCTGTGGTTTGAGCCAAAGTGCTTCGGGGCGCCATGTGCTGCGCGCGTTTGCGTCTTCGGGGCTTGCCCCGTCTTCACGCCGGCTTTTGTCTTTTCGCCGTCCTGGCGCACACGCGCGCATCGCGCCGCCTTCTTGCCAATCCTGCCCTTGGACCATCATTGCCTGCAAGGTCTGGCGCGTCAGGTGGTAGGCGCTGCCGGTCAAGGAATGCAGCGGGTCGGCGGGTGAGTCGCCATGGACACTGACCAACGCTGCCGGGAGGCCGGAGGCGCCTGCGGCCGGCTTAGGGCCTTGTTCCAGCACCGTCACTTGCCAACCCCGCAACGCCAGGGCACGTGCCACCAAGGCGCCGCTGACACCTGCACCAACGACTGTGCAGCGACTTGGTTTTTTAAGGTGCAAGAAGGACGTGCTGCGACTGCTGCGCAGCGTCCAAGCAGGGTCGAAAACCCAAGTGCCCTGCGCGTGGGGCTTCCAGAGCCTGGGGTCGAACGTCGGCATGTCCGAACCGTGTCGGTCTGCACCGGCCCACATCACGGTAGTGCCACGCCTTGCCAGCCCTTGTAGACGCTGCAATTCATAAGCGGTCCAGGGCTGATCGGTGTCCAAGGCGATGTGATCGGCTTGCAAAACCAATTGCGCGAGACTGGCATTGCGGGGCCCGATGCACAAGGTCAGCAGCACGCGGCCTTGGTCCAAAGGTAAACGATAGAAACCTGGCGATAGTGGTGCCGAGAGGTTCAATGCACGGAGCGATCGGCCCAGTTCAAAGGCGCGCGTGGTGTGGCAAGCGGGAGTCGTCGCGGTCGGCTCTGCACGGTGGTGCGCCTTGGTGCTACCAGCGAGCACCGCCAACGGCCACTGATCGGAGGCAATGAGCCCGACATAGTGCAAAAGGCCAGCGCCATTGGCACCGGCTGCAAAAGCCTGCCAGGCATGTAAAAAAGCCGCCCCATCGCCAAAGGCGGTATCCAAAATACATGTGGCGCCAGAGGCCACGGGGCTAGGCGGTGGCCTTGGACTCAGGCCGATGGCGGCACGTAGCCCTGGGCGGCGTCGGCACCGCTGCCAAAGAAATGGTTTTCCATTTGGCGGGCCAGGTATTGGCGGGCGCGGGCGTCGGCCAGGTTCAGGCGGTTTTCATTGACCAGCATGGTCTGGTGCTTGAGCCAGGCGGCCCAGGCTTCTTTGCTGACGCTTTCCCAAATCCGTTTGCCCAATTCACCAGGGTAGGGCGGGAAATCCAAGCCTTCGGCCTCGGTGCCGAGTTTGATGCAGGTGACGGTACGTGCCATTCGATTTAACCTTTGATGTAGCGCAGCAAGGCGCGCGACGAAAACTGCGATCTTATTCCCTTTGGCAAACCGCCCCGCAGGGGCGGGCGGATAATGCTGACTGGAGTTGCCCCTTTAGCCCGGACACAATATTGTTCTGCTAAAGGAGTTAGAAATGAGGCAAAGAAAAGGGGCGTATCCGCCCGAATTTCGTCAGCAAATGGTGGAGTTGGTCCGAGTTGGACGCAAGCCCAGCGAATTGG
>CANFVA010000055.1 GCA_947450255.1 Comamonadaceae bacterium
GCAGCCGGGCCGGCAAAGTAATGCAAGATTTGCGTGCCTGCCTCCAACTCGATCAGACTAGTGAGCGGCTGCCCGTCGCCACGCCCGCCCGGCAGCAAAGCCACTGCGACCGAATACACCCGGCCGTTAGACCCAAAGGCGAGCAAGGTATCGACACTGCGGCATTCAAAGGTGGCGTAAAGCGCATCTCCGGCCTTAAAGGCAAAGCCCGCTGCCTCGTGGCCATGGCCGCCGCGGGCGCGCACCCAACCTTTGTCGCTGACCACGACCGTCACCGGCTCATCGACGATTTTGATTTCGGCCACGGCTTTTTTCTCGGCCTGGATCAAAGTGCGCCGTGGGTCGGCAAAGGTTTTGGCATCCGCCTCAATTTCCTTGACCATCAGGCGGCGCAGGCTCGCCGGGTTGTCCAGAATATCTTCCAGCTTTTTTTGCTCGTCGCGCAGCTCAGAGATCTCTTGCTCGATCTTGATCGCCTCCAGGCGCGCCAATTGGCGCAGGCGGATTTCGAGGATGTCTTCGGCCTGGCGCTCGGACAATCGGAAACGCTCCATCAGCGCACTGCGCGGCTCGTCCGACTGGCGGATGATGGCAATCACTTCGTCGATATTGAGCAGCACCAATTGCCGCCCTTCCAGAATATGGATGCGGTCCAGCACCTTGCCCAGGCGGTGGCGCGAACGCCGCTCCACCGTGGTCTGGCGAAACGCAATCCATTCGGTCAGCATCTGGCGGAAAGACTTTTGCGTGGGCCGCCCATCCAGCCCCACCATGGTCAGGTTGATGGGCGCTGAGCTTTCCAAACTGGTGTGGGCCAGCAGCGCGGTAATGAGTTCTTGCTGCTCTATGCGGCTGGTCTTGGGCTCGAACACCAGGCGTACCGCCGCCTCTTTACCGGACTCGTCCCGCACCACATCGAGCACCGCCAGCATGCTGGCCTTGAGCTGCAACTGGTCTTGCGACAAAGCTTTTTTGCCCGCCTTGACCTTGGGGTTGGTGAGTTCTTCAATCTCTTCGAGCACGCGCTGGCTGCTCACGCCCGGCGGCAATTCGGTCACCACCAATTGCCACTGGCCGCGCGCCATATCCTCAATCTTCCAGCGCGCCCGCACTTTGAGCGAGCCGCGCCCCGTGCGGTAGGCGTCGGCAATATCAGCGCTGCTGCTGATGATTTGCCCGCCGCCGGGATAGTCCGGGCCGGGCACCAGGGCCAGCAATTCTTCGTCGCTGGTCTTGGGGGTTTTAATCAGTGCGACGCAGGCGTCCGCCACCTCGCGCAGATTGTGGCTGGGGATTTCGGTCGCCAGACCAACGGCGATACCGCTAGCGCCATTGAGCAGCGCAAACGGCAGACGCGCAGGCAACTGGCTGGGCTCTTCGGTGGAGCCGTCGTAATTGGGCACAAAGTCTACCGTGCCTTGGTCGATCTCGTCGAGCAACAAACTGGTGATCTTGGCCAAGCGCGCTTCGGTGTAGCGCATAGCCGCCGCGCCATCGCCATCGCGCGATCCAAAGTTGCCCTGCCCGTCGATCAGCGGATAACGCTGCGAAAAATCCTGCGCCATACGCACCAGCGCGTCATACGCGGCCTGGTCGCCATGCGGATGAAAGCGACCCAGCACATCACCCACCACCCGCGCACTTTTAACCGGCTTGGCACCCGTGTTGTTATTGGTGCCGCCAAAGCCCAGCCCCATGCGCGACATGGAATACAAAATCCGCCGTTGCACCGGCTTTTGCCCGTCGCACACATCCGGCAAGGCGCGGCCTTTGACTACCGACAGCGCATACTCCAAATAAGCGCGCTGCGCATAGGTGGCCAAGTTGAGCTGGTCGTCGCCTTCGGGTGCGGGCAGCAAATCGAGCGTGGTTTGATCGGTCATAGAAATTTTTGCAATGTGCTTAGCGTTGTCATTTTTTGATCGTCGCAGCCAGTCGAAGTAATAAGTTTAGAAAAAAGCTCGGCTGTTTATCGCCGAAATCAGTGACCGGCGCGCAAAGGGATTGGGAGGCTGACGATTTGTGGTACCCCACCAGGGGGAAGCCCCCCAATCCCTTTGAGCGCCCGCGAGAGAAAGAAAACAATACCTGAGTCGTCAATGCGCTGAGAAATGCAGACCCCGTGTCCCTGTCTCCGTCCGAGAGAGAAAATACGACTCGATCAAAACTCAAATATCAATCTCCACCGAATCCCCGTGCAACTCCATCAGCTCGCGCCGCGCCGCCGCCTCGCCCTTGCCCATGAGTTTGGTAATTAAAGCCTGCGTCGCCGCAAAATCAACCGCCCCTAAAGCCACCGGCAACAAACGCCGCGTGTCCGGGTTGAGCGTGGTATCCCAGAGCTGCTCGGCGTTCATCTCGCCCAGCCCCTTGAAGCGGCTGATGCTCCAGGCACCTTCGCGCACGCCCTCTTTGCGCAGCTTGTCGAGGATGGCACCCAACTCGCCCTCGTCCAACGCATAGCCTTTGGAGGCCGGCTTCTTACCGCGCGCCGGTGCATCCACCCGAAACAGCGGGGGGCGCGCCACATACACATGGCCCGCTTCGATCAGCTTGGGGAAATGCCGGAAAAACAAGGTGAGCAATAGCACTTGAATATGCGAGCCATCCACATCCGCATCACTCAAGATGCACACCTTGCCGTAGCGCAAACCGCTGAAATCAGGCGTGTCATCCGGCCCGTGCGGGTCCACGCCGATGGCCACCGAAATATCGTGGATTTCGGTGTTGGCAAACAGCCGGTCGCGGTCCACTTCCCAGGTATTGAGCACTTTGCCGCGCAGCGGCAAGATGGCCTGGTTTTCTTTGTCGCGCCCCATCTTGGCGCTGCCACCGGCCGAGTCGCCCTCGACCAAAAACACCTCGTTGTAGGCCAGGTCGCGGCTTTCGCAATCGGTCAGTTTGCCGGGCAAGACGGCCACGCCGGAGCTTTTGCGCTTTTCCACTTTTTGCCCGGCACGCTGGCGGGTTTGCGCGGCTTTGATCGCCAGCTCAGCCAGCTTTTTGCCGTAATCCACATGCTGGTTCAGCCAAAGTTCCAGCGCCGGGCGCACATAGCCAGATACCAAGCGCACCGCGTCGCGCGAGTTCAGGCGTTCTTTGATCTGGCCTTGGAACTGCGGATCCAGCACCTTGGCCGAAAGCACATAACTGGCCCGCGCAAACACGTCCTCGGGCATGAGTTTGACGCCTTTGGGCAGCAACGCGTGCAACTCGATAAAGCTTTTGACTGCGTTAAACAATCCGTCGCGCAAGCCGCTTTCGTGGGTGCCGCCGGCGCTGGTGGGAATCAGATTGACATAGCTCTCGCGCACCGGTTGGCCGTCTTCGGTGAAGGCTACGCACCAGGCGGCGCCCTCGCCGTCGGCAAAGCTGTCGTTATTGCCATCGGCATAGCCTTCGCCCTCGAATAAGGGAATCACCGGGTCACCGTGGAGCGACTGCGTCAGGTAATCGCGCAAGCCACCTTTGTACAGCCAGGTCTGGGTTTCTTTGGTTTTTTCATGCAGCAAGCTTACGGTCACACCGGGCATGAGCACGGCTTTGCTGCGCAGCAAATGCGCCAGGTCACCCATGGGCAAGGC
The DNA here is from genome assembly GCA_947450255.1 of Comamonadaceae bacterium. Taxonomy (GTDB): domain Bacteria; phylum Pseudomonadota; class Gammaproteobacteria; order Burkholderiales; family Burkholderiaceae_C; genus Allorhodoferax. Next base: position 3,585 of record CANFVA010000055.1, read on the forward strand.
CGAAGATTCGAAATATTTGCTATCGGGCCACACGCGTACCGAAGTGCCCGACTTGCGGTCGCCCTCAGCAAGCGGCCGGATCGCGAGTTTTTGCGTGACGTCGCCGCCTTGGAACACCAAGTGGGCTGCTGCGCCTTCGCGAAAAGAGGTGACCTCCAGCCGCTTGGCCAGGGCATTGGTCACGCTCACCCCCACGCCGTGCAAACCGCCCGAAAAGCTATAGGCCCCGCCTTGGCCCTTATCAAACTTGCCGCCCGCGTGCAGGCGGGTAAACACCAGTTCGATGACCGGCGCTTTTTCCTCAGGGTGCATGCCAAAGGGAATGCCGCGCCCGTCGTCGTCAATCGTGACCGAGCCGTCGGTGTGCAAAATGACTTTGATTTTCTTGCCGTGCCCGGCCAAGGCCTCGTCGGCGGCGTTATCCAGCACTTCCTGGATGACATGCAGCGGGTTGTCGGTGCGGGTGTACATGCCCGGACGCTGTTTGACCGGCTCCAGCCCTTTAAGAACACGGATAGAGCCTTCGGAATAGGCATTGGCGGCGGACTTGGCCGAGGCGGCGGTGGGGGGGGCTTTGGCGGACATGGGAGGCGATTGTAGTGCGAAAGCCTCAATTTAACTGTATATAAATCCAGTGAATACCACCCAAGCGCGGCTTCCTGCAGGTCGAGGACCAAACCTTTGGCGGCTAGCCGGTAACCGCCCGGAGCGCCTTTACCCACACCGCCAAGTGCGTACAAGCTGGCAAAGCCAGGCGCCGCAAGGCGGCTGCAAGCGTTGCCTCCAAACTGCTTGGACCCTTGTAGAAACCGTGACAGCGGCCAACACTGGCTATATTCAACCCTATGCAAAACCCTGTCACCCAGCCGCCGCCGCTTTCCGCCTTCCAAGTCCTCTCCTGTGGCGCAGCCATTGTGACCCTGTCAATGGGCATACGCCATGGATTTGGTCTGTGGCTGCAGCCGCTGACCCAAGCGCATGACTGGACGCGCCAAATTTACGGGCTGGCCATGGCGATTCAAAACCTATCGTGGGGCGTAGCAGGTGTGTTTGTGGGCATGTTGGCCGATCGCATCGGTGCGTTCAAGGTGTTAATTGCCGGCGGCCTGATGTACGCGCTGGGGCTCGTCGCAATGGCCCATGCGGACACGCCCCTGCAGCTGATGCTCAGCACCGGCCTGATGCTGGGCATTGCCCAAGCGGGCACGACCTATGCGGTGGTGTACGGCGTGATCGGGCGCAACATACCGGCCGAGCGCCGCTCATGGGCCATGGGCGTGGCGGCCGCCGCGGGTTCCTTCGGGCAATTTTTGATGGTCCCGATCGAGGGTGGCCTGATCGAGGTTTTGGGTTGGCAGGGCGCGCTGCTGGCTTTGGCCGGCATGGCGCTGCTGATCCTGCCGCTGGCACGCGGTTTATTCGAACCGGACTTTGGCGGCCAGGCGAGCCAGGGACGGGAACAAAGTATTTTGCAGGCGCTGCTGGAGGCGTTTCGCTACCCCAGCTTCCAGCTATTGATGGCCGGGTATTTTGTTTGTGGCTTTCAGGTGGTGTTTATCGGCGTGCACATGCCCAGCTACCTCAAAGACCACGGTTTGACCCCGCAGGTGGCCAGCTACGCGCTGGCGCTGGTGGGTTTGTTCAATATTTTTGGCACCTATATCTCGGGCGCTTTGGGCCAGCGTATGCCCAAGCGCTACATCCTCTCGTTTATTTATTTCGCCCGCGCCGTAGTGATTACGATTTTTATCAGCCTGCCGCTCTCGCCCATGAGCGTGTATCTCTTTAGCGCGGTGATGGGCGTGTTGTGGCTGTCCACCGTGCCAGCCACCAATGCCACGATCGCGCAAATTTTTGGCGTGGCGCACTTGTCCATGCTCAGCGGTTTTGTGTTCCTAAGCCACCAAATCGGCTCTTTCCTGGGCGTATGGCTGGGTGGCTATTTGTACGACAGCACCGGCAGCTACGACGTGGCCTGGTACCTCGCTATCGCACTGGGGGTTTTTGCCGGCGTGGTGAACCTGCCAGTCAAAGAGGCAGCCATTGCGCGCAGCCCGGCGCTGGGCGCTGCCCATTAGCCATGGACGCGCAAAGCGGCACACCCAGACCAGCGTTCTCAAGACGCGCCCGAGGACTGTTGATCAGCCTGGCCTTGGCCAGCGCGCTGAGCGCCGTGTTTTATCTGTACAGCAATCCGCAGTTGGTGATCATGCTCACCGACACCTTGTGGGCGTGTTTCTAGGCGGCTCAGGCCGGGCGTGATAGTCTTGCCCCTATGCAACCAGAATCCCCAAAAGACATGCAAATCGTCATCATCACCGGCGCCTCCGATGGCATTGGCGCCGAAATGGCGCGCCAGCTAGCGCAGCGCCACGGAGCCGGGGTCGGCCTGGTTTTGGCTGCCCGCTCGCAAGGCGGCCTAGAGAGCACGGCGAAACAATGCAGCGGCCTGGGCGCGCACTGCCTGGTGGTACCGACCGACGTGGCGCAGGAGCCGCAATGCCGGACGCTGATTGCGCAAGCGGTGGAACATTTTGGGCATATTGACACCTTGGTCAACAACGCCGGGGTTTCCGCGCAGGCATTGTTTGCTGACGTGCAAGCCGAGGATTTGCATTGGTACCAAAACCTAATGCAAGTGAATTTGTGGGGGAGCGTGTGGTGCACCCACGCCGCCCTGCCCCATCTGAAAGCGCGCAAAGGCCGCATCGTGGCCGTATCGTCGCTGGCCGGCCTGATCGGCGTGCCTGGCCGCACCGCTTATAGCGCCACCAAATTTGCCATGACCGGGTTTTTTGAAGCCTTGCGTGCCGAACTGATCAGCGCGGGCGTGAGTGTCACGACAGCCTTTCCCGGCGTGGTGCTGACGCAGATCCGCTACCACGGTCTCAATGCCAAAGGTGAACGGGCTGGCAGCAGCGGCTTACGCGAAGACAAGGCCATGACCGTGGCCCATTGTGTGCGCTTGATCATTGCGGGCATGCAGGCACGCGAGCGCGAGGTGGTCATGACCAGCGCTGGCAAGCTGGGACGCTTTATCAAATTGATCGCGCCGGGCGTTGTCGAGCGCATGGCACGCAACGCGCTCAAGGACGAGGTTAAGCCCCGATGAATCCGCACCATGGCGGACCACCGGGAGCGCCCTCACCTTGGCTAGTACGCTGGTCGTACCTCCTGGCACCGCAATCGCGCGTGCTCGATGTGGCGTGCGGCAGCGGGCGGCATGTGCACTACCTGCAAGCCCTTGGCCATCGGGTAACAGGCATAGATAGGGACATCAGTGCAGCGCAATCATTAGTGCCCCAAAGCGAATTGATCGCTGCGGACCTGGAAAAACAAGACTGGCCACTGCAAGACAGCCAAGGCCATAGGCTGTTTGACGCGGTAATGGTTTTTAATTACTTGTGGCGCCCCTTGTGGCCAGACCTGCTAGCCAGCTTAGCGCCGGGCGGCCTCCTACTTTACGAAACCTTTGCTTGTGGTCAGGAACGCATTGGCAGGCCGCGCAACCCGGATTTTTTACTGCAAGCGGGTGAGTTATTGACGCGCTGCGCATCCATGCAAGTCATTGCTTACGAGTGCGGGTTAGAAACAGACCCACCACGTATAGTGCAGCGCGTTGTGGCCAAGCACCGTGGGCCGGAGGAATTTGTTGCACCGCTCGCACCGCTAAAATGAATCGCAACGCTCATTCCGCTGTCGCGGCACTTTTATAGAAGCTTCCCATGCCATCGAATTTTTCTCCGATCCGCGGCAGCATTGTTGCCTTGATTACTCCGATGCTCGACGATGGCGCTGTGGACTATGCAGCGCTGCGACGCCTGATCGACTGGCACATCCGAGAAGGTACCGATTGCATTTGTGTGGTTGGCACCACGGGCGAGTCGCCCACGGTCACCGTCGAAGAACATTGCGAGATCATTCGCGTATCGGTACAGCAAGCGGCAGGGCGCGTACCCATCATGGCCGGCTGCGGCGCCAATTCGACTAAAGAAGCCATCGAATTAGCGCAATTTGCCAAATCGGTGGGCGCTAACTGCCAGTTGCAAGTCGTGCCCTATTACAACCGGCCCACCCAAGAGGGTTTGTTTCAGCATTTCAGCGCCATCGCCCGGGCAGTCGATTTGCCCATGGTGCTGTACAACGTACCCGGGCGTACCGTCGCCGATATGGCACACGACACCGTGTTGCGGCTGGCCCAGGTGCCCGGTATTGTCGGGATCAAAGAAGCTACCGGCAACATCGAACGCGCGCAATGGCTGATCAAAGAAGCGCCCGAAGGTTTTGCGATTTACTCCGGCGATGACCCCACGGCGGTGGCACTCATGCTCTGCGGTGGCCACGGCAACGTCAGCGTAACGGCCAATATCGCGCCGCGCCTGATGCACGAATTGTGTATGGCAGCCTTGTCCGGTAATCCGCGGGCGGCCATGGAGATTCAAAACCGCTTGTTGCCCCTGCACAAAGGCCTGTTTGTCGAGGCCAACCCGATCCCCGTGAAGTGGGCGGCAGCGCATATGGGCTTATGCGGCCCGGCGATCCGCCTGCCTTTGACTGAGCTCAGCGCGCCCTTGCGTCCGACCTTGGCAGGCTTAATCCAAAACGCCGGCCTTATCTGATCTTCGCTACCAAAGGTTTTTCGTGAAATCCACTATTTCTCTCGCTCTTTGTGCAGCCGCCCTCAGCCTTTCAGGCTGTTCCGTTTTGGATGGCAGCAAGGTGGACTACAAATCCGCCAGCAAGCCCACAAAACTGGAAGTGCCCCCAGATCTGACCCAGCTGAGCAAAGAAACCCGCTACGCTGTGGTCAATGGCGCCGTCTCCGCGGCGGGCTCTACATCGGCCGATGCTGCCAAGGGCACGGTGGACATTGCACCCCTGGCGCTGGGCGATATCCGCATGGAACGCGATGGTAACCAGCGCTGGCTGGTCATTAAACGCGCCCCTGAAGCCTTGTGGGGACCCTTGAAAGATTTTTGGCAGGAAAACGGCTTCCCGCTTGAATCTGAATTACCCGATGTGGGTATTTTGGAAACGCAGTGGGTGGAAAACAAAGCACGCATCCCGCAGGACTTCGTGCGCAGCGCCTTGTCCAAGGTATTTGACAACTTGTATTCCAGCCCAGAGCGCCGTAAATTCCGCGCTCGCTTGGAGCGCAATGCCATGGGTGAGACCGAAATTTTCATCAGCTACCGCAGTTTGATAGAGGTTTATACCTCCGAGCGCTCGAATACCACCTCCTGGCAGCTCGGCCCCACGGACTCCGAAACCGAGGCCGAATTGCTCGGCCTACTCATGCGCAAATTAGGGGCGAGCACGGTACAAGCCAACACGAACACCGAGTCCGTGGTCGTAAAGCCCGCAGCAGTTATGGTCAATGGCGACGCTGTCGATGCCTATATCCAACTGAACGAAACATTCGACCGGGCTTGGCGACGCGTCGGCCTGACTTTGGATCGCTCGGGATTTACGGTCGAGGACCGGGACCGTAGCAAGGGCCTGTATTTCGTGCGTTACGCCTACAAAGCGCCGGAAGCCGACAACAGCATCTTGAAAAAAATTATGAACTTCAAATGGGGCGGCGAAAGCAAAGAGGCGTCGGCCATCAAATACCAAATTGAAATCAAATCAGCTGGCACCCAAAGCAGCGTTAAAGTGATGGACAACAAAGGGGCTTTAGACAACACCGAAGCAGGCCGCGCCATTTTGAAACTGCTAGCCAATGATCTGAAGTAAGCCCCTGTGCAATGCACAGTTGCACCAACCCCAATCTGCGGACGAAAAAAAACCACCTTGCGGTGGTTTTTTTCGTCCAAGCAAAAATTACTTGGAGGCTTCCGAAGCGGGTGCAGCGGGTGCAGCAGCGGATGCATCAGCAGCAGGCGCGGCAGCTGCGGGAGCAGCAGCAGGAGCAGCTTCTTCTTTTTTACCGCAAGCGGCCAAAGCAGCAGCAGCGATAACGGCGGCCAAAACGAGTGATTTGTTCATGATGTGAAAGTAATTGAGTTAACGAAACAATTTCCGGAAATTGCTCAGGCGGCGGACCGCCCGAACCCCGACAAAAAGCATTCGATCTCTTTTCGCCAGAGCCCATAAGTATACAAGATCAGATTCGGGTAAACCCTTTATGGCTTTTCCCGCGCACCACAAAAGTGCCCATCTAAGCCTTTTTAACCCGGTGTGCCGCCCCGGGTTCGGTCAGTGGTTGGAGCCAGCCACTGTCCAACCACTGTCCCAGCAGCTGCGCCGCTCCAGGGCTGAGCCGGGCACACTGGCCGGCGTCTAATACCTGGTGGTCGGCCAATTGCCGTACCAGTTGGGCATCTCGCCCCGAGGCCTGAAAGCTCTCGCCATTGATAAAAATATGCCGTGCGTCGTACAGCATGCGAGTGCGCTGGTCCAATCGCACGCCGCGCTGCAAATCGGCGCCTCCCCCTTCGGGCGCGAACCAGACCGAAGGCGAGGGCTCACTTAAGAATTCGCCTAAAGTGCGTGCCAGCCCTTGCGGATCGCGCAAGGCCTTGGCAAGCGCCGCTTGGGCAAATGCATGCAGTTCGGCGGGAATCTGTGCCGGGCAGGTCGCAGCCCGCTGACCGGGATCGCGGTAGCGCTGCGGGGCCATGGCATCGGCGGTTTGCTCAGCCAGGCCCTGCAATAAAGCCTGCGCCAATTCCACCTGGTCGGGCGCGCGAAAGCCAATGGAATAGGTCATGCACTCGCCCAGCGCCACGCCGTCATGCGCATAGCGTGGAGGCAGGTACAACATATCGCCCGCTTCCAGCACAAATTCTTGGTCAGGTTGGAAGTCGGCCAATATTTTGAGAGGCATGCCCTCTTGTAACGTCAAATCTTTCTGGCGGCCGATACGCCAGCGTCGCCGCCCTTGCGCCTGCAATAAAAATACGTCATAGCTATCGAAATGCGGGCCGACGCCACCGCCGTCGCTGGCATAGCTGATCATGATGTCGTCTAGACGCGCGTCCGGCACAAAGCGGAACTGCTCGCGCAGGGCGTGGATGCGCGCATCATGCAAGTCCACACTTTGCACCAGCAGCGTCCAGCCCGGCTGTTTCCAAGGCGGCAAGCTGCGCCGGGTGAACGGTCCATGGCGCAGGCGCCAGGGCTGTTTCGCGGAGTGGGCTTGTTGCAGGACCAGGCGCGATTGCACCTCTTCGCGCGCGGCCAAGTCCACCAATTGGCCGCGCTCGAGTAGGGGCTGCAGGCCCGGTATCGCCTGGCGGATCAGCAACGGCTTTTTATGCCAGTGGCGTTTCATAAACAGCGCGGGCGACAAGCCGCCTAATAGCGGCAGAGGCTGATCAACTTGCATAGAGGGTCCTTGGTGAGCGGCGGGTAAATGAAAACTGCGACAATTGTCCGATGGAAATCACATCACATTGCGTCGTCGGCCTGACCTGGGTTTTGAGCGACACCCTGGGCGAGGAATTGGACGTTTTAGACGAGCCGGTCGAGTTTTTGGTCGGCGGCAAAGACCTGTTACCCGCCATCGAAGACGCCTTGCAAGGGCACACAGTAGGTGCTACGGTGCAGTTGCAAATCGAGCCGGAACAAGCCTTTGGCGACTTCAATGAGCAACTGCTGTTCCTCGAACCGCGGTATCTTTTCCCGGCCGAGCTCGAAGTTGGACTGACGATCGAAGGCGCTGCCCTGCCCACCGGTTGCCACCCGGATGCGCCGCGCGAAGCGCTCTACACCGTGACAGATATTTACCCCGAACACGTGGTGCTCGATGCCAACCACCCGCTGGCGGGCATAGCGATACGCCTGCGCATGCGGGTCGAGTCGGTGCGCCAAGCCAGTGACGCAGAAAGGGAGCGCGGCTCCACGGGAACCGGTTTTTTTCGCATTGAAGCACTGCCTGAAGCAGAGCCCGGGCAGCGCACTTTGCACTGATTGCGCGGTGGCAAGCGCGGCACCTGCAAACCACCCCATACCCCAGGCGGATAGCAAACGCTGCCTGGGTGCGGCTATTTTTTACCGGTCGAGCCGTAGCCGCCTTCGCCACGCTCTGAAGCCGGGAAGGCGTCCACAATACGAAATTGCGCCTGTACGACCGGCACGATAACCAGTTGGGCAATGCGCTCCATCGGCTCCATCACAAAAGGCACGCTGCTGCGATTCCAAGCGCTCACCATGAGCTGACCTTGGTAGTCGCTATCAATCAAGCCAACCAGATTTCCCAACACAATACCGTGCTTATGGCCCAGCCCCGAACGCGGGAGGATCAGGGCCGCGTAAGCTGGGTCTTTGAGGTAGATCGCCATGCCCGTGGGCACCAGTTGCCAGGCATTGGGTTGCAGCGTTAAGGGTGTATCCAGGCAGGCGCGCAAATCCAGTCCGGCGCTGCCCGGGGTAGCATAAGCGGGCAACTGGTCGGCCAGCCTCGGATCGAGAATTTTGACGTCGATGTGCATAGAGAAGCGCAAATTGGAAAAAGAAAAAAACCGGGAATCAAGGCTATTTTGCGGCAGGCAGGCGCTGGGCAATCTCCGCCACCAGCAGTCGCGCCAGGGCCTGCTTGGAATTGCGCGGCATCTCCAAACAGCCCTGTTCATCGACCAAGAGCAGGGCATTGTCGTCCTGCCCAAAGGTGGCTGGGCCGATGTTGCCTACCAACAAAGGCAGACCTTTGCGTAGTCGCTTGGCTTTGGCATGGGTGGCCAAATCCTGGCTTTCAGCGGCAAAGCCCACGCAAAACAGGGCACCGCTTTGGGCTCGTTCCGACGCGGCGATGGCGGCCAGGATATCCGGGTTTTCCAAGAACGCCAGGCTGGGAACGACGCCATCACCTTGCTTTTTGATTTTTTGCGCCTGCGTACTGGCCGGGCGCCAGTCGGCCACGGCGGCGGTGGCGATGAACACCTCGGCCTGCTGGGCCTGCGACCGACACGCCGCGTCCATCTCCAGCGCAGAGCGTACGTTGATGCGCTGCACACGGCGCGGGCCGTCCAAATGCACTGGCCCAGCTACCAAGGTGACGTGGGCACCCGCGTCACGCGCCGCGCGGGCCAGGGCAAAACCCATTTTCCCGCTGGACAAATTGGTGATACCGCGCACCGGGTCGATGGCTTCGTAGGTGGGTCCGGCGGAAATTAACACGCGCCGCCCCGCCAAGACGCGGGGCTGAAAGTGCGCAATCAGGTCTTCGAGCAACTCCTCAGGCTCGAGCATGCGCCCGTCCCCGGTTTCGCCGCAGGCCTGGTCGCCCTCGCCCACGCCCAGCACATGTGCGCCATCGGCGCGCAATTGCGCCATATTGCGCTGCGTGGCCGGGTGCGCCCACATCTCGCGGTTCATGGCCGGAGCCAGCAGCAAGGGCACGCGCTCCAAGGGGCGCGCCAGGCACATCAGGCTGAGCAAATCATCCGCACGGCCATGCAAGAGCTTGGCCATGAAATCAGCGCTGGCTGGGGCCACCAAAATAGCGTCGGCCTCGCGGCTGAGGTTGATATGCGCCATATTGTTGGGCTCGCGCGCGTCCCACTGGGATACATAGACGGTGCGCTTGCTTAGGGCCTGCATTGTGACCGGCGTGATGAACTGCGCGGCGGCCTCGGTCATGACCACTTGTACCTCTGCCCCCTCTTTGACCAGCAGGCGGCACAAATACGCCGCCTTGTAGCAGGCAATGCCACCAGTCAGACCCAAAACAATATGTTTACCTTTTAAATCCATGCACTTTCGCCCTGTTATGCGCCGCCAGAAACCCAGGGGCAGATACAAAGCGCAATGTAGCAGACACCTATAATCGCGCCTTACCAGCTACCCGAACCCCTGGGTTCGCTCTCTGACATGACCAAATTTGTCTTCGTCACCGGCGGTGTGGTGTCTTCCCTGGGCAAGGGAATTGCATCGGCCTCCCTCGCCGCGCTCCTGGAGTCGCGGGGCCTGACAGTCACCCTTATCAAGCTGGACCCCTACCTCAATGTAGATCCGGGCACTATGTCGCCACTGCAACATGGCGAGGTTTTTGTAACCGATGACGGCGCCGAAACCGATCTGGACTTGGGCCACTACGAGCGTTTTGTAGAAACGCGTATGCGCAAGTCCAATAATTTCACCACTGGGCAAATTTATAAAAGCGTTCTAGACAAAGAACGCCGCGGCGACTACCTGGGCAAGACGGTACAGGTAATTCCGCACGTGACCAATGAAATCCAAGAGTTCGTCAAACGCGGCGCCCGTTTGGGTGAGCCCGATGCGGTGGATGTGGCGATTGTCGAAATCGGCGGCACGGTGGGTGACATCGAGTCCCTGCCCTTTTTGGAAGCCGTGCGCCAAATGAGCCTGCACTTGGGTCCCAACCACAGCGCTTTTGTCCACCTGAGCTATGTACCCTGGATTGCCGCTGCCGGCGAACTCAAGACCAAACCCACCCAACACACCGCCAAGCAATTGCGCGAAATCGGTATCCAGGCCGATGCTTTGATCTGCCGCGCCGACCGGCCCATCCCCGACGAAGAGCGCCAGAAAATTTCGCTGTTCTCCAACGTGCCGGTGTGGGGCGTGATTTCCATGTGGGATGTGGACACGATTTACAAAGTTCCGCGTATGCTGCACGAGCAAGGCCTCGATGGCCTGATTTGCGACAAGCTGCGCCTCAACACGCCACCGGCCAAACTTCAGCGCTGGGACGATTTGGTGTATGAGACCGAACACCCCGAAGGCGAAGTCGCCATCGCCATGGTCGGTAAGTACGTGGACTTGTCCGACAGCTACAAATCGCTCAACGAAGCCTTGCGCCACGCCGGCATGAAGAACCATGTCAAGGTAAAAATCCATTACATCGACTCGGAAACGATTAACGCCGACACCCTGCCCCAATTGGCTAAATTTGACGCGGTGCTGGTGCCCGGGGGCTTTGGCAAGCGCGGCATCGAGGGCAAGATCAGCGCAGCGCGCTTCGCCCGCGAAAACAAAGTACCTTACTTGGGTATTTGCCTTGGCATGCAAGTGGCGACCATCGAATTTGCGCGCCATGTGGCTGGCCTGGACGACGCCAACAGCACCGAGTTCGACCCGGACAGCCCCAACCCGGTGATTGCACTGATTACCGAGTGGAAAGACAAAGACGGAACCATCCAAACCCGTGACCACAACTCCGACCTGGGCGGCACCATGCGGCTGGGCGCGCAAAGCTCGGACGTGGCCAAGAACACGATAGCGCACCGTATTTACGGCGACGTGGTGACCGAGCGCCACCGCCACCGCTACGAGGCCAATGTGCATTTCCTGGACCGCTTGCGCGCCGCAGGCCTGGTGATCTCTGCGCTCACGCAGCGCGAGCAACTGACCGAAATGGTAGAGCTGCCGCAAAGTGTGCACCCCTGGTTTGTCGGCGTGCAGTTCCACCCGGAGTTCAAGTCCACCCCATGGAACGGCCATCCTTTGTTCAATGCGTTTATCAAAGCCGCGCTGGACCACCAGCGCGATGGCAAAAACCTCAAGGTGGCTGCGTGAAGCTGTGCGGTTTCGAGGTCGGGCTTGACCGGCCTTTGTTCCTGATTGCCGGGCCTTGCGTGATTGAGTCCGAGCAATTGCAAATGGACACCGCGGGCACGCTCAAAGAAATATGCGCTAACTTGGGCATTCCCTTTATTTTCAAAAGCAGTTTTGACAAAGCCAACCGCTCCAGTGGCAGTACCTTTCGCGGGCCTGGCATAGACAAAGGGCTGGAGATTTTGGCCAAAGTCAAACGCGAATTGCAGGTGCCGGTGCTTACCGACATCCATAGCGAAGACCAAATCGCGCAAGTCAGCAGCGTGGTCGATGTGCTCCAAACGCCGGCCTTTTTGTGCCGCCAAACCGATTTCATCCGCGCGGTAGCCCAATCAGGCAAACCGGTGAACATCAAAAAAGGCCAGTTTTTGGCGCCAGGTGACATGAAAAACGTCATCGACAAAGCGCGCGCTGCGGCGCGTGAAGCCGGGTTGGAAGAAGACAACTTCATGGCCTGCGAACGCGGTGCCAGCTTTGGCTACAACAACCTGGTCAGCGATATGCGCAGCCTGGCCATCATGCGCAATACCAGCGCGCCAGTGGTGTTTGATGCCACCCATTCGGTGCAATTGCCGGGCGGGCAAGGTACCAGCAGCGGCGGGCAGCGCGAAATGGTGCCGGTGCTGGCGCGCGCAGCCGTCGCGGTCGGCGTGGCGGGCTTATTCATGGAGACGCATCCCAACCCAGCCCAAGCCCTGAGCGACGGCCCCAATGCGGTTCCACTGCACCATATGAAGGCCTTGCTAGAAACCCTATTGGCCCTGGACGCGGTGACCAAGCGCGCCGGCTTTCTTGAAAGCCATTTCAACTAAACACGCCATGGCCTACGGATACATCATTGTGGATATGCAGATCACCGACATGGCGCAGTACAAACAGTACATGGCCTCGGCCCCCGCATCGGTAGCACAGGCAGGCGGCGAATATTTGGCGCGTGGCGGCACATTGGAAGTGATGGAAGGCAACTGGCAACCCGGCCGCATGGCCATGTTGCGCTTTCCGAGTTTTTCAGCGGCCAGAGATTGGTACCACGGCGAGATGTATGCCCGCGCCCGCGCCCAGCGCGCCGGTGCCACCCAGTTTTTCAACATGGTTTTGCTCGAGGGCGTAGCCGCCCCGGTGTGACTATTTTTTGCAAGGAAGAAGATGAGCGCGATTGTGGATATTGTGGGTCGGGAAATTTTGGACAGCCGTGGCAACCCGACCGTCGAATGCGATGTGTTGTTGGAAAGCGGCACCATGGGTCGTGCAGCCGTGCCCTCGGGTGCGTCCACGGGTTCGCGTGAAGCGATTGAGCTGCGCGACGGCGACAAACTGCGCTACCTGGGCAAGGGCGTGCTCAAAGCCGTGGACCATATCAACAACGAAATCTCCGAAGCGATTCTCGGCCTGGATGCCTCCGAGCAAGCATTTCTGGACAAGACACTGATCGACCTGGACGGCACTGAAAACAAAAGCCGCTTGGGCGCCAACGCGATGCTGGCCGTTTCCATGGCCGTGGCCCGTGCGGCAGCTGAAGAAGCCGGTTTGCCGTTGTACCGCTACTTTGGCGGCATGGCGGCAGTGCAAATGCCGGTTCCCATGATGAATGTGGTCAACGGTGGCGCGCATGCCAATAACAACCTGGACTTGCAGGAGCTGATGATTATTCCGGTAGGTGCATCGACCTTCAAAGACGCTTTGCGCTACGGGGCCGAAGTGTTCCAC
>CANFVA010000056.1 GCA_947450255.1 Comamonadaceae bacterium
GACGAGGTGGTGGCTTTGCGCACTGACCAGGCTTTTGCCTTGACGACGCAGCAGGCGGTGGCCTTGGGTGCGTCGCAGATTGCGGCGCTGGAGACAGCGGACATCTCGGCCATCAGCACGCGCAGCATGGCGGCCTTGACGACGGCGCAAATAGTGGCCATGACGACAGCGCAGGCACAAAGCCTTGCCACGCAGCAGATCCTGGCTTTGACTACAGCCCAGATTGCCGCGCTAGAGACGCCGCAAGATGCCGTCGCCCTGTCCACCAACAGCATTGCCGCTTTGCTGACCAGCCAGGTGGTGGCCTTGACGACGACGCAGGTGGCTGCCTTGACCAGTGCGCAGGCCTATGCCCTGACCACGGCGCAGTTGGTGGGCATGGAGACGCAGGACATCGCCGCTTTGAATACCAGTGCGATTGCCGCCTTGCGGACCTTGCAAGTGGTGGCCTTGACCAGTGCGGACATCATCGCTCTGCGCACCGACCAGTCCCAGGCCTTGGTGACGCAGCAAGCGGCTGCGCTGACAGCCACCCAATTGGTTGCTATGGAAACCGCTGACTTCGCAGCGCTGAGCACCAGTGCCATCGCTGCTTTGTCGGCCGCGCAGGTGGGCAGCTTGACCACGGCCGACCTCATTGCTTTGCGTACCGACCAGGCGCAGGCCCTGACGACTTTGCAGGTCTTTACGTTGACCACGGCGCAGCTGGTGGCCTTGGAAACCGCTGACTTTGCAGCGATCAATACCGCTGCTGTCGCCGCCCTGAAGACCTTGCAAATTGCTGCCCTGACTACCGCTGAGATCATGGCCTTCTCTAGCGCCCAAACGGCAGCACTGATTACCCAACAAGTAGCAGCCATGGGGACAGCCCAAATTGCCGCTTTGGAGGGCGGCGATTTCGCAGCCCTGAGCAGCGCAAGTGTGATGAATCTGCTAACTGCGCAAATCGTGGCGCTGACAACGTCCGACCTGGCGGCCTTGGCTAGCGCACAGGCTGTCGCTTTGATGACCAAGCAAATCGCTGCATTGGAAACGGCGGACTTGGCGGCTATGAGTACCAGCAGCTTTGCCGCTTTGCTGACCGCACAGATTGCGGCATTGACCACATCGCAAGCGGCCGCGTTGACAACCATCGAGATGAATACCTTGACGTCAGCGCAAATGCAGGCGATGACGACCAACGACATCGCGGCCTTGTCTACCGCGCAAGTGGCTGCGCTCAGTAGCTGCGGATTTACCGCACTGCAAACCCAGGCGCTCAGTGCGAACGCCAAGTTGGTGTATACGCCTATCGTGTTGGACCTCAATGGCGATGGCATTACCACCTTGGCTATGGTCGATGGCGTGCAGTTTGATTTGCTGGCCAGCGGCCAACCGGTGCAAACTGGTTGGGTCGCGCCTAGTGATGGCTTGCTCGTGCGCGACATCAATACGGATGGCTTGATCAATAACGGCACCGAGTTGTTCGGTAATGCCACGGTGCTGGCCGACGGCACTAAGGCTAATGATGGTTACCAGGCCTTGTCCGAGCTCGATAGCAACCATGATGGTGTGATCAGCAGTGCGGATGCGGTGTACAACGAATTGGGCGTGTGGGTGGATGCCAATTCCGATGGTATCAGTGAAACTGGCGAGGTCCGGACTTTGGCGTCCTTAGGCATTACCGAAATCGCGGTGACGGCAGCGGTCACGAGTACGCAAGACCATGGCAATACGATTGGACTGACCTCGAGTTACCAAACCGCCGATGGTGCCACCCACTTGGCTGGTGACGTGTGGTTTGTCGCGCAGGATGCTGCCCTTGCCGCTTTGCAAACCCAGGCGGTGGCTGCATTGGAATCGGGACAGGCATTGCTTGCCCAGGCAGACGCAAGCGCCGGGGCTGCAAGCACTTTTGCCGCGCAGGCTGACACCACCATCGACCGTGACAGCCGTGCATCGCTCCAGGATGTGGCCCAGGCGCTGACCGAAGGATTGGCGCAACGCGCCAGCGCCTTGGCCCAGGCGATTGGCGCCTATGAGCCGCCCGGTGGGTCCTCCGGCGTGTCGACTACCAGCCTGAGTGTGCCGGTGGATGCCTACGGCGCCACCTTGCGCTCGGCCACCCTGGCGGTGGGTAATCTGGTCGACCAGATGCGCAGCTTTGACAGCCAGGTGGCGAGCACCGGCGCCGCGCAGAGCAGCATGGCTACCTCAGCGCCAGCGGCGCTGACCGCGATGCAAGTGGCGCCTATCGGTATGTTGGACCCCTTGAAGCAGGCGTCAAGCAATGACTTTGCCGCTTTGTCGGGGATCGAGCTCAAGCGTTAGCGGCGTTAAGGCGGTGCGGGCTGCGCACCGGGAAAGGCCTGCATCCGTATGCTCATAGCCGTGAGCGCTTTGTGGGGGCTTGGCGTGCGCAGCCGCCGCCTTTTTTAGGACTTCAACGGCGCCGCGTACCAGGGCTGGGGTAGCACCAATTCCTCGCGTGGCGGGTAGCAAGGATTGTCCAGCGGGTGGGGGAATTGGTGGCAGAAGTCCAGCGCGGGCGAGCGGTCTTTGCGCAGCAAGGTGATTTCAAAAAACTGCGGTGCCGCAAAGCCATTGAGCTGGAGCAGGGCGCCATGGTTGTTCGGGTGGTTGTGCACTACGTGGAAATCGACCAGCAGTTTTTCAAACATCGCTTCGACCGTTTTGAAAAACAAAGGGTGCGCCCAGCATTCCACGTCATGGATTTCCAACACGATGATGCGAAAACGCCGAAGCAATTCTTGTGGCGTGGCCAAGAGCGTCAGGTATTCGCCGCCTTCAATGTCCATTTGCAATAAAAAATCCTGCCCCAAGGGGTATTCGGCCTGGCCCGTGACCCAGGTTTCCAGCGTTGTGTGAATGGCATTGTCATTGGGGCCCAGGAATTTTTTGATAAACGACATGGGCTGAAAATTTGCCGGTGGCCCGTCGACCGAATAGTCTGCCAAATGGGAGCCAATGCCGGCTTTTTGCAGCAAGTCCAGCTCGAAGCTGGAGTTCACTTCCACACCCGGTGAAAAGCAAGCGGAGATGCCATTTAAATCATCGGGTACCAAATAGCCGCCATCGTGCGCGCTGCCGATACGTAGTAACGGGAAGCGTGTCTGAACCGGACGCAGGGCATGGGCCAACTGCTGCAAGCGCTCCAACGGGGTGGCCTGGTCCACATACACGCCATGGGGGTACAAAGCCAGGGATTTGAGGGGTTCCAAGGGTTGCTCCATGCTGTCAAAAGCGGGTAGTAGTTCTTACAGGCAGCGTCGTCGGCTGGGTGCGGTGTCAGCCTGATGCTCAGGCGATAGCTGGGGACCGATGGCCATCGTGGTCCAGCAAAAATTGCAAGATTTTTTCGGCTGCACTGCCCCAAGCAAAGTTGCGGCGCACATAGCTAGCGCCGATCTCTCCGCCCGCCCCAGGCCGGGCCGCAGCCGCCGCGATGCGCTGGGTCAAATCCGCTATATCCGGGTAGGCCCATTGCCCATAATCGCCGTCGCTATGGCCCACCGCATCTTTGAAAGCCTGGCAGTCTACTGGCGCGAGTGTGGTGTGGATGAAGTCAGCCTCGGTCAAATAACCCAGGTATTCCGAATGGCCACCAAAGCGCGTGCTGATGCAGGGCGTGCCGCAGGCAATCGCTTCTATCAGGGGCAGGCTCCAACCCTCGCAGCGCGAGGGATGTAAAAAATAATCTGCCGAGTAGTACAAGGTGCGCATTTGTTCACGCGTGAAATTGCCGTTGTACACCACGATATTGAAATGGTTTTGGTACTGTTGCACCAGTTGCACGAACTCCGGGTGCAGTACCGCCGTGGTGCCGTTAATCCAGTCCGACTTGGTCAGCAGCTCCAGCTGCGCACCTTGCGCGACTGCGATGCGAAGCGCCTCAAAAGCCTCGCGGTAGCCTTTTTTCTGTTCGTATTTACCCACCATTAGAAACTTGGTTTTGCCGCTGTGAACTGTCGCCGGCCTGCCGTAGGGGTTGTAAAACTGGGCGTCTACGCCTTCGGGAATGACGACGATGCGGCTGCCGTCGAGTCCGCGTTCGAGCAAGATGTCGCGGCCCCAGTGGCTGGTGGCAAAGACATAGTCAAAAGTGTCCAACCATTGTTCGTAGCCGGGGTTGGGGCGGCTGGCGTCAAATACGCACCAATAAATCTTGGTTCCCTGGAGCTTGGAGGCATAGACCTCCGGGAAAAAGAAGATGTTGATGTCGGTATCTTGGCTATCGGATACGGCTGTTTGCACTTCATCGAGGTAGTTGTGCTTGATCAGTTGCACCTGGATAGATTCAAACTGAAATGCCTGCAAGGCTTTCACGGTTTGCGAGCAGTGCGTACCTACGCCGGTGGGGCTGTCGACGCCGAAAAAGCGGATGCGTGAGAGCATGGAGCCGTGCCTTAGTTGCGCGCCCGTGGCACCCAGCATTGGGCCCAGTCCAAGGGCGGCATATTGCTGACATTGGGAAAGTCCAGCGGGTGGGGTGTGGCAGCGATAGCGCCGGGAACCGAGCGGCTGCGGCTAAGCAAGGTAAGTTCAAAAATGCGCGGCGCGACAAAACCATGCATGTCCACCAGGCCCATGGCATTGTTCGGGTGGCTGTGCACAATAAAGTGCGAGCGCAGTAATTTGGTGAAGGTGGCTTCGACGATGTTGAGAAAATCCCCATGGCCCCAGCTTTCGACCGCGTGGAACTCAATCACCATGATGCGGAACTTGGACAAAACGCTGGCAGGGCAGGCCAGCAGGGTTTCGTACTCCGCGCCTTCCACATCCATTTGCAGTACCAGTTCGTCGTTTTGTGCTTGCGGCTCAAACTGATGGACCCAGTCGTCCAGGGCGATATGGTGGCCGGCCGTATTACCACCAACAAATTTTTTGATGAACGATAAAGCCTGCAACCCGTCGGGCACTTTGTCCACGCTGTAATCGGCCAGATGCGAACCGATGCCACGTTGGAGTAAATCCGTTTCAAACGTAGCGAAGGTGTCGACACCGGGCGAAAAGCAGGCTTTGATGCCTTGTAAATCGTCGGGCACCAAATACCCACCATCGGCAGCGGAGCCCATGCGCACCAAGGGAAACTGCGACTGCTGTGGATGCAGCTTTTGCGCCAGCGCGGCCAAGCGGCTGGTGGGCGCCATAGGATCGACAAAGATGCCCTGCGAAAACATGTCGTAGCGGAAATGGCCGGGAGCTTGCATAGGGTGCTTTCAGTCAGTGGGGCAGGCTGCTTTGGATGGTGCGCACGATCTCCTGGTGGGAGACAAACAGCGCGTCATTGGCAAATTTGTGCAACAAGGAAAAGCCGGGCAGACAGGCGCTCAAGGTGGCGAAATTGATTTGCCCTTCGTACCATTCGTCGTCGCTGAACTCGGTATAAAAAAAACGGGTTCGGCTTAAGACCTGCTGCGCGCCGACCAACAGGTCACTCTCCGCGCCTTGTACATCAGCCCAAATGAAATCGACCGCGCCAATCTGGTGCTGCGTGGCCCAATCGTCCAGACGCATCATGGGCACGGGTAGTTGGCGCTCAAACTTGACCCAAGGCCAGACTTCTAAATGGGTCTTGGGCTTGCGGATGGAGCCAGAGTGGTCCCAACCCTGCGGGTCGATGTGTTCAGCGCCCGAGCTTTGGTGAAACAGCACGGTGCCGTTGTCCGCGCCAATCGCGATTTCTTCCAACTGCACCAGCGGGCTGTTGATCTGGGCCTTGAATTTTTGTATCGCCCTGGGGTCCGGCTCAAAACAAATGATGCGGCTGGTCGGCATATGCTGGATAAATTCGGCCGTCGTTTGGCCGCTGTTGGCGCCCACTTCCAGCACCAGCGGGCTGCCGCTGCGAGAGCCGACCAGGTGGCTGACTTCCTGCACCGATAGCGATTCGCCAAACGTGAGCTGGCGCAGGGCGCGGTAGGCGTGGACAAGGTCGGGATTCATGGGACGTCCTTGGGGTGTGCTGTTGGGGGGGCTGGCAGCTGGTAGCGCTCCGCCAGCGCTTTTTCCAGCGTCGCGTCAGAGGCAATCAGGGTCGGCGGACGGCAAGTGAAGGCTTGTTGCAGCGCCTGTCGCGCCTGATCATGATCGCCTAGCAGTGTTTTGGCGTAGGCCAAATGCAGCCAGCTGCCATAGCGCAGATTTTGCAACTGCAGCACAGCAATGAAATACAGGCTGGCCTGGCGCGGCTGGCTTTGGTTGAGCAACATCACGCCCAGGTTGTGCGCAATATCCGGGCGCTGCGCGTCGCTCATGCGCTCAAAGCCCATACGCATCAAATCCAGGGCCTGGCCGGCTTGGCCGCTTTGCACCATGGTCTGGCACACTTGCAAGAGCACTGCAGGGTCTATGAGTTGCCGCTCAATTTGCTGCGTCATTTCGGTGAAACTGAAGTAGGGCAGTGCAGCGGGGCGGGCTAACGCTACCAGCGGCGCCGCATCGCCCAGTAAGCGGGCCATACGCTGAAAGGTGGAGCCAGAGTAGCCTACGATTTGGCTGTGCGCCAACACCAGCAGATCAATCGTGCCTTCGATCATGGCGTCGCGGCTGCGCTCTATATTGCCGTAGGACATTCGGCCTTCCTGGTCTTGGGACAGGCTGATCCAATCGGCGTGCTCTTGCTTTTTCGCCACATGGTGGGTTTTGGGTCTGGCATGGACGTTGGGATGCGCGCACGCCAGGGCCTCGGCCTGCGGGTCGTCGGAGCAGACGAAAAATACTTCATTGGGGTGGTGTTGTACCAAGGCCAAGACCTCGGCGTCCGTCAGGCCCACGCGCAAATCGGTGCGCCGTAAATGCAGACCGTGGAAAGGGCGCGCGAGGGTCGTCGCAATAAAGGACTGCACCGCGCCTTGGATCGTTTGCGTGAACCGCAAACTACGCAAGGCGGCGTGGACCAAAGGCTCTGGGATCCAGGGCGCGATGATGGCCGGGTACAAAAAAATATCTTTGCCAACGGGTAGCCCGCGCTGCGCGAAGTCTTCCATCGACTGGAAGTCGTAGGCCGACTCAAAGGGCACCTGTAAGAGCTCGGCCCCGATAGCGTCGTGCAGCAGCACTTTGGTGCCGCTCAGGGTACCTGCCAAGGTGTTGAGGGCATCGGTGCGCACGTCCAACACATTGTCAAAAATATCGTGAAAGGCTGCGCCGCACCAGCTGTTCAGCGGCCAGTACACTGTCGTGGCGCGCCCAAAATGCTCGGCCATGGCGATAGCCGTCACTAAGGCATTGATGCGGTTGCCGATGCCACCGTCACAAAAGACAAATATCCGGGGCGCAGTAGAAGTCATCGGCTTGGTCGGCTTGGTTTATTTACCCATCCAGGCAGCCTGGTAGCCTTGGTAGATGGGCGTGGCGCCTATGTCTTGCATGTACTGGGCGATGTATTTGCCTTTGCCACCAATGCGTTGCGGCGAGGTCAGTTTGATTTGACCGGCATCAATATAAAAGGTGGCACTGGTGGGCGAGTCATCGACCAGCACCATAGTGTTGGCGTTGACTAAATGGCCGACCGCTAACAATTCCTTCATGTGATGCATGGCGCTGTCGTGGGGTTTTTCCACGTCCACGTCAAAGGAGTCCAGGTAGAGCAAATCGATGTGGGCATAGGGCCGGATCAGGTCTGCGCACTGGTGGCGCAAAAAACCGACGCTGTCGGACGTGTGTACCTGAATGCGACTGGAGACGATGCTCTTGCACAAAGTGGTACTTTCAGGGCTGATGTCCACCGAGTGCACGATGGTGCCGGGCACGCATTCGCTGAATTTATCGAAGAGAACCGTGCTTTGGCCTTCGCCGGTGAAGGTGCCATGGTTGCGTACACAGCCGGTTTCCACAATGCAAGCCGGCCGGCCCAGCTTTTCCAAGTGCTCAAAGGCCATTCGGAACGAGCCCGCCCGGTGTTGCAAAAGCGGCGCGGCAAAGCCGTTGAAATAGTCCCAAAATGCAGCGTAGTTCATGGCGTGGCCTCGAGTGTGAACTGGTTTATTGCGGTAGAGCCATGGCCAGCCCCAGGTCTATTAGCGATTGTCGGATGTTGTCGACATCAAACGCATCTTTGCAGGGCGGCGAGTACGGGTCACCCCGATGGCATATCACGCCAGTGATCGGCGGCGGGTAATGTTCCTGGCAACCGTAGCAGTCCACCTGGGGTTGGATGGGTATAAAGCGCGCCTGGGGTGGACGTTCTAGCGGCTCGCGCAAGCGGTGGTGTGCGCTGCTGAACATGGCGATGATGGGCGTGTCGGTGCAGGCGGCAATATGCAAAGTACCCGAGTCCACACCCACATAACATCGGGCGCCGGCGATCATTTCCCGCAGCACCTGAACACTGTAAGCTCCAAGGCGGTTTAGCAAGCGGGGGTGGTAATCAAAGGCAATTTCATGCGGCGAGCCCACCTGCAGGATTTTGAATTCTGTGGACTCCAGCAATATATCCAGGATTTTTTTCCAGGTGGCGTCAGGCAAGTTACGGCTGGGCCAGGTATCTTTGCGCATGTGAATCACCACAAAGTCGCCACCAATGTCCTGGGTTTGCAGTCGGGCCGCTTGTTGTCGGTCTGCCTCAGAGGAGAATAAATCTAAGCGCTTGCTTTCGATTTTGTCTGCGGCGCCGTGGGATGTCATGGCATAGGCGTCCACGACGTGGGCATGCGGCATATTTTCATACGCCAAATCCAAATTGATAACCCGGGTGTAGGGACCTTTGGCTTCGCTAAAGGTTTGCGGGGTATACACCCGGCGCACGTAGGGACTGTTATCAAATATTTCCGGCTTCATGGTCAATACGTCGATAGCGCATTGGCCTCCATGGTCTTGGAATAACTGCCGAACAATCGGTGTGGCAAGTAATACATCTCCCAGGGCGAGCTGCCGCACTACCATGAAACTGGGAATTAAATGCATTAAGTTTTCTATTGCAATTTTGTAAATGAATTACGGCATTCACACTGGGGCCGTCGCGCTGATTGTATGGAATTTATTCCAAAGGCCTACCAGTGGCATTTTCGCCGCTCTGGGGTTGGATCGCAAAGAGGGGCCAATTTTGTTGTATGTACCCCTCTCATCGGAATGCGGAAACTTTTCGCGCACCAAAATACCGGGCCGCATAGGCGCCCGCGCTCGCCTTGTGCCAGTCGCCCACCCCGGTGGTGGTGTGATTTTGCGGCATACTGATCACAGTGCAAAGCTTGCAGGAACCTGAAGCTGCTTGGGTCAATGCTAGCGTAGGAATTAAACCTATGAATTTTTATAAATGCTTGGTGTGCGGCCACGCGGCGCCGCTCTACGATGTAGTTGATTTCAATAAAAGCTGCGAAGAGAACCGTGGCCATTTTTTACCGCTATCCGGTCACGCGGTCTACTATGCACGCTGCAGTGGCTGCAAATACACTTTTGCGCCCGAATTCAGTTCCTGGACCGACCAGGATTTTCTGGAAAAAATTTACAATGCTGACTATATAAAAGTCGATCCAGATTATCTGGACAAGCGGCAGCAAGAAAATGCCAACTTATTAAATAATTTCTTCGGTATTTACCGAATGCATCTGCGGCATTTGGATTACGGTGGCGGTAATGGCACGCTGGCGCGCCTGTTGCAAGGCGCACAATGGGACTCTGTGTCCTACGATCCCTTCCCCCAAAACCCTGCGCAAATAGAAGATTTCGGGCGCTTTAATTTAATTACCGCGTTCGAGGTATTTGAGCATGTGCCCGAACCCCATCGGATGATGGACAATATAGTGAAATTGCTCGACGAACCGGATTGTATGATTTTCTTTTCAACCGCGGTTTCGGATGGATTAATTAAAGACAATGGGCGGCTGGACTGGTGGTACGCTGCCCCGCGCAATGGACATATTGGTATTCACACTACGCAAAGCTTGAAAACACTGGGTCAGATGTTTGGCTTGAAGTATTCCAGCATGGGCCGCTCTTTCCATGTGTACTACCGCAATTTCCCGCCCTGGGCGGAGCAGTTAACCAAAGTGTGATCCCCTGGTCCGAGCTGGGCTGATTCCTGGAGAAAAATGCATTGAACGCTCTCGAAAAATACGCTGATTGGGTGCACCAAGCCTGGCAGGGCAGTCTGGAATTTCCCGCGCTCATCGACGCTGCGTCGCAGCTAGATGCGGTCGGAAAACGGCCTTTGGCAGCTGTGCTGTACCGCACCTGGCTGTCGCGTAACAGTTCAGCTTTTAACCACGTCGTTCAATTTAATTTGGGCGCCACCCTCAGCCTGGAAAAAGACATCGCCGGCTCGGAGGCCGCCTACCGTGAGGCCATCCGGCTCGCCCCCGGCTTTGTGCAGCCGCGTGTGAATTTGGGCACCTTGCTGGAGGGCCAAGGCAAGATTGAAGAGGCATTGACCGAGTGGCGTTGGGTGGTGGACCATGTGTCCCCGCAAGACCCCAACAACAAACCGCTGGTGGTCATGGCCTTAAACCAAATGGGCCGGGTGTTGGAAATCCATAAGCGCCTGGACGAGGCCTCGGTGGTTTTGACCAAGAGCCTGGCGATTGAGCCCGAGCAGGTGGATGTGCTGCACCATTGGGTCTCGCTGCGCCAAAAACAATGTGTATGGCCTACTTACATACCGCTACCCAAGGTCAGTCGCAAGTTTATGCAGGACGCTACCTCGGCCTTGTCCATGCTCAGCATTTCGGACGACCCGCAAGCCCAGCTTGCCGCGGCGCGCCGCTACGTCAAAAACAAACTCAACTCCGACGTGCCCAAGCTGGCCAACCCGGCAGGTTACGGCCACCGCAAGATCCGCATTGGCTATGCCTCGGGCGACTTTTGCTTGCACCCGGTTTCGCTGTTGACGGTAGAACTGTTTGAGTTGCACGACCGCGAGAAGTTTGAGGTCTATGGCTATTGCTGGAGCCCGGAGGACGGTTCGCCCATGCGCCAGCGCGTGATCCATGCCATGGACCATTTCACCAAAATCCACACCCTGAGCGATGTGGATGCGGCGCAACTGATTCGCCGCGACGAGATCGATATATTGGTGGACTTGCAGGGGCAAACCGCGGGCGCGCGCGCCAATATGCTGGCCTACCGGCCTGCGCCGGTGCAGATTACCTACCTGGGCTTGCCCGCCACCACCGGCTTGCCATCCATTGACTATGTGATTGCCGACAAATTTCTGATTCCTGAACACGAGGCGCTCCACTATTCCGAGCGGCCGATTTACATGCCCGATGTGTACCAGGTCAGCGACCGCAAGCGCAATGTGGGCCCCAAGCCCAGCCGCGCCGACTGCCACTTACCATCCGAAGGCTTTGTGTTTTGCACCTTCAATAACAACTACAAATACACGCCCGATGTGTTCGATGCCTGGATGAACATTCTGCGCCGCGTACCCGGTAGCGTGCTCTTGTTGCTGGCCGATAACCAGTGGTCGGAGGCGAATTTGAAAAAAGAGGCGAAGGCCCGAAAAATCGACCCCAAGCGCCTGGTCTTCGGCCCGCGTCTGTCGCCGGAAAACTATTTGGCCCGCTACCAGGTGGCGGACTTGTTCTTGGACAGCTTCCCTTTTAATGCCGGCACTACCGCCAATGACGCCTTGTGGATGGGCTTGCCCCTGCTCACGCTGACCGGCCGCAGCTTTGCCTCGCGCATGGCGGGCGCTTTGTTGACGGCCGCCAATATGGAATCCTTGATCACCTACAACCTGAAGGATTACGAAGAAAAAGCCGTAGCCTTAGCCAATGACCCGGCGCAGATGGCAAGCTTGCGCGCGCATTTGCAAACGGTGCGCAGCGAGGGGGTTTTGTTTGATACCTCGCGCTTTGTGCGCAATCTGGAAGAGCGTTTACTGCCTTTGGCGACTTAAGGGGCGCAGGACCTATTTGCTGCTGGGGTTCCCGCAGGCCGTGTCCCCGGGTTTTTTCCAGCAATGGCAGGTGACCGAAAAATCCTTCATTTGGCCTTTTTTCACGCCGCCTACCGCGCCTTGGCGACTGCTTGCATTGGGCACATAGAGACGCGGTGCAAAACTTTTGTTGACACTGCTGCCGTTGAGCAAATGAACGCTCGCGCCCAGGCAGGCCAAGGGGCCGGGCAAATTGTTTTTCACTTCGATCAGTAGCTCGGTATCCGATTGTGCGGACCAACCGGCGGCCAATTGGACTTTTTTCATTTCATCGGGCGAGAGCTCCACTTCCTGGTACAAAGTTTTACGCTCAAAGGGGGTCCATGCGTAGACGCTCGCGCCTGCCACCAGCTGCAGTGCGCCCAGTACCCATAACAGCAGGTAGGGCGCGGACGGGGCGTGGGCAGGCAAGCCGGTACCAGGGCGGCAGCTGGCCCAGATACGCTGCATGGAAATAATGACTTGGTTCATAAGGGTAAGGCCGCCAATTCTGCCTCGCTGAAACCCGCGGCCCGGCGCGCGGACAGGTTAAACGGTGGTTTCAGACGGGGCGCACGGTGCAACCTGGCAGCTTCTTGGTAAAAGGCCTCGGGCTGCACACCACGTTGCTCGCACAGCGCATGAAACCAGTGGTTGCCGATGGCCACATGGCCCACTTCATCGGCCAGTATGCGATCCAAAATCCGCACCGCCGCTTGGGCATGGGGCGATGGCACAGTGCGCAGTTTGGCTTGGATCAAGGGCGTCGCGTCCAGACCGCGCGCTTCCAGGGTGCGCGGCACCAGGGCCATGCGTGCCAGCACATCGCCCTCGGTGGCCACGCACATGGTCCACAGGCCGTCGTGGGCGTCAAAGTCGCCGTAGGCAAAGCCCAGGCCTTGTAAATGGGCTTGCAACAGCGCAAAGTGCAAGGCCTCTTCACCGGCTACGCGCACCCAATCGCGGTAATAGGCATCGGGCAAACCGGGGAAACGCCAGGTGGCGTCCAGTGCCAGGTTGATGGCATTGAATTCGATGTGCGCGATGGAATGCACCAAGGCTGCATGCCCGGCCACCGAATGGGGCGAGCGTTTGGGCACGGCGCGTGGATGCAAAAGCAAGGGTCGCTGAGGTCGCCCCGGGCCCGCAGGTGCTGCAAATAAGGCCGCCGTATCGCAGTCCAGGGACCTCACCTGTCCCGCCAAAGCCTGGACTGCGGCACCTTTTTGTGCGGGGTCGGCCAGTGTAAAAGCAGCCAGGGCGAGTGCGCGAAGTTCCATCCCTACAATTCTAGGTATACCGCAACCCGACCCAGGAACCCCCGTGGCCGTTTACGAACTCGATCAAATCAGCCCTAGCATCCCCGAATCTGCCTACGTGGCCGACAGCGCCCAGGTCATGGGCAATGTGCGGCTGGGCGAGCACAGCAGTATTTGGTTTGGCGTCATTGTTCGGGGAGACACGGAGCACATCCATATCGGCGAGGGCAGCAATGTGCAAGACGCCAGCGTGCTGCACGCGGACTTTGGCATCCCTTTGACCATCGGCAATTACGTGACGGTGGGCCACAAGGTCATGCTGCACGGATGCACGATTGGCGATGAGAGCCTGATCGGCATGGGCGCGATTATTCTGAACAACGCCAAGATCGGCAAAAACTGTCTGGTGGGAGCGGGCTCTCTGGTGACCGAGGGCAAGGAGTTTCCCGACGGCTCGGTCATCATGGGCAGCCCGGCCAAAGTGGTGCGTAACCTGGGCCCCGAACACATGCAAAACATGCGTATGACGGCGCAGCATTACATCGAGAATGCTTTGCGCTACAAAGCCTCGTTTCACAAAATTGCCTAAGGCTTTGCGCCAGCCAAGCACCGACCCGCAGCGTCAGATTTTTTCGGAGCCCTGATTGTCCCAATTGCATAAATTCATTTTCGATGGCCTGCCGGTGCGCGGCATGCTGGTGCAGTTGACCGACACCTGGACCGAAATACTGCGCCGACGCGCGGCCAACACCGAGCACGGCGCTTACCCGGCACCGCTGCTCGACATGCTGGGGCAGATGACTGCGGCCGCTACGCTGATGCAATCGAATATCAAATTTGACGGCTCGTTGACCATGCAAATCATGGGCGATGGGCCGGTGAAGTTAGCGGTGGTGGAAGTGCAGCCGGATTTGTCCCTGCGGGCCACGGCGACGCTGATCGGGGTACTGCCCGAGGCGGCCAGTTTGAGCCACATGGTCAACGCGCACAACCAGGGCCGCTGTGCAATCACGCTGGATCCGAAAACCAAGTTTCCAGGCCAGCAACCTTACCAAGGCGTGGTGCCCTTGTTTGACGACCATGGCCAGCCGATAGAGCGTTTGTCGGAGGTGCTGGAACATTACATGCTGCAAAGCGAACAACTCGACACCACCTTGGTGCTGGCTGCCGATGTGGGCATGGCCGCTGGATTGTTAATTCAGCGCTTGCCGGTGCAGGGCGTGGGCAATCTGGCAGGCAGCATGGTCAGCCGCGAAAACGAAGAGGCGATCGGCCGCAACGAGGATTACCAGCGCATCGCCATGTTGGCCAAAACCCTGAAGTCTGAGGAGCTGCTCACGCTCGATGCCGACACGATTTTGCGCCGCTTGTTTTGGGAAGAATCCATCACCCGCTTTGAGCCCTTGCAAGGCGCCAATGGCCCGCGTTTTGCCTGCAGTTGTAGCCGCGAGCGGGTGGCGCGCATGATCGTGTCGCTGGGTGCGGACGAAGCCCATAGCGTGATCGAAGAGCGTGGCGAGCTGGAAGTGGCTTGCGAGTTTTGTGGCGTGCAATACCGCTTCGACCCCGTGGATACTGCCCAACTGTTTGTCGAGCCCACCCGCCAGGCTGCGCCGGGCAGCAGCGCGCATTGAAGCGCGGCTAATGCCCCCTTACTGACCAGCGCCTGAGCCTCCGTCTGACGCGGCCGCTTGCAGGTCGCCAAACAGGCGGTGCTCGCAGTCGGCGTTGGAGCATTTGTCACACAGCCAGCGCCAGCCCCCTTGGCCCTGAGGCGCGAGCGCTTGGAGGGGCTCTACTACGGCCAGTGCGCTGGCCAGTCGCGCCGGCCCTTTCCCGTACACCAAGCTAAAGCCCAGGCCTTCACGCTGCAAAACCTCGCGCAAGCGGGCATCGATGCGCTGGCGCATATCCGGCCCGTCACGCTGAATGCCATCGGCCTGCCAGGGCAGGTCCAGTCCGGTGACCAGGGTGTGCCGGTAGATCCCTTGGTGCTGCAGGGCCAGCGGGTAGAGCGAGAGGTCGTCAAAGTACACATCGCTGTAGATGGCCGTCATGAGTGGGCTGGTATCGGCGATCAGGTAATCCGCAGGGGTCAGGACTTCGGCCCGTTCTGCTTGGGCTCGTGCGATGGCCACTTGCTCGTGCGCTAAGGGAGTACGCCCATGCTGGTCACACCAATGGCGCAGCACTTCAGGGGCTAACAGGACTTTTTTTCCACGGGATTGCCAATGCGCTTGCAAGGCTTGCACTAGGCTGGATTTGCCCGTGCATTCGGCACCTAGTACCGCAATTTTCAAAGGCTGGCCCATACGCCTTTGACGGGTAGGTGGCATCTGGCTTTACTTGACCACTTGCACAAATATTTCATTGGGCTTGACCATACCCAATTCGGAGCGGGCTCTTTCTTCTACGATTTCCAGGCCTTCACGCAAATCGCGAATCTCCGCTTCCATACGCTGGTTGATCTGCTCTGCACGCGCGTTGCTTTGCTTTTGTGCGTGCAGTTCCTCGTTAAGTCGCGCCACGTTGGGGATGCTGCCGCGCCCGAACCAAAGTTGCCCTTGCAATACCAGCAGAAGCAATAAAAGGACGGCGGGCAGCAGACGTGGCTTCATAGCGATGGTGCAGGTTTAACGCAGGTTGTAAAACGCCGAACGGCCAGGATAGACCGCCACTTCGCCCAAGTCTTCTTCGATGCGCAGCAACTGGTTGTACTTGGCCATGCGGTCGGAGCGGCTGAGCGAGCCGGTTTTGATCTGCCCGGCATTGGTGCCCACCGCGATATCGGCAATCGTGGTGTCTTCGGTTTCGCCCGAGCGGTGGCTGATAACGGCGGTGTAACCGGCGCGCTTGGCCATTTCGATGGCGGCAAAAGTTTCGGTCAAGGTGCCGATCTGGTTGATCTTGATGAGAATCGAATTGGCAATGCCTTTGTCGATGCCTTCTTTCAAAATCTTGGTGTTGGTGACGAACAAGTCGTCCCCCACAATTTGCACTTTTTTACCCAGGCGCTCGGTCAGCAGTTTCCAGCCATCCCAATCGCCTTCGGCCATGCCATCCTCGATGCTGATGATGGGGTATTTGTCCACCCAGGTGGCGAGCATGTCGGTCCATTGCTGCGCGTCCAGGCTCAGGCCTTCGCCAGCGAGTTCGTATTTGCCGTCTTTGTAAAACTCCGAGGCGGCGCAGTCCAGGCCCAGGGCAATTTGCTCGCCCGCCACATAACCGGCTTTCTCAATCGCTTCCAAAATCATCTGGATAGCGGCTTCATGGCCTGGCACATTAGGGGCAAAGCCGCCCTCGTCGCCCACCGCCACGCTCATACCTTTATCGTGCAAAATTTTCTTGAGCGCGTGGAACACTTCGGCCCCGTAGCGCAAAGCGTCTTTGAAGGTCGATGCACCTACCGGAATAATCATCAGCTCCTGCAAGTCCAGGTTGTTATTGGCATGCGCGCCA
>CANFVA010000057.1 GCA_947450255.1 Comamonadaceae bacterium
GACGCGAAGTTGGGGACCTCACCACGATGCGCCAAGATTTCGTCATGGAATTGCGAAATCAAAGCATTCGTGGTGCAGCCCTCTTCCTCGGCCATCTCGGCCAGAATATCCCACACCATGTTCTCCAGGCGCAAGCTGGTCAGCACATTGCGGATACGCACGGTGCGCGAGCGCTGTTCATACTGGATGGGGTCGGCTTTGACGAAATATTCACACATGGAAGGCTCCCGCTCCTAAAGTGGACAACTTAGATAGCCCGCTCTGTCATTTGCTTGGCGATGTAATCGGCCTGGCGGATGGCCAGCGTCACAATCGTCAGCGTCGGGTTCTCGGCGCCACCGGTGGTGAACTGGCTGCCATCGCTGATGAACAGGTTGGGAATGTCGTGCGTCTGGCCCCAGGCATTGACCACGCCGTCCTGGGCGCGCGCGCTCATGCGGCAAGTGCCCAGGTTGTGGGTAGATGGGTAGGGCGGCGTGCGGAAGGTTTTGATGGCACCGGCCGCTTGGTACACCCGCTCGCCTTGCGTGAACGCATGGTTGCGCATGGCGATGTCGTTATCGTGGTCGTCAAAATGCACGTTGGGGATGTAGTTGCCCCACTGGTCTTTGACATTGGTGTTCAAGGTCACGCGGTTGTTTTCGCGCGGCATGTCTTCACCCACCAGCCACATGCCAGCCAAGTTAGTGTAGTGGTCCATCCACCATGCGAAATCAGCGCCCCAGCCGCCCGGATTCAGGAAGGCGGCCATGAAGGGCACGCCCAGGCTCAGGGTTTCCATTTCGTAGCCGCCCACAAAACCGCGCTTGGGATTGTGACGGGCTTCGTCGCGGATGATGCCGGCCATGGTGGTGCCGCGGTACATATGCACCGGGTTTTTGAAAGCCGCATAGACCGAACCAGTCATGTGGCGCATGTAGTTGCGGCCCACTTGACCCGAGGAATTGGCCAAGCCGTCTTTGAACATAGACGACGCCGACAAGAGCAAGAGGCGCGGTGTTTCAATCGAGTTACCCGCCACACAAATAATGCGGGCTTTCTGACGCTGCTCTTTGCCGTCCTTGTCGAAATACACCACACCGGTCACTTTGCCCGAGGCATTGTGCTCAATGCGGGTAACGTGCGATTGCGGGCGGATTTCGAAATTGCCAGTGGCCTCGGCCTTGGGGATTTCGGTGTACAGCGTGGACCATTTGGCACCGCTCTTGCAACCCTGAAAGCAAAAGCCCAACTGCATGCAGCGGCCACGGCCATCGCGCGGCTGGCTGTTGATGGCCATATTGCCGGTATGTACTTCTTTGTAGCCCAGCTTGGAAGCGCCGGCATGCATAACTTTGAAGTTATTGTTGCCGGGCAAACCGGGGATACCGTTGGTACGGGTCACGCCCATTTTGTATTCGGCTTTGGCGTAATAGGGCTCCAGGTCCTTGAGGGTGATGGGCCAGTCCAGCAGGTTGGCGCCTTTGAGCTCGCCGTATTCGGTTTTGACACGGAACTCATGTTCCTGAAAACGCAGCGATGCGCCTGCCCAGTGGGTGGTGGTGCCGCCGACGGTTTTGCAAATCCAGGCCGGCAAGCCGGCAAAGTCTTTGGCCACGCGCCAGGAACCCGAGGTAGTACGCGCATCCAACCATGCCAACTGCACAAAGGATTTCCATTCGTCATTGATAAAGGTCGCACTCGACTGCATGGCGCCTGCTTCCAGCACCACGACCTTGATACCTTTTTGGCACAACTCATTGGCCAGCGTTCCGCCGCCTGCACCCGAACCAATGATGACGACAACCGAGTCGTCCGAAAAATCAAATTTAGCCATGTTGTTTCTCCTAAATCGTATTGCGGGGGCTTAGCCCAAATAAGGTGCGGGGCTGGCTTCTTTAGAAGGCTCGGGCAACCACTTGAGGTCTTGGAAACCGCGTGTGATGTAGCCGCCTTTTTCCCAGGCCGAGCCGGGGTAGCCAAACACGGCGTAGGCCATGTCGTTGTCATACAGCGAGGTGATGCACTGGCCGCGCACCGTGCCAAAAAATGCAGTGCCTTCCATGCCGCGAACGATCTCTTCGCGCTTAGCCTCACTGGCTTTGGCGAAACTACCGCCCGCCGATTTATCCAGCCAAGCGATGCCGTCTTGCAGCATCTTGGCGCTGGCCGCGTCGCCTGCGGCTTTGGCGTCCAGGTCTTTGGCCAACAAGGCGTAGACCGCATCGGGCAAGCGCTTGTGCGGGTACAGCACGCGGCCCATGGCCATCAGGGTTTGGCCTTCTGCGGTGGATAGTTTTTTGAGCTCCAAGGCCCAGGCATTGGAAGGCGCCAAACCAGCCAGCAGCGAACCGCTAACCAGGGTGCCGAACAACAGGCCAGAGCCTTTCAAAAACTCGCGCCGCGCCAGCGGCAAATGGACTTTGCGGACTTCGCCGCTCTCTTCGTCGCAGCCTGCGACTTCAGGGTTCGCTTGCGCTATGGAAATAACACGCATAGTGGTCTCCGGTGGGTTAAGTGCTTGTGCACGGTGGTTGAAATAGCGAAGAAAGTATCGGTTTGAATCAGGTGCCGCGGGTGATAGCAGGCTACCTACAGGGGAAACCCTAGACTCTTGATTTGATTTCACAAGACCTTAGAAATTCTTTGTGGGGAGAGTATTTGTAAGGGGCAATGGCGCTGCAAGCCCATGCCTCATCTGCTTGGCACCTCCTGGTATTGCTGGCGTAATACCCGGTGCAAAATTTTTCCGGTGGCGGTACGCGGCATCGCTGCGTCCGCAATAAAGTCCACCGTGGCGGGACACTTGAAACCGGCCAGTTGCTGCTTGCACCAGGCACGCAATTGCTGCGCATCAGCGCTTTGCCCTTGGTGCAACACCACCACCGCATGTACGGCTTCGCCCCATTTGGGATGCGGCAAACCGATCACGGCTACGTCCTTCACTTTGGGATGCGCGCCCAGCACACCTTCTACCTCCGAGGGATAGACGTTTTCGCCGCCGCTGATGATCATGTTGCTTTTGCGGTCCACCAGCCAGATGTAGCCATCGGCATCGCGGCGCGCCATATCGCCCACCGAGCACCACAGGCCGTCAAAAGCTTGTGCAGTTTTTTCGGGGTTCTTCCAATACCCGGCAAACACATAGGGCGAGTTGGAGAAAAGTTCGCCGACTTCGCCATCGGGTACTTCGCGCCGGTCAGCATCAAGCAGCCGTATCGCGCCGCTGCCCGCCCACTCGCGCCCTACGGAGCCCAGCTTGTGCAATTGCTCGTCCGGCCGCAAGAGCGTTACCCAACCCGCTTCGGTGGAACCATAGAGTTCGTACAAGCGGCTATTGGCAAAGTGCGCCAAGATGGCCAGCTTGGTATCGCGGCGCGCCGGGGCCGAAGAGATCATCAGCTTGCCCACGGCGCTGACGTCATAGCGGGCCTTTACCGCATCGGGCAAAGCCAGCATCATGATGTAGTGCGTGGGCACCAGTGAAGTGAAAGTCACCTTTTCGCGCGCCAGCGTGGCCAGCAAAGCTTCCGGGTCAAAACTGCGCTGGTCATCAATGATGCAGGTGCTGCCCAGGTGGATAAAGGTGTTGGCGAAATAGAGCGAATTGGCGTGGCACATTGGCATCACCAGCAAGGCAGTGTCGTCGCGGCCAAAGCCCATTTCGGTAGCCGTTGCCAATGCCAGCAAGGCACTGCCGCGATGCAGGCGTATCGCCCCCTTGGGCCGTCCCGTGGTGCCCGAGGTGTACATCAGCGCACACATGTCATCCTGGTCCACCGCCTCGAATTGGCAGGCACTGTCCGCGCCCGCTAGCAGCGCTTCATAGTTTTGCCAGTGCGCTGGTACTGCCTGCACGCCCAGGGTGTCAAACGCGATGTAATGGCTTGGCGCAAGCGCCAATACAGTGCGCAAGCTGTCTAGCTGCGGCACAAAGTCCGCACCGGCCAAGACGGCGCGTACTTCTGCGTCTTGCAGGATATAGGCGATTTCAGGCGCACTGAGGCGAAAGTTGAGCGGCACCACCACCAGCCCCGCCCGCGCCATAGCCACATAGATTTCCATCCACTCCACGCAGTTGTAAGCCAGCACCGCCACCCGGTCGCCTTTGCGCAGGCCCAGGCCGACTAAACCTGCTGCCAGTTGGGTGGCGCGCCTATGCCATTGCCCATAGTCCAGGCTGCGCCTGGAGTCGCGCGTAGCCACTTGGTGCGGGCGCAGGCGCGCATGCGTGGCAACCGCATCGGCCAGGGTGAGCAAATAGCCCATGGACGTACTCCTTGCAATCTGGTGATCACCCAAGGCGGGTGTCTGTTTTATGAATTCGGAACTCTGAATTCAGAATTCAATTATAATCACGGCATCGAATTCCTTGGAGCACAACATGGTCATTAGCCCTTCGCAAGAACACAGCGGTGCAGCAGTGATCGCCCGGTGGTTGAAGGCACGCGGCGTACAACGGGTCTATGGCCTGTGCGGCGGCCACATCATGCCGATCTGGATGCAGCTCGACGCGCACGGCATACGCATCATCGACGTGCGCGACGAGCGTGCCGCCGTCTACATGGCGCATGCCGACGCACAGCTCTCGGGTGGTCTGGGCGTGGCGCTGGTGACTGCGGGCCCCGGTGTCACCAATGCCATGACCGGCATCGCTAACGCCCATGTGGCGCGCGCGCCGGTGCTGGTGCTTTCGGGTCTGCCGCCTGGCGCCCAAGAAAACCGGGGCGCTTTGCAGGATATCGTTCACACCGAGTTGGTGCGCAGCATCACCCGCTATGCGCGCAGCGTGCGCCACCCAGATTTGATACCGCAAGAGCTTTGCGAAGCGGGCGCGCGTGCGCTGGGCCAGGGCGGCGAGCCCGGCCCGGTGTATCTGGACTTTCCTGTGGACGTTTTACGCGCCACAGTGAGCCCGGCGGTGCAATTAACCGAATTTTTTTCTGCCCCCTCCCCGCAGCCTCAAGCGCCCCACCCCGCCGAAGTGGCACAGGCACTGCAACTTTTATGGTCGGCCAAACGGCCCTTGTTTATTTCCGGACGCGGCGCACGCCATGCGGGGCCGGCGCTGGGCGCCCTGCTCTCGCGGCTCCAAGCCGCCTACCTGGACACCGGCGAAAGCCGTGGTCTGGTCAGCGACGACCATCCGAGCGTGGTTGGCGCCATGCGCGGCTCCGTCATGGGCCAGGCCGATTTGGTGATCACCGTGGGCCGACGCCTGGACTTTCAACTGGCCTACGGATCGCCCGCCATTTTTGGCGACGCCAAATTTTTGCGTATTGCCGATTGCGCTGCCGAATTGCGAGACAACCGCCAGGGCGAACTGGGCATGTTGTGCGACCCGGCGCTCGCACTGCAAGCCTTGCTGGACGCAGCACCCACCGATGCCCCGACCAGCGACGGTAGCTGGCTACAAGGGCTGCGCGCCCAGCACCTGGCACGGTCCGACAAATTGCAACACAGCATGCGCACCGCTGCGCCGGGCAGCGATGGCCGTATGCACCCCAACCGCGCGCTCGCCGCTTTGCGCGACGCACTGCCGCCCGACGCAATAGTGGTCGCCGATGGCGGCGACTTTTTAAGCTTTGCCCGCGTAGGCCTGCCCGCCTCTACCTACCTGGACCCCGGCTCGCTGGGCTGCATCGGTATCGGTACGCCTTTTGGTATCGCCGCCGGTCTGGTGCATCCTGATCGCACCGTGGTCGTGGCGACAGGCGATGGAGCTTTTGGGTTTAATGCCATGGAGATCGACACGGCGGTGCGGCACCAAGTCCCGGTGCTCATCCTGGTGGCCAACAACGGCTCTTGGGCTATCGAAGTGCGCGACCAGCAAGAAAACCACGGCAAGGTGGTTGGCACACGGCTCAATTTCTCGGACCACGCGGCCATGGCGCGCGGTTTTGGTATGTATGCCGAGCGGGTTGAAAACCCGGATGACCTACCCGCTGCCATCACACGCGCTTTGGCCCATCGCCCGGCCTTGTTAGATGTCGTGGTAACGCCCGAGGCCGCGTCTTCGGATGCCAAATCGGGCTTGGCATGGGTACCTGATCTGCAAGCCCTGGCCGCTTGGAACGAAGCCGAACTGCAATGGCGCCAAGGCGGCAGTGCCTTGCCAAAAGCCTAGTCGTCTATAGTGCCACTATGAAAATTATTCCGTCGCAACCCTCGATGGTGGAGCAGGTCCACGAGGCCATACTGTCCGAAATCGCCTCCGGCAAATTGCCCCCGGGGGCTCGCATTATTCAAGAGCAAATCGCACAAAGCCTAGGCGTCTCGCGCCAGCCGGTGCAGCATGCGCTCACCTTGTTGCGCAAGCACGGCATCTTGCAAGATGCGCCGGGCCGTGGCCTGCAAGTAGCGCCCATGGACCTGGCCTATGTGCGCCAAATTTACGATGTACGCGCGGTGATCGAAGGCTTGGCTTTTCGCAAAGCGGCCGAAAACAATGCCGAGCAGGCTGGCAGCAAAGGGCCGCAATTGATACGCGCTGGCACCAAAGCCGCAGACAGCGGCTCGGTACCGGCCATGATTGCCGCCGACATGGCCTTTCACCAATTCATTTATGCCCTCTCGGGCAACCCCTTGCTTGCCCCTTCCATGGAAGCCCATTGGACGCACACCCAGCGGGTGATGGGCGAAGTGCTGATACGCGACGACAAACCGCGTGATGTGTGGGAGCAGCACCAGGAGCTGCTGGAAATTGTTGTCAAAGGCCAAGCCACCCAAGCCGAACACCTTGCGAAAAAACACATTCTGGACGCAGCCGACTTCATGATTGAACGCCTGCGCAGCGAGGGAAAAATGCGCTGAATTTGGCGTCCCGCGTCCCGGCTTTGAACAGCGGGTACACACCGACTACATGCCCAAAGCCGGCCCCTATACTTTGTGCATAACAGGAAGCTTTATGCGCACATCACCAATGCAACACACCGTCGTCGTAGGCGCAGGCGCGGTGGGCAGTTTTTTTGGCGCCATGCTGGCGCGCGCCGGGCACCAAGTAACCCTAATCGGCAGGCCCGCGCATGTACAGGCGATACAAAGCCATGGCTTGCAACTGGACTTGGCCAAAGCCAATGCGGTGGAGACCGTGCGCATTCCCGCCACTACCGATCTGGCGGTTTTGCGCCAAGCAGACCTGGTGTTGTTTTGCGTGAAGTCCACCGATACGGCGGCTGTTGCGCACAGTATGGCCGCGCATGTGGCGCCCCAAGCCATCATCATGAGTTTGCAAAACGGCGTGGAGAACGCGGCGCTGATTGCCAGCGCACTGCCCAACCCGGTGATTCCAGCCGTGGTGTACGTGGCCACCGAAATATCCGCGCCGGGGTGCCTCAAACACCATGGCCGGGGCGAGCTGGTCATCGGCACCATGCAAACCCCCAGACTCAGCAATGCGCCGCAAGCCTTGGCGGACATCGTGGCACTTTTTGCCAGCGCCCAGGTGCCGGTGCAAATCTCGCAAGACGTGATGGTCGACCTCTGGTCCAAGCTGCTGATTAATTGTGTGTTTAATGCGATTTCCGGGCTAGCCCAAACCAGCTACGGCAAGCTGGCGGCGGTACAGGCTATCCAGACGACCCAGGTCGCGTTGGTACGCGAGGTGATTGCGGTGGCGCTAGCCGACGGCACCCGTTTGGACGAAGCTACTGCGATGCAAGCCGTGGCCACGATTACCAAGACCATGGCAGGACAAAAGTCCTCTACCGCCCAAGACATGGCGCGCAGCAAGCCCAGCGAGATCGATCACCTCAATGGCTTTGTGGTGCGGCGCGGACAGGCGCTGGGCGTGCCCACGCCGGTGAACCAAGCCCTGTACGCACTGGTTAAATTGGTCGAGTCGTCCTACGCCTCGCATGCTTGACACGCCCGTCCCGCCCGAGTTTGCGCGGGCCTTGCGTGAATTGGGCTTGTCCGGGGCGAGCAGCTTAAATGGCACGCCGCTTACGGGCGGGGTGTCTTCCGACATTTGGTGCATTGAAACCGACAAGGGCCTGGTCTGCGCCAAACGTGCGCTGCCCAAATTACGCGTTGCCGCCGACTGGCAAGCGCCGGTGGAACGCAACCTGTATGAAGCACGTTGGCTACAAGTTGCGAACACGGCATCGCCCGCTTGCGCGCCTGCGCTACTGGGTCAACACGCAAAACTGGGCGTACTGGTGATGCGCTACTTGCCGCCTGCCGACTACCGCCTGTGGAAGCAGGAACTGCACGCAGGCCGAGCCGAGGCAGCCACCGCCCAAGCGGTGGGTGAAGTGTTGGCGCGTATCCACAGCTACGCCGCACAACAAAACGGTTTGGCAGCCGAATTTCCCACACAGCAAATCTTTTTTGAAATCCGCCTGGCGCCCTACTTGCTAGCCGCGGCGCAGCGCCATCCCGATCTGGCAAGCGCACTGCACGCCTTGGTCCTGCAAACCCAAAGCCATGCCAAAACGCTGGTTCATGGCGACGTCAGCCCCAAGAATATTTTGCTCGGTGGCCAAGGCCCGGTGCTGCTAGATGCCGAATGCGCTACCTGGAGCGACCCGGCGTTTGACTTGGCGTTTTGCCTGAACCATTTTTTGCTCAAATGCCTATGGACGCCTTCGGCCCGCGCAGACTTTTTGCATTGTTTTGGGGCGTTTGCGGCCAGCTATTTGGCGGGCGTGGATTGGGAAAATCCGCAGGCCTTAGAAGCACGCGCCGCGCGCCTGCTGCCGGGCTTGTTTTTGGCCCGCGTGGACGGTAAATCGCCGGTGGAATACATCACCGACGACGCCCAGCGCGCGCAAGTACGGCGCGTGGCTAGTGCATTTTTACTAAAGCCATCTTCCCAATTGCAAGACATCGCCCAGGCCTGGGCCAAGGAACTCCAGACATGAATGACTTTGCGATTCGATCGATCCACGCGCGCCGGGTCTGGGACAGCCGCGGCCGCCCTACGGTGGAGGCCGAAGTCGTCCTGGTTGACGGCGCCATGGGCCGAGCGATTGCGCCAGCGGGCGCCTCCAAAGGCAGCCGCGAAGCGCTGGAGTTGCGCGACGGCGGCGCGGCCTTTGGCGGCCTGGATGTGATGCAAGCGGTGGACCATGTCAATGGCGAAATCGCCCGCGCACTGGTGGGCACTCCTGCCGATGACCAGCGGGCTCTGGATCAGGTGCTCATAGCCCTGGACGGTAGCGACAACAAATCGCGCCTGGGCGCCAATGCCACCTTGGCGGTATCGATGGCAGCGGCGCACGCCATGGCAGCGGCATCGGACATGCCCTTGTACCGTTACCTAGGGCAAGGCCAGGTGGGCCGCTTGCCCATGCCGCAAATTCAGATTTTTGGTGGCGGCGCACATGCGGGTCGACGTGTGGACGTGCAAGACTTTATGGTGGTCTGCCCCGGCGCGCACAGTTTTGCGCAGGCGCTGGAATGGACCGCAGAGGTCTATCGCCACGCCGGCCTTTTGATGGCCCAGCGCGGCAGCTTACACGGGGTAGCGGACGAAGGCGGCTGGTGGCCTGACTTTGCCAGCAACGAGCAAGCGCTCGAAACCCTGGTGCTATCTATCGAGCGCGCAGGTTTTATTCCGGGCGAACAGGTGGCCATTGCCCTGGATATTGCGGCCTCCGAATTTGGCAAATCGGGGCACTATCGCCTGGGCCTGGAAGCGCGGGAAATGGACTCAGATGCTTTGATCGAGATGCTGCTGGGCTGGATAGAAAAATACCCGATTGTGTCGATTGAAGACCCTTTGGCCGAAGACGATCCCCAGGGCTTTGCGCGTTTCACCCAGGCCGCAGGCCATCGCTTGCAAATTGTGGGCGACGACTACTTGGTGTCTAGTGCAGCGCTGATCCGCGAGGCCGCAGCGTTGGGCGCGGCCAACACCGTGCTGCTCAAGCCCAACCAGCGTGGCACCCTGAGCGAAACCCTGGACGCCTGGATTGCGGCCAAGGAAGTGGGCTATAGCGCGATCGTGTCCGCGCGTTCGGGTGAAACCGAAGACAACACCATCGTCGATCTGGCCATTGGATGGAATGTGGGCCAGCTCAAAGTCGGCTCCTTCGCGCGCGGAGAACGCATGGTGAAGTGGAACCATGCGCTGCGCATTGAAGAGCAGCTCGGCGTGCAGGCGCGCTTTGCCGGGGGCGCAGTATTTCGCAGATAGCGTCGTTTGCCCGATTCGTTCCAGCCCCGGCCTTGATGCACGTCAAGTCCCTGCCCGCCCGATAGCCTACGCTTGGCAGCAGGCGCATACCCTAGGGGGAATGCGCGTTTAGCGCCCCCGAACTCTCCATGTCGGAAGTTCAGCGCACACACGAGGCACAAGCGGTGCCGCAGCATGCAATACAAAGACTATTACGCTGTTCTGGGCGTTCCCAAGAACGCCGATCTGGACGCGATCAAGAAAGCCTATCGCAGCCTGGCGCGCAAAAACCACCCCGATGTGTCCAAAGACGCGGGCGCCGAAGAGCGCTTCAAAGCGGCAGCGCAGGCCTATGCGATTTTGAAAGACCCGGACAAACGCGCCGCTTACGATGCACTGGGAGACGGCAGCGCGCAGGGCGACTTTGTACCACCGCCCCATTGGCGCGCCCAATACCCTAGTGCGGGCGACGGGTTGGAAGACCTGGATCTGGCGGACCTACTGGCATCGTTACACGCGCGCTCAGGCCCCTCCGCAAGAACCAGTACTCCACGGCCCGGGCAGGACTTTGAAGACACCATCAGCATGGCCATGCGTGACACGCTGCACGGCATGCAAGTGCCTATCACCTGGGTAGACGAAGGCCTGTCCAAAGACCTGATGGTGGATATTCCGGCGGGGGTGCGCCAGGGCCAAAGAATTCGGCTGCGTGGCAAGGGCGGCAAAGGCTGGCACGGCGGTCCGCCCGGCGACTATTACCTGCAAGTGGTACTGGCACCCGACCCGGTGTTTACGCCGCTAGGCCATGACCTGCTGTTTCAATTGGATTTAGCGCCCTGGGAAGCCGTGTTGGGCGCCCAGGTGCAAATCGCCACCCTGCAAGACCCGGTACTACTGACCGTACCCGCTGGCAGCCAGGCTGGGCACAAGCTGCGACTAAAAGGCCACGGCTTGCCCGGCGCCAAGGGCGTGCGCGGCGACATGTTGGCGGTGATTCAGATCAAGACGCCCAAGGCCATCTCGGAGGCCGAACGTACCCATTACCAGGCGCTGGCGGACATCTCCAGCTTTCGCGCCCGACCACTACGCGATACGGAGGCCACCCATGGCACACATAGTTCATAGCGTCCATTCCATAGAAACACTAGACCACCTCAGCGGCTTGCAGCTTGCCAATTTATGCGGCCTGC
The DNA here is from genome assembly GCA_947450255.1 of Comamonadaceae bacterium. GTDB lineage: Bacteria > Pseudomonadota > Gammaproteobacteria > Burkholderiales > Burkholderiaceae_C > Allorhodoferax. The sequence continues at coordinate 11,290 of CANFVA010000057.1, forward strand.
AGTTAAGCGAGGTACAAGACTTGGTGGATTACGGGGCTTTGCAATGCGCCTTTGCCCGCGAAGGATTGGACTATTTTGATGGCGCCAGCCTCAGCCATCTTCTGGTCGCCTGCAAGCAGCGGCGGGACTACGACTTGGACCTTTTTTCGGTAGTTATCGTGGTGCAGTACTTGCGCGAAATTGCCGATTTGAAGGTGCAGCTAAGCCAGTTCCAGGCCATGCTGTCGCGATGACCTTCATACCCCACCAAAGACGAAGGTAACCCGATGCACTGGCTCGATAAGCCTCAGCGCTTTTTATTCTTTACCGGCAAAGGCGGCGTCGGTAAAACCTCTATTTCTGCCGCCAGCGCCATTGCCCTGGCCGACGCGGGCAAGCGCGTCTTGCTGGTCAGCACCGATGCCGCGTCCAACCTGGATGAGATGCTGGGCATCACCCTGCAAAACGTCCCGGTGCAGGTGCCGGGCGTGCCCGGCCTGGCCTGTATCAACATCGACCCCGATGTCGCCACCCTCGCCTACCGTCAACGCGTCATAGACCAAATGGGCGCAGTGGCCAGCGCGGCAGAAAAAGCGGCTGTTACGGAGCAGTTATCCGGTGCCTGCACCACAGAGATAGCCTCTTTTGACGAGTTCTCCAGTCTGCTGGCGCAGGTCCACAGCCACTATGACCATATCGTGTTTGACACCGCGCCCAGCGGGCACACGCTGCGTTTACTCAGCCTGCCCAAAGCCTGGAGCGGGTTTCTGGCCAATAACGACCAAGGCGCATCCTGCCTGGGCCCGCACTCTGGTCTCAAAATGCAAGAAGCACGCTTCAACCAAGCCTTGGCTGCATTGAGCGATCCGGCGCGCACCACCGTCATTTTGGTAGCCCGCCCCGAGACCAGCGCACTGCAAGAAGCAGCCCGTACCAGTGTCGAATTGTTGGCGCTGGGTTTGTCAAACCAGCGTTTGATCGTCAACGGTGTTTTTCACGCAAGCCAGCCCCAAGACCCGATTGCACGGGCTATCGAACAACAAGGCGCCAAGGCCTTAGCCGCGCTGCCGCAAGCCCTGGCCTTGTTGCAGCGCGACGACGTTGCGCTGCGCAGTGTTGACAGCGTCGGCCTTGCCGCGCTGCGCGCCTTGCTTGGCGATGGCGAGCACCTAATCACACCGCATTTGGGCACGCTGCAGTTGCATGCGCAAAAGTCTATCGCCGCACTGCTTGAGGACCTGGCGCAGCAAGACTATGGCTTGGTGATGGTCATGGGCAAAGGCGGCGTGGGCAAAACCACGATTGCAGCAGCCCTGGCCCTGGGCTTGCTGGCCAAGGGCAAAACCGTGCACCTCAGCACCACCGACCCGGCAGCCCACCTGGCGCAAACCTTGGCCCAAGAGGTGCCTGGACTGCGCGTCAGCCGCATCGACCCCAAGGTGGAGACCCAGCGCTATATCGACAAAATGATGGCATCCAAAGCCGCGTTAAGTTCGGATGAAAAAGCACTGCTCCTAGAGGACTTGCAGTCGCCTTGCACAGAAGAGGTGGCAGTGTTTCATGCCTTCTCGCACCTCGTGGCACAAGCGCGCCATGGATTTGTGGTGCTCGACACCGCCCCCACCGGCCACTCCCTGCTCTTGATGGACGCTGCCGGCGCCTACCACCGGCAGATTCTCAGCACCTACCCCCAAGCGGGCGGGGCCGCGCTGAGTCTGATCACACCCTTGATGCGCATGCAAGACAAGGACTACACCAAAATTATTTTGGTAACCCTGCCCGAAAGCACCCCGGTTTCGCAGGCCGCAGCGCTGCAAGAGGACTTGCGGCGCGCCAAGATAGAGCCCTATGCCTGGGTGCTCAATCGCTCGGTACTGGCAGCCCATCCCAGTGATCCCTTGCTGCGCGCCCGGCTGCAAGGCGAGGTGGCGCAAATGAGGCGCATCGAGGCGGGGCTGTCGTCCAACTTATTCGCTATCGCCTTCCAGCCCGAACCGCCGGTAGGCCTGCACGCACTGCGCAGCTTACTGGCGCAATAGGCCTGCCCCTGCATGCCCCAGGCTGCGCATCAGGCTAAGCAAGCGCGCCAAGGTTTGTCCAGCGCGCAAGCCGCACTGCGACTAGCCGCCGATGGGCTCAATGCCTTGCCCCCGGCCACAAAGAGTTCTTTAGTGGGGCGCATTGGCCACATGCTGCACGAGCCTATGTTTGTGTTGCTGCTGGTGGCAGCAGTGCTCTACATCGTATTGGGCGATTTGAATGAAGGCTTGGTATTGGCGGTGTTTGTGCTCGCGGTGCTGGGGCTCACGCTGTACCAGGAAGGCAAGTCGGCCAACTCGATCGAAGCCTTGCGCGCCATGCACCAACACCAGGCACGCGTGCTACGCGATGGCGCGGCAGTGCGCATCCCGGCGAGCCAGCTGGTGGTGGGCGATCTGGTGCTGGTGGCCGAAGGCGACCGGGTGGCAGCCGATGGCGTCTTGCTCGAAGCGGACAACATAGAGGTGGACGAATCGATGCGCACAGGCGAATCGATACCCGTGGCCAAAGCAGTCCTGGCAGAGCCTGCGGCCCTGACAGCGCATATTTTTTCGGGTACTCACCTGGTGCGCGGCTTTGGCATTTTTTGCGTCACGGCCACTGGCGCCCACACCGAAATCGGCAAGATCGGTAGCAGCCTGGGCGCATTAGATTCCGAGGCAAGCCCGCTGCAAAAGCAAACCGCGCAGCTGGTGCGCGTGCTTGCCACGATAGGCCTGGGTTTGTGTACTGCCATGGTGCTTTTAATGGGCTGGCGCAGCGGGCAGTGGCTGCCTGCTTTGTTGTCTGGCATCGCGCTGGCGATGGCCATGCTGCCGGAGGAATACCCGGTGGTGCTTGCCATCATCCCGGCGCTGGGCGCGCACCGCCTTGCGCAAGTAGGGGTGCTAACGCGCCATATCAACGCCATCGAAACTCTGGGCGCCACCAGTGTTTTGTGTACCGACAAAACCGGCACACTGACCCACAACCGCATGTCGGTGCAGGCCCTGGCTTTGGCGGCCCAAGGTGTGGTGCCGGCCACGATTTATACGCCAGGACACAGCGACATGCTGCCCGCAGACTTTGCGCCGCTGATACAGCACGCAGTGCTGGCCAGTGCCCAAACGCCGACAGACCCGATGGAGATAGCCTTCCAAGCCTTTGCGGCCCTTCGGCTAGACCCGCTAGACCCATCCAAGGATTTGTATGACGGATGGCACTTGGTGCAAAGCTATCCCTTGAGCACAGTGCTACGCGCCATGGCCCATGTGTGGCAACACCCGGACAGCGGTGACTATGCGATTGCGGCTAAGGGCGCACCAGAAGCCATCATGCACTTGTGCCACATGGCAAGTGCTGAGCAAGGCGCTTGCATGCAACAGGTGGAAGCGATGGCCGCCCAAGGCCTGCGTGTGCTGGCGGTGGCCCGAGGGCAGCACGCCGGTGGCCCTTGGCCCAAGGCGCAGCATGATTTTGATTTTCAATGGCTGGGCCTGATCGGCCTGGCAGACCCCTTGCGCGAGGAAGTGCCGCAGGCCATGGCGCAATGCCAGGCCGCTGGCATCCGGGTGATCATGGTCACGGGCGACCACCCCGCCACCGCGCAAGTGATTGCGCAACAAGCAGGCATGCTGCCCGGCGCAGTGCTCACGAGTGACGCCATCGAACTGCTTAGCGATAGCGCGCTGGCCGATGCGCTGCGCTCGGCCCAGGTATGTGCTCGCATATCGCCGCACCAAAAGCTGCGCATCGTGCAAGCGCTCAAGCGCAATGGCGAAATCGTCACGATGACCGGCGACGGCGTCAACGACGCCCCCGCCTTGCACGCTGCCCATGTGGGCGTAGCCATGGGCGCACGCGGCACCGACGTAGCACGCGAAGCGGCAGACCTGGTCTTGGTGGACGACAACTTCGCCTCTATCGTGCGCAGTATCCGCATCGGGCGGCGCATTTTTAGCAATTTGCAAAAGTCCATGGCCTATATTTTTGCCATCCATATTCCCATAGCCATGCTGGCGCTGGTGCCCATGCTGTTTGCGCTGCCGCCGCTTTTTTTGCCACTACACATCGCCCTCTTAGAAATGGTGATTGACCCGGCGTGTTCGCTGGCCTTTGAGAACGAACCCGAAAGCGCCCACGCCATGAGCAGCCCGCCGCGCGATACGCGCGCGCCCTTGTTCAGCACCGCTGCCATGGCGCGTGCCAGCGTGCAAGGGCTATGGGTTTTGTTGTCTGCGGCCTTGGCCTATGGGGTATCCACGCGCTTGCCACAAGCGGGCGATGCGCTAGGCCATTCGCGCACCATGGTCATGGTGGCCTTTGTGGTGGCCAATGGATGGCTGATCTTTATTGCCAAAGCCCAAGGCACCCGCCTGCTGCATCTCGGCAAGCCCACCAACCGCGCTGCGGCGGTGATTGCCGTCGGCACCGTCGCGCTGGTGTTGTTGGCCATCTATGTGCCTTGGCTAGCGGCCCAGATGAAGTTTTACCCGCTGGGGCCGCAGGCGCTGACCCTGGCCATGGCCTGCGGCAGCTTGGGGCTGGTAGTGCGTATCGCCTGGGATGCCCTTGCGGGCCGCACAAAGGCCGCTGGCTAGAATGAATCGAGGCAGCCAGCGCTTGGTTGCCGCACACCCGCCCTGGCGCGACGTGCCCTTATTGCTTGCGGAGCCTTGATGAAACACGAACGCCAGGTCGCGCTGCTGAAACAGACTTTTGCCCATATTGATGCCAACACCACGCCTTTGTGGGACGCGCCTTATTGGAATCCCGCTTCCCGCTATACCTGCCCAGACCACTTCCAGCGCGAACTGAGCACGCTGTTTAGCGGCCAAGTGCCGCTGCTGGCCGGCTTCTCGCCCGACCTGCCCGCACCCGGCGCCTGGTTTACCTGCGACCTGCCCGGTGCGCCCATTTTTTTGACGCGCACGGC
>CANFVA010000058.1 GCA_947450255.1 Comamonadaceae bacterium
CCCGGTGCCCGCTTCGCAAAAAGCCCTGGCCCGCGCCGGTTGGAATGCGCAAGACCTGGACTTGCTGGAAATCAATGAAGCCTTTGCCGCCCAGGCCTGCGCCGTGAACCAGCAAATGGGCTGGGACACGTCCAAGGTCAATGTCAACGGTGGCGCGATTGCCATCGGCCACCCAATTGGTGCGTCCGGTTGCCGCATCTTGGTGACCCTGCTGCACGAGATGGGCCGCCGTGGTGCGAAAAAAGGTATCGCCAGCCTGTGTATCGGTGGTGGCATGGGTGTTGCACTCACCATCGAACGTTGATTTGAAATTTGAGTTAGTTTTATCTACAAAAAGGAGACAGTCATGAGTCAGAAAGTTGCTTACGTTACGGGTGGTATGGGTGGTATCGGTACCGCCATTTGCCAGCGCCTGCACAAAGAAGGTTTTAAAGTCATCGCCGGTTGCGGCCCCACGCGAGACCATGTCAAGTGGATCGCAGAACAAGCCGCACTGGGCTACACCTTTTACGCTTCGGTGGGCAATGTCGGTGATTGGGATTCCACGGTGGAAGCCTTCACCAAGTCCAAGGCCGAGCACGGCGTGATTGACGTGCTGGTGAACAACGCCGGTATCACACGTGACCGTATGTTCCTGAAAATGAGCCGCGAAGACTGGGATATGGTCATCGAAACCAACCTGAACTCCATGTTCAACGTGACCAAGCAAGTCGTCGCCGACATGGTGGAAAAAGGCTGGGGCCGAATCATCAATATCTCGTCGGTCAATGGCGAAAAAGGCCAGGCCGGCCAGACCAATTACTCGGCTGCCAAAGCCGGTATGCACGGTTTCTCTATGGCTCTGGCCCAAGAGTTGGCAACCAAAGGCGTGACGGTGAACACCGTGAGCCCCGGCTACATCGGCACCGACATGGTCAAAGCCATTCGCGAAGACGTGCTAGCCAAGATCGTCGCTACCGTGCCGGTCAAACGCCTGGGCGAGCCCAGCGAGATCGCCTCCATCATCGCCTGGCTGGCCTCCGATGAAGGCGGCTACGCCACCGGCGCGGACTTCTCAGTCAACGGTGGCCTGCACATGGGCTGATGCGTTGCGGGCTCTCAAGCCTTTAGTAAAAAGCCGATGCTAGCGTCGGCTTTTTTGTGCGCGCAATGGATGACAGGCTTAGGCGTTCAAGCCCTTTTGCACCATGTAAGCGCACAAGCCATAGAGCATGAGGGCAAAGACGCGTTTGAGCATGACCAGGTTGAGGCGATGCGCCAGTTTGGCGCCTAGCGGGGCAGTCCAGACGCTGCACGAAGCGGTGACCAAGAGGCCAGGCAGCCAGACATAGCCCAGCGACCAGGGGGGCAAGGTTTCGTTGTGCCAGCCCGCCACGATATAGCCGATGGTATTGAAAAACGCGATCGGAAAACCCAGCGCCGCGCTGGTGCTGACGGCATTGATCATGGCTACGTTGTGCGCCACCATATAGGGCACGCTGACAAAGCCGCCGCCCGCACCGACCAGGCCAGCCAGAAAGCCAATCGCCGCACCGGCCAGGGTCTGACCTTTCCAGCCGGGCAATTGGCGGTTGGCTTTGGGTTGGCGGTTGAGCAGCATTTGCGTCGCTGAAAAGCCTACAAACGCGGCAAAGATAAGCGACAAGGCACTGCCCTTGAGGACGGCAAACACACCGGCACTGGCCAGTGCGCCGCCCATGGCAATACCGGGCGCCAGCGCTTTGACAATATCCCAGCGCACTGTGCCGCGCTGATGGTGGGCGCGCACGCTGGACAGGCTGGTAAACACAATCATGGCCATGGAGGTGGCAATCGCCATCTTCACGCTGATGTCGGTGCCCACGCCGCGCCGCTCCAGGATGATGCTGACAAAGGGCGCAATCAGCATGCCCCCGCCAATGCCCAGCATGCCTGCCAGCAGGCCCGCGCCCAGGCCAAGCGCAGCCAGTTCCAGCACCATTTGGGTTTCAAACATAGGGGGGAGGTAGTGGGCGTTGAGGAAAAGGTGTCTGCGGTGGGCCACCGGACCCGCATCCTAAACCGCAGTTTAGGTGGGCGAGGTCAGCACCCCATTGGGTCCATCTAACGCGAGATGATCACGCCTGGGAAGCGATATTCCAAGCCCTGGCTCAATGAGCATTGGTTCAGGAAATAAAAAGCCCGGAGGAACCGCAGACGCGGACCATTGTAGGGGCCGGGCTGGCCACTGTCAGCGGCCGTCAGTGCTTACAGCAACAGACCGTCGTTGGCCAGAACTTTGTCCAGCCGCTTGATCAGCGGCTCGAGCACCCGGTCGCTCTGGCGCCGGTTCAAGGTCAGCGCCGGACTGCTGTCGGCCGCTAGCTCGGAGGGCAGATCGCCATTGGCCGAAACCACATCAAACGCGAGGTTGAGCGCAGCCAGCACGGCGATCCGGTCACGCGCCCGCACCTTGCCCGCGTCGCGAATCTTGCACATGCCGGCGTCCACACGTTGAACGGCTTTGAGCAACTGTTCTTCGCCGCCATCGGGGCAGCCGAGCAGATAGCTCTGGCCCATGATTTGCACTTCCAGTTGTTTCATGGTGGTCAAAAGCGGCTATCGGTGGGGGCGGTCGTCGCTATCGCTGCGGTCGTTGCGCTAGGCATGGCGCTTGCAGGGATACGCTCTAACAAGGCATCGACCCGCGAGCGGGCAGCTGAAAGGCGCGATTTAAAAGAGTCGCGCTCTTGGGTGAGCGTGGCCACTTGCTGGGTCAGCAGGGCGTTGGTGCGCTGCAATTCCTCGTAACGCAACAGCAAGCGCTCGACGCGCTCGGCAATTTGGTCAATGGGGGATGCCTGCTCCATGGGGGGCGATTGTAGTAGCGCCTCGGCCGGCGCTGACCTGGGCCTACAATCGTCCCGTTGGTGCTCGCGCCGTGGTTCACATGGCGCAGTTCAACGGGAAGCAGGAGGGACGGCCCCGCAAAGCCAACCTAACCTGCGCTGCCCCCGCAACGGTAAGTGGACAAATCCGCCAGGATTTCGCTCCCATCACAGCCACTGAGTGCCTTGAACAAGCGCTTGGGAAGGCGATGGGAGTTGCGCCATCAGCCCGGATACCGGCCAACAAGGTGGTGGTGCGCTCGCGCGCCACCGTAACGCCCATGCGCTGTCGGGGAAGACGGCGAGGGTTTTGTTGATGGTCTTAATCTCTATGAAAAATGGTATCTCTGCCGTGCGCCGGGCCGCGCTTGCTGCCGCCCTGGTGTTGGCTTCATTCAATGTGATGGCACAAACTTCAAACCAAAATTCCGGCGCGCGATTGGCTGATGTCATCGTGAGTGCAACGCGTGTTGCGCAGCCGCTCGCGCAAACGATTGCCGACGTCACGGTTATAGACCGGGCCGAGATCGAACGCAGCGGTGCCGCAGCGCTGGGCGATGTGCTGGCTCGCCTTCCTGGTTTTGAAATCAACCGAAATGGCGGTCCCGCCAGCACCACGGGCGTTTTCTTGCGCGGTGCGGAAACGCGCTTTACCGCCGTTTACATAGACGGGGTGCGGATCGATTCGCAATCGACCGGAGGCGCTTCTTGGCAGGCAATACCATTGTCGCAAATTGACCGTATTGAAGTGTTGCGCGGCGCGGCGGGCGCCGTTTACGGATCGGATGCCATTGCAGGCGCGATTCAAATTTTCACCCGCAAAGGCGGGGTCGGTGTGCATCCCTACGTCGGGCTCGGCTTGGGCACTTATGGGACCCACAAATTAGAGGCGGGCGTCAGCGGATCTGAAGCAAGCTGGAACTATGCTTTAGGGCTTTCTAAAGAAAGTAGTGAAGGGTTTAACGCCACAACGACCGGCAATCCAGACAACGACGGTTTCAGCGCTGAATCGGCCAGCGTGCGTTTGGGCTTCAAAGTCAATGCAGACCATCGTTTGGATGCAAGTTTTTTAAGCAACCAGCAACGCGGGCAATACGATGGCTATAAAGCTGGCTTAGATGATGTCGCACTTCAAAAATTACAAACCACAGTGGCCAGCTGGCAAGCCCAATGGACGCCGCAATACCGTAGCACTTTGAGCTTAGCGACATCACAGGACCGTTATGAAACTAGGCCTAGCGTGTACCTGACGGATACCCAGCTCACCACGATTTATTGGCAAAACGAGTACCGCTTAGGAACATCGCTGTTCAGTGCCGCGCTGGAGCGCCGCGACGACAGTTTGAGTAACGCCAGCACTGTGCCTCAAGACACAAGCCATTTTCAAAATGCTTTAGCCCTTGGATACAACTGGGTGGATGGTGCACAGAGCCTGCAACTGAATGTGCGCCATGATGCGGACAGTGTTTTTGGAAGTCAAAACACCGGATCCTTGGGATACGGCTATGCCGTGACGCCGCAGTGGCGTATCACGGGTACAGCAGGTAATGCATTTAGGGTGCCGACGCTGTACCAGCGCTTTGGTATTTACGGGAACGACAGCTTGCTGCCGGAAACCAGTCAGACCTTGGAGGCAGGACTCCGTTACGCAAGCGAAGCGGGTAGTTTGAGCCTGACGATTTATAGCAACGAGGTGAGCAACCTGATCGACTACGACAGCAGCGCCCCTGCCGGTACCTGCTTAGGAGCCGATGGGACTAAATATGGAGGTTGCTATGGCAACATCGCAAAAGCGCGCTATGAGGGCGTGACCATAAGTGCTGCACGTGAATTTGGCAGCGTCAGCACACGTGGTTCGTTGGATTTACAGAATCCGCAGGATGTTTCAACAGGTAATCTTTTGCCGCGTCGTGCGCGTCAGCATGCAGTGCTTGCCATCGAGGCACCCGTGAGCGGGTGGGTTGTGGGATCGGAGCTACAGTTTTCGTCCATCCGCTATGACAATGCGGCCAACACGACAGAGCTGGCCGCCTATGGACTCTTGAACCTTTATGCGCAAACCAAAATCGGTAAAGACCTGACCATGCTGCTGCGCTTGGACAATGCCAACGATGCCCAATACCAACTCGCCAACGGCTATGCAACCGCAGGACGTAGTTGGTACGCGGGACTCAAATGGGCTTTGTAGACCCAGCCGGTGTGCAACCAAGTTGCTTGCCTAAGACCCGATGAGCGCTCGATCCTGCCCCGCCATACTCATCGCCGCCCCGGCCTCTGGCCAGGGCAAGACGACGGTCGCGTCCGCCTTGGCGCGTCTGCATGCGCGACAGGGGCGCACGGTGCGGGTGTTCAAGTGTGGGCCGGATTTTCTGGACCCTTACTGGCACGCGCTGGCCAGCGGTCAGCCGGTGTACCAGCTCGATTTGTGGATGACCGGCGCAGACGACTGCCACGCGCGCTTGGCGCTGGCTGCACGAGAGGCGGACCTGATCATCGTCGAAGGCGTGATGGGGCTGTTTGACGGCGAACCCAGCGCTGCCGATCTGGCCGAGCGCTTTGGGTTGCATGTGCTGGCGGTCATCGACGCAGGCGCTATGGCCGGTACTTTTGGCGCGCTCGCATGGGGCTTGCAACACTACCGCCCGGCCATGCCCTGGGCCGGTGTCTTGGCCAACCGCGTGGCCAGCGAAGGCCATGCCGCGATGCTAAAAAACAGTGTGCGCGCACCGGCCGACTGGCTGGGCGCCCTGATGCGCGATGACGCGTTTACATTGCCCGAGCGCCATCTGGGCTTGACGGTGGCCAGTGAAGTGGGCGATGCGCTGGCACGCCTGGACGCCGCTGCCGATGCGCTGGCTGCAACGCCTTTGGGGCGTATGTCGCCGCAAGACATGGCGCACTGGGCTTTGCGTTTGCCCGACGGGCCGCAGCCCGCAGCCAGACCGGCCCAACTTTTGCAAGGCCGCACTATCGCGGTGGCACGCGACGCCGCGTTTTGTTTTATTTACCAGGCCAATCTAGATTGCTTGCAGGAGTTGGGCGCAGAACTGGTGTTCTTCTCGCCTTTGCAAGACAGCGTTTTGCCGGCCTGTGATGCGCTGTGGTTGCCCGGCGGTTACCCGGAATTGCATGCGCACGTGCTGGGTGCTAACCATGCGTTGCGCGATAGTTTGGCGCAACATCTCGATAACAACAAACCAGTTTGGGCCGAATGCGGCGGCATGATGGTTTTGTTTGAAACCTTGGTAGATGCCGATGGCCAAAGCCACGCGCAATGGGCCTTGCTGCCGGGCACGGTGCGCATGCAAAAACGCCTGGCCGCCTTAGGCCCGCATCAATTGCTCATGCCCGCCGGACTTTTGCGCGGACATACTTTTCATTACTCCACCTGCGACAGCACTGCGGCGGTGCGCCAGCGTACTGCACGTCCCGGCCAGGAGCCCAAGCCCGATGCGGGCGAAGCCTTGTATTACAGTGGATCGGTGCAGGCCAGTTATTTCCATGCCTGGTTTCCTTCCAACCCGGTAGCCACCGCAGCCTTGTTTACAGGCCAAGGAGCCTAGAACTATGAACACTGGCTTTGACTTTCCTATCGGCCCGCAGCGCATTATTTGCATGACCGAGGAGACCACCGAGTGGTTGTACCTGCTCGGTCAGGAACATCGCATTGTGGGCATTTCCGGCTACACCGTGCGACCCGCGCGTGCACGGCAAGAGAAGCCGCGCATCAGCGCGTTTACCAGCGCCAAGATCGACAAAATACTGGCCTTGCAGCCCGACTGCGTGCTGGGTTTTTCAGACTTGCAGGCCGATATTGCTTCCACCTTGATCCGCCAGGGCGTGCAAGTAACGATCTTTAACCAGCGCAGCGTGGCCGAGATTTTGTCCATGCTCTACCAGCTGGGCGCCATGGTCGGCCAGGCGCAGCAGGCCATGGAGCGCATCGCCGCCATGCAGGCGCAGATGCAGGCGGTAGCGCTCGCCGCTGCGGCCCTGCCGCGCAGGCCGCGTGTGTATTTTGAGGAATGGGACGAGCCGCCTATTAGCGCCATCCGCTGGGTGTCCGAACTGATAGGCATTGCCGGTGGCGATGATTGCTTCCCGGAGTTGGCGCAGCAGTCCTTGGGTAAAAACCGCATCATTGCCGATAGCAGTGAGATCGTACGGCGCGACCCGGACATCATCATTGGCTCTTGGTGCGGTAAAAAATTCCGCCCCGAAAAAGTCGCAGCCCGTGATGGCTGGCAAAACGTTAAAGCGGTGCAACACCAGCAGTTGTTTGAAATCAAATCCCCCGACATATTGCAACCCGGCCCGGCATCGCTAACCGATGGTTTGGCGCAATTGCATCGCATCATCATCGAATGGGCGCGTGTGTATGCCTGAAACACTGTCTATCGCGCGCAGCGAATTGATCTTGGGCGGGCAAAAAAGCGGCAAGTCACGACGCGCCGAAATGCTGGCGCAGCAGTGGCTGGGCATGTCAACAAGTCATCGCGCCCTGTTGATCGCCACCGCCCAACCCTGGGACGAGGAAATGCGTGCGCGCATTGCCCGCCACGAGGCCGACCGGGCGCAGCGCGTGCCGGGCATGCAAACCATAGAAGAGCCCCTGGCCTTGGCTCAGGCCCTGACCACGCACAGCCAGCGCGAAATGTTGCTGGTGGTCGATTGCCTGACCTTGTGGCTGACCAATGGCATGATGCCCATGCACCCGCAAGCGGACGCCGTGTTTGATGTTGAAAGCCAAGTGTCTGCCTTGGCAGCGTCGATTGCCATGGCCCCCGGCCCGGTGGTCTTGGTGGGCAATGAAATTGGCATGGGTGTGATCCCCATGGGCGCAGAAGTACGCGCTTTTGTCGATGCATTGGGCCGGCTCAACCAGCATGTGGCCCAGGCGTGTGCGCGTGTCACCTTGATGGCCGCTGGCTTGCCCCTGACTTTGAAAGCCGCACCATGAAACGCTATTACTTGTCTTTGCTGCTTGTGCTGTTGCAATCGTTGACAGCGCACGCGGTGGAAGTCGTGGATGACCGCGGCTTTAGCACCAATTTGCCGCATGCGCCGCAACGCATTGTCAGTATGTTGCCATCGTTAACCGAATCGGTGTGCGAACTCGGCTATTGCCAGCGCCTGGTCGGCGTGGACCGCTATTCCAATTTCCCGGCCAGTGTGCAAACCCTGCCGCAACTGGGCGGTGGTCTGGACCCGAATATCGAAGCGATCGTCGCGCTCAAGCCCGATGTGGTGCTGATGGCCGCGTCCTCGCGCGCCGGTGAGCGCTTGCGTGCGCTGGGTGTGCAAGTGGTGGCCTTAGAGCCCAAAACCCATGCCGATGTGCAGCGCGTGCTGCTCAAATTAGGGCAATTATTGGAGTCCCCGGATGCTGACAAAATCTGGCGTGCTATCGATGCCGGTGTCGCTGCCGCCGCCCAATCGATACCGCCTTCGGCACGCGGCACGCGCGTGTATTTCGAAGTCAACCCCGGCCCCTACGGCGCGGGCGAATCGTCCTTTATTGGCGAAACCCTTACCCGCTTGGGCGCCAAAAACATCATCCCCGCCAAGCTTGGCCCCTTCCCCAAACTCAACCCCGAATTCATCGTGCGCGCCAACCCGGACCTCATCATGGTCGGTGACAGCAGCGCCGAGGCCATGCTGCAGCGCCCGGGCTGGCCTGCTATGCGCGCGGTGCGCGAACAACGCATGTGCGCGTTTTCACCGGCGCAGTCCAATGTGTTGGTGCGCCCCGGCCCGCGCATGGCCGAGGCGGCGCGCTTGATGGCTGCTTGCCTCACCGACAAAGCGCCCGGCACTGTGGCGCGCAAAGTGCAGCCATGAGCACACCTGCGCTGCGTCTGGCCCTGGTATTGCTGCTGCTTAGCGCAGCGCTCACGCTGCTGGGCGTGTGCGTGGGTAGCGCGGGTTTTGAAGATTTGCTCGGCCCTTTATTGCACCGACCAGCAGATCCGGAACAAAGCGCAATGGCCGCGCAAATCGTGTGGGACATCCGTTTGCCCCGCACCTTGGGCGCATGGACCGCCGGGGCCTTGCTGGGCCTGGCCGGCGCGGTGGCGCAGGGTTTGTTTCGCAACCCCTTGGCCGATCCGTATTTGCTAGGTAGCGCCTCAGGCGCGGCGCTGGGCGTGGCGCTGGCGCTGGTGGCCATGGGCGGCGCGGGGGGCATGTTGGGCGGCACCATGATGAGCGCGGGCAACACCTTTAGCGTGTATTCGGGCAGCCTACTGGTGCGCCTGGGTTTGACCGGCGCGGCCTTTGTCGGCGCGGTGTTGGCGGTGCTGCTGACCCTGGTGTTGTCGCGGGGTGTGCAACACACTTTGCGCTTGTTGCTGGCGGGGGTGGTGGTAGGCGTGGTCTTAGGCGCAGCCACCCAATTGGTCTTGTTGTTTTCGCCCGAATCCTTGCAAGCTATGCAATCGTTTATGTTGGGCTCTACGGCCTTTGCCGGTTGGGCGGCCTGCGCATTGATGGGCAGTGTCTGGCTAATTAGCGTGTTGCTCGCCAGCGCGCTGGGCCGGGTGCTCGATGGCATGGGCCTGGGCGAGACCACGGCGCGCAGCCTGGGCTTGCCGGTGGCGGCGATTCGCATGGTGCTGGTTGGCGTGCTGGCGATCGCCACCGGCACGGCGGTGGCGCAAACCGGTTTGATTGCCTTTGTTGGCCTGGCCGCGCCGCATTTGGTGCGCTCGGTGGTAAGCACGGGTTACCGCTGGTTGATGGTGCTGGCCAGTTTGATGGGTGCGGTCTTGCTCATGGCTGCGGACGTGCTGGCCCGTTGGCTGATCGCGCCCCAGGAGTTGCCCGTAGGTGTGGTGACCGCCGTGCTCGGCGGCGCCTATTTGCTCTGGCTGATGCACCGCAATGCCGTGGCGCAAGGGGCGGCCTGATATGGCTGCCTCCGCGATGCCAAACGCGCTTAAGGCGCAGCAATTTCAGGTCAGCCTAGCGGGTAGGCCTGTGCTGCATGGCCTAGATTTGGACATCGCTGCCGGTCAGTGGACCAGCATCGTCGGCCCCAATGGTGCGGGTAAGTCCACACTGCTCAAAGCACTGGCTGGTTTGTTGCCAGCCACTGGCCGCGTAGAACTGCTAGGCCAGCCCTTGCACCGCCTGCCGGCCCGCAGCCGCGCATTGCAACTGGCCTGGTTGGGGCAAAACGAAAGCACTGGCGATGACCTCAGGGTGTGGGATGTCGCCATGCTGGGCCGTTTGCCGCACCAGTCCTGGTTGGGCGCAAGCAGCCCCGCCGACCACGCGGCCGTCGAGCAGGCCTTGCGCGCCACCCAGGCCTGGGACTGGCGCGAACGCGCCTTGGGCCAACTCTCGGCGGGGGAGCGCCAGCGCGTGCTCTTGGCGCGGGCGCTGGCGGTGCAAGCGCAGGTGCTGCTGATGGACGAACCGCTGGCCAACCTGGACCCGCCGCACCAGGCCGACTGGCTGCAATTGGTGCGCGCCCTGGTCGATCAAGGCCGCACGGTGGTCAGCGTGTTGCACGAGATCACCATGGCCTTGCACGCGGACCACATGGTGGTGATGGCGCAAGGCCGCATCACGCACCACGGGCCCTGCGCCGATGCGCAAACCCACCGCGCCGTGGAGCAGGTGTTTGACCATCGCCTGGCCATCCACGCCTTGGCGGGTCAATGGGTGGCCTTACCGTCCAATACCTAATCCTTATTTCTCAAAAAGTTGTACCTTCATGCAAATAGAAACGCCCCCCACCGAAAAGCCCTACGATAAATCGGAGGGCGAGCGCCGCGGCCTCATCATCGTCAACACCGGCGACGGCAAAGGCAAAAGCACCTCGGCTTTCGGCCTGGCTTTGCGCGCCCACGGACGCGCCAAAAAAGTGAAGGTATTCCAGTTCATGAAAGTGCCCTCGGCGCGCTTTGGCGAGCACCGCATGTTCGAGCAACTGGGCATTCCCATCGAAGGCCTGGGAGACGGCTTTAGCTGGAAAAGCCAAGACCTGGAACACAGCGCGCAATTGGCGCGCGACGGCTGGCAAAAGGCCAAAGCGGCTATCGCGAGCGGCGACTACTTTATGGTCACGCTGGACGAAATCACCTACCCGCTGATTTACGGCTGGATGCCGCTGGACGATATGCTGGACACCTTGCGCAGCCGCCCCAGCCATGTGCATGTGGTGCTGACAGGACGCCGCTGCCCCCCGGAGATCATCGCCCTGGCCGATACCGTGACCGAGATGACCATGGTCAAACACGCCTTCCAAGCCGGCGTACCGGCGCAGCGCGGGATTGAGGACTAAAAGCGAAATGTGCAGGCGGGCCTGCTTGGCTGGCGTGCTGCGCGCACTGGCCACATCAGCCTTGATAAAAAACACTCCCAACGCTTTTGTGAGGCGATTGAAACAAACGCAGTACAAGCCCTAGGGAAGGTCTGCATAAGTCCGTCATCGCCAGGAGCGCAGCGACGCGGCGATCCATAACTGCTTGCTTGGCAAGCAAAAATAGATTGCTTCGCTGCGCTCGCAAAGACGGGTTTGGACTTATGCAGAGGTTCCATAGGTACCTACTCAGCTTCAGGTAAAAGCTAAAAAGTTTCATTTATATATTTAATTACAATTTGCATATTTGTAATTAAGTAGCCCGTCACGCGGTGCTACAGCCAAGCGCCTGCATGACCACTCAGACCTTTCAGCTTGAGTCCCTGGCCTACCAAGACGAGGCGGTATGTTCGGTGGTGGACGTATTTAGCGGCACTCCCAAGTCGCAGCCCCAAGACGGGCCAGGCAATCGATGCCCACTTACGTGGGAGCAACTAAAAACCAATATCCAGCAAATCGCGCTGCGCCAGCGCATTGGTGACGATTGGCTCCAGCTCAGCGCACCGGGCCAGGGCCAGCCGATGGATGCGTGTGTGGAGATGGAAACCGGCACCGGCAAAACCCTGGTCTATCTGCGCACCTTGTACCGCTTGCACACTGCTTATGGCTGGAACAAATTCATCATCGTGGTGCCCAGCGTGGCCATTCGCGCTGGGGTCATGGGCACGCTCGCGGACTTTGGCCTGCAACTGGCCCAAAGCAGCGGGCTGAACCATCCCATTCCCGCTTTTGAGTACGACAGCAGTCGCCTGCAACAACTCAAAACCTTTATTGACAGCCCCCAGCCCGCCATCATGGTGATGAACAGCCAGGCCTTTGTCGGGCAGGGCCGCATCATCAGCAACGAAGAAAACGAAGCCCCGCTAGACGGCCTCACCTGGCTGCAAGCCATGGCGCGCTGCCGCCCGATCGTGGTCATGGACGAGCCGCAAATTGGCATGGACACCGAGGCCGCCCTCAAAGCTTTTGCCGACATGCACCCCCTGGCCAAGCTGCGCTACTCGGCCACCCACGCCAAAGCCCATGCGCGCAACTGCGTTTATCGGCTCACGCCCGCGCAGGCCTACCAGCAGGGCTTGGTCAAAAAAATCGAGGTGCTCACCGTCACCGCGCAAAACGCCGCAGGCAGTTTGCAGCTTGAACTAGCCGACACGCAAATCGCCAAAGGCCAATTCCCCAAAGCCAAGCTCAAGCTCTGGTTTCGCAATGCGGCAGGCGAACTCACCTACAAAGCTAGCGGCTGGCTGCCCGCCAAAACCGACTTGGCCCAGGCCACCCGCAACCGCAGCTACGAAGGCTGGCGCATAGACCATATCGAAAAATCGATGCTCTCCGGCCTATGGCAAGTGCGCTTTGACAATGGCCACACCCTGGTAGAGGGCCAGCCCATGGGCCAGGACAAAGAAGGTCTGTTTCGCCAGCAACTGCGCTGGCTCATCTACCGCCATTTCGAGAAAAAAGCGCGCCTCGCGCCCTTGGGCATCAAATGCCTGTCGCTCGTTTTTATCGACCGCGTGGCCAACTACCTGGCCACCACGCCCGGCGACACGCCGCTCATCAGGCGCCTGTTTGAGGAGGAATACAGCGCCAAGCTGCAAGCCACCACTGGCCAGGCCCCCAGCCCGCAGACGCTGCAAGCCGTGCAGGCCAGCTATTTTGCGCAAACCGGCCAGGGCAACTACACCGACAGCGAAAACGCAATGTCCAAAAACAGCGCCATCTACAAGCGCATCCTGACCGACAAAGCTGGACTACTGCAACTAAGCGACCCGGTGGAATTCATCTTCAGCCACAGCGCCTTAGGCGTGGGCTGGGACAACCCCAATGTGTTCAACATCGCCACCCTTAACGCCACCCAAAGCCATGACAAAAAGCGCCAGGAAATAGGGCGTGGCCTGCGCATTTGCGTCAACCAACAAGGCCAGCGCGTCTATGACCCCGAAGCTACTCCGGTAGGCCAAGAAATTAACCTACTCACCGTGGTGCCTAACCAAAGCTACCAGGCCTTTGCGCAAGACTACCAGCACGAAATCACCGAAGCCTACGGCGACGCCACCAGCGCCGCCCCCCTGCGCGAAAACATCAGGGGCCAACTGCAAAAGAAAACCCTGCGCCGCCGCGACGATCTGTTTACCAGCGAAGCCTTTCAGCAGTTTTGGCGCACCATGGCCCGTACCACCCGCTACAGCGTCGAATTTGACGAGGCCCAGATCCTGCACGACGTGGTGCCCCAGCTGCGCCGTATCAGCGTACCCGCCTACAGCGCCGAAATTACCGCCGTACGCATGGGCGTATTGGAAGACCCGCAGACCCAAGCGCCCACCATTAGCACCTCTTACATGGGCAGTACCCATGCCGCACTCAAACCGCGCTTTAGCCCGCAAGACTGGGTGCAAGCCATCGGGCAAGACAGCCGCCTCTCGCAAAAAGCCGTGCTGCGCGTCCTGCAAGAGGCGCTGCAAGACGCGGCCTGCGCTGCGCAGTTTCTACACAACCCCGTGCTGTTTGCCCAGCAAGCCAGCGACCTGATCCGCAGGGCCGAGCGCGAGCACATGCTGCGCGGGCTGCACTACACGCCCACCGGCCAAGTGCTGCCACTCGAAACCTTGCGGGCCGTTGTGGAAACTGTCAAAGAGATCGCCCACACCCCGCAACGTGGCCTGTACCGCGAGCAAGCTATCGACAGCCGCCAAGAAAAGCGCTTTGCCGAAGACGCCGACCAAGACTTGCAGCTGATGTGCTTGCTCAAACTGCCCGAGGGCTACGCCATCCCCACGCCGGTGGGCAACTACAGCCCGGACTTTGGGCTGGTGTTTCAGCAAAGCGGCCACCGCGTGATGGAGTTGGGCGCGCAGGGCGGGGCGACGGACGCCGACTTCTTTGTGGTGGAAGTCAAAGCCACGCACGACCTGCACGACACCAAAGCCCTGACCGACGAAGAGGTGCTCAAGATCGAATGCGCAGCGCGCCACTTTCAGGCACTGGGCTTTGCGACCCACATCAGCGGGCGCATGGTGCATGTACAGCCCAAGCGCCTGTACGCCGCCCCGCGCGACAGCTACGACCACTTCAAGAAAGTGGACGTCAACACGGGGTACCTGTCATGACGCAAAAAAACCCAAATCAAGTCACGACCCTACCCACCGTTGGCGCGCCCGGCCAAGCGGACTTGTACCAAGGCATTCGCGCCTTGCTACTGGCCGCCCGCACCCAAGTGCGCCAAACCGTCAACACCGCCATGGTGCAAACCTATTGGCACATAGGCCGCATGATTGTGGAAGACGAACAAGGCGGGCAAAAGCGAGCGGCTTATGGCAAACAGGTGTTGCCAGCGTTGGCGCACAAGCTGAGCGACGAGTTTGGCGCAGGCTTTGATGTCAGTAATTTACGCAATATGCGGCAGTTCTTCCAGTGCTTTCCAATTCGCGACGCACTGCGTCGCGGATTGAGCTGTGCGCACTCAACTTCTTCAAGTCAAAGCCATGACTGAAATCCGATCAGTGCAAACCACCCAAAACGACCAGGTCAGCGGGTTCATTCTCTCTATCAGGGCAAGCCCCGTTTTGGTCGATGTTGATTTGGCCACCCTTTACGGGGTGACCACCAAAGCAATAAATCAAGCTGTGCAGCGCAACATTGAACGGTTTCCAGCAGGCTTCAAATTTCAGCTCACCCAAGAGGAAAAAGATGAACTGGTCACAAACTGTGACCGGTTCAAAAAGCTCAAGCATTCCAGCGCTTTACCGCATGCCTTCACAGAACAAGGCGTTGCCATGATCTCTGCGGTGCTCAAAAGCGACACCGCTGTCAAAACCAGCATTGCGATCATTCAGGCATTTGTCTCAATGCGGCAATTCATACAAGCAAATGGAGCCTTGCTGCAGCGGATGGACACCCTCGAATTGCAGCAGTTGACCTTGGCCAATGACACGCAAGCCAAATTCGAAAAAGTCTTCAATGAGTTGGCTGACAAGCACAGCGTCAAACCAAATCAAGGCGTGTTCTTTGAAGGGCAGATTTTTGATGCCTACCGTTTTGTGAGCGATTTGCTGCGCCAAGCCAAACACTCGGTGGTATTGATTGACAACTACATAGACGACCGCGTATTGGACCAACTCAACAAACGCGCGGCAGGTGTGACCGCCACCATTCTTTGCAAAAAAGTCAGCCTTTCTTTGCAAAACGACCTTGATCGCCACAACGCGCAATACCCAATCATCCGCGCAGTTGAGTTTGCGCATAGCCACGACCGCTTCTTAATTTTGGATGGCCATAGCGTCTACCACCTCGGTGCTTCGCTCAAAGATTTGGGTAATAAATGGTTCGCCTTCTCCAAACTTGATGAAAGCGGCTTGAAGGTGATGGACCGTCTCAAAACCCTACTTCCATAAAACATGACCATTTCGACAAACCCCCTTCAATCCATACAAACCCCGGACTTGCTGCAAGAGCAGTTGATGCTGCTCAAAGCCGAGTTTCCTGACTTATTCACCAACGAAGGCCGGCTGAACCCGGCCGAATTGCTGCGCTTGACAGGCGAAATGCAGCGTGACCATTTTGATTTCAGTTGGTCGGGCAAAGCAGCGGCCAAGCGCAAAGCGTTTTCGCCAACCACCGCCGCGCTGCGCTATGACGAGGCGCGCAGCGTCAACCCGGACATGGCTGGCGGCAACTGCATCATCGAAGGCGAAAACCTGGAAGTGCTCAAGCTGTTGTTGTGCGCCTACCGGAGCCAAGTGAAATGCATTTACATCGACCCGCCCTACAACACCGGCAACGACTTTGTTTACAAAGACAACTTTGCTGAGGGCACCAGCGCCTATTGGGAGCAAACCGG
>CANFVA010000059.1 GCA_947450255.1 Comamonadaceae bacterium
GAAGTCACTGCCATGCACACCCAATTGGAAGCTTTGGGTCAACTGGTGAAAGCGGGCAAAGTGCGCGCCATTGGCCTGTCCAATGAAACGCCTTATGGGGTCTGCGAGTTTGTGCGTTTAGCCGAAGTGCACGGCCTGCCGCGCGTGGCCACGGTGCAAAACGCCTACCACTTGCTCAACCGCACCCACGAGAACGGCATGGACGAAGCCATGCACCATTTGCAAGTGAGCCTGCTGGCCTATTCGCCGCTGGCCTTTGGCTTACTCAGCGGTAAGTACGATGCCTCTGGTATCACCGGCCCGGATGCGCCCAAAGACGGACGGATCGCGATGTTTGAATCGGTGCGTAAGCAGCGCTGGGGGCGCCCCGAAGCGCTGGACGCGGCCCGTCGCTACAACGCTTTGGCGCGCGAACACGGCATGCGCCCGGCACAGATGGCGCTGGCTTTTTGCAATAGCAAATGGCAGGTGGCCAGCACCATCATCGGCGTGACTACGCAAGCGCAGTTGGACGAAGATATTGATGCGTTTAACACCGTGCTCTCGCCCGAGTTGCTTAAAGCTTTAGACGCCATTCGCCAAGAGCTGCGCGACCCGGCGCAATAAGCCGCTATTACGCACAAGGCACCGAGCGTGGCAAAAAAAGAGCGGGTGAGTGAAACACCGGCCACGCAGTTTCTGAAGAATGCCAAGGTCAATTTCAGCGAACACCCTTATGAATACCTGGAGCACGGCGGCGCGCAGCACAGCGCCCAGGTGCTGGGCTGGGACGCTTTTCATGTGGTCAAAACATTGATCATGCAAGACCAAGACGCCAAGCCCTTGGTGGTGCTGATGCACGGCAACCGCAAGGTATCCACCAAAAACCTGGCGCGCCAGATTGGCGCCAAATCGGTAGAGCCCTGCACGCCGGACACCGCCAACCGCCACAGCGGCTATTTGGTCGGCGGCACCTCGCCCTTTGCTACGCGCAAGGCTATGCCGGTGTACATAGAAGAAACGATTTTGGGACTGCCCAAAATTTTGATCAACGGTGGGCGGCGCGGCTACTTGGTGGGGCTGGACCCGCAAGTATGCGTGCGCCTGCTCGGTGCCAAGGCGGTACAGTGCGCCTTGGAAGAATAAAGCGCCAGCTTTTGGTCGGCGCAAAGTAGCAAGGAGAAACTGCGTGCAATCATTAAGTCCTTGGGTCCTGTTGGGCAACACCTTGATAGCTGTGCTGGCGGCCTATTTGACCGGCTCTTTGTCGTTCGCCGTCATCGTCAGCCGCCTCATGGGACTGAACGATCCGCGCACCTACGGCAGCAAAAACCCCGGCGCCACCAATGTGCTGCGTTCGGGCAGCAAAGCGGCCGCGGTGGTGACTTTGTTGCTGGATGCGGCCAAAGGCTGGATACCGGTGTATGCCGCGCAGCGCTGGGGCGGCCCGTATGGATTGGAAGCTTCCGCCATCGCCATGGTCGGCTTGGCTGCATTTATGGGCCATGTGTTCCCGGTGTTTTTCCGGTTCCAAGGCGGCAAGGGCGTGGCCACCGCCATGGGCGTGGTGCTGGCGACCGATCCCTGGCTGGCGCTGGCGGTAGGGGCCAGTTGGCTCATCATTACTTACTTTTCCCGCTATGTGTCTTTGGCCTCGGTGGTTGCGGCGGTGTTTGCGCCGGTGTACTACTTGTTTGGCGACGGCGTGGCCTGGCGCGCGGACAAAGGCATCGCGCTGGCCTTGGCCCTCATGAGCGGTATCCTGGTTTGGCGCCACGCGCCCAATCTTGCACGCTTGATGAACGGCACCGAGTCCCGTTTGGGGTCAAAAGTAAAATCAGGCGGATAGTGACGGACTGTGTAGGCCCAAATCCGTCATTGCGAGGCCGTAGGCCGTGGCAATCCATGGCTTCTTGCAAGCATGGATCGCCGCGTCGCTGCGCTCCTTGCGATGACCTACTTGTTGAGCGCTTCCCTAGGGCTCAATCGCGAAAATTGTTGAAGCTCAGCGGTATATCGGTAATTTCTTTTTTCAATAGCGCCATAGCCGCTTGCAGGTCGTCACGCTTGGCGCCGGTTACGCGCACCGAGTCGCCCTGAATAGCAGCTTGTACTTTGAGTTTGCTGTCCTTGATCAGGCGCTGGATTTTTTTGCCTAATTCGCCTTCAATGCCATTGCGCACCTTGATCAAGCACTTGACCTTGTCGCCGCCCATTTTTTGCACATCGCCTTTGTCCAAAAAGCGCACATCGACATTGCGTTTGGTGAGCTTGTTGCGCAGCACGTCTTCGATCTGGTCGAGCTGAAATTCGGCATCGCCGATCAAAGTGATCTCTTTGTCTTTGATTTCGATGGCCGCCGCTGTGCCTTTGAAATCAAAACGGGTGCCGATTTCTTTGGCGGTGTTGTCCACGCCGTTTTTCACATCGACCAAATTGGCTTCGCAAACCGTATCAAACGAGGGCATTTTTTGAGTTTCTCCAACAAGGCTTCTAGGGTGGTGCGCTGCGCGCCGCGCCGAGCGGGTGCGACAATCCCGCCATGGTAGTCGAGAACAACGTGCCTTTGCAGGCGCTCAACACGTTTCATATTGTGGCGCGGGCGCAGCAATTGCTGCGTGTGCGCAGCGACGACGACGTGCGCGCCATGCTGCAAGACGCCGCGCTGGCCGCTGTGCCGAAATTTGTGCTTGGCGGCGGCAGCAATCTCGTGCTGACGGGCGACGTCAAGGCTTTGGTGCTCAAGGTGGAGATTGCCGGGCGCCGCTTGCTGCGAGAAACGCCCAAAGCCTTCATTGTGGAAGCCGGGGCGGGGGAAAACTGGCACGATTTTGTGGCCTGGACCCTAGCGCAAGGCATGCCCGGCATGGAAAACATGGCCTTGATACCCGGCACTGTGGGCGCCGCGCCGGTGCAAAACATTGGGGCGTACGGGATAGAGCTACAGGACGTATTTGATTCCCTGGACGCCATCGATTTGCACACCGGCGCGCTCTTTAGCCTCGATGCGGCCCAATGCGCTTTTGGCTACCGCGATTCGGTTTTCAAGCACAGCGGCGCCGCGGCGGGGCCGGGGCTCAAGGACCGCGCGCTGATTTTGCGCGTGCGCTTTGCCCTGCCCAAGGCCTGGAAGCCGATACTGGGTTATGCCGACATCGAAAAAATGCGCGCCCAGGAGGCTTGCGACCAACCTGACGCACAGCAAATTTTCGACTGGGTTTGCCGCATCCGCCGCAGCAAATTGCCCGACCCGGCACTCGTGGGCAATGCCGGCAGTTTTTTCAAGAACCCCACGGTCAGCGCCGAGCAATGCGCCGACATCATCGCGCGCGACCCGCGTGTGGTGCACTACCGCCTGGCTGATGGCTCCTTCAAGCTGGCCGCCGCTTGGCTGATTGATGCCTGCGGCTGGCGCGGCAAATCGGTGGGGCAGGCGGGCGTGTACGAAAAGCAGGCCTTGGTGCTGGTGAACCGGGGCAGCGGCAGCGAGGGCGCCACCGGCGGCGAGGTGATGACCTTGGCCAAGGCGATCCAAACCAGCGTCTACGAGCGCTTCGGCTTGTTGCTAGAGACCGAGCCGGTGGTGTTGTAAAGTTTTTGATAGAGCGCAAAGGGACGCAGCCGTAGTGGTTTAAGCATGCGGTTGAAGATTTTGTCGACGTTTTGATTTCGGGAGACAGTGGGTTATGAAGCAGGTTTTGGTCTTGGGAGGCTCCGGTTTTGTCGGCGGCCATGTATGCGAAAAGCTAGTACGCGCAGGTTACCGGGTGTTTGTCACCACGCGCAAAGCGGTACACGCCAGAAGCGTGATGCATTTGCCCGGACTCACCGTGCTGGAATGCAATGTCCACGATGAAGCGGCCTTGAAGCGCGCGATGGCAGGCATGGACGCGGTGATCAATCTGGTCGCCATCCTGCACGGCAGCCCCGTGGCCTTTCAACACGTCCACCAGGATTTGCCCGCCAAGATAGCCCGCGCTTGCCTGGCCATGGGCGTGCGCCACCTGGTGCATATCAGCGCTCTGGGCGTCAACGCCGCGCAGCCGCAGTCTGCGCCTTCGAATTACCTGCGCAGCAAAGCGCTGGGTGAAAACATCTTGGTTGACATTTTGGGCTTGCGTGAAGGTGGCGCGGCGGGTTGCGGCTTGACGGTGCTGCGCCCCAGTGTGATTTTTGGTGCGAACGACAAATTTTTGAACGTGTTCGCCCGCCTGCAAGCGCTTTTCCCTGTGATGCCACTGGCCTGTGCCGATGCGCGCTTTCAGCCGGTGTGGGTGGAGGATGTGGCCAGTGCGGTACTCAACAGCTTGAAACAAGGCTTGGAACAGGCACCGACGCTGCGGGTGTATGAACTGGCCGGGCCGCAGGTATACACCTTGCGCCAACTCGTGCAGTTTGCGGCGCGCAGCAGCGGCATCAACCAGGGCCAGGGCCGTCCTGTCATTGGCTTGCCCTTGTGGATGGGCCGCATCCAAGCATTTGCCCTCGGTCTGATACCGGGTACACCGGTCATGAGCCAGGACAACCTGGACTCGATGCAGTTGGACAATGTCGCCTCGGGCGAGTGGCCCGGCCTAGCGGCACTGGACCTACAAGCCAGCAGTCTGCAAGCTATCGGGCCCGAGTATTTGTTTACCGATGCGGCCGCGCAAGGCCTGCTCGGCTTGCGCCACCGCCATCGCTAGCTGGGGGTGGATGCGTGCGCCGGGGGTGCATCGTCGGCGCGCTCTAGGTGCATGCGAATCATCTCTTGCAGGCGGCTCATGTGCACTGGTTTGGTGACAAAGTCGTTTACCCCAGCGGCCAGTGCTTCGTCATGTGCATCGTTCATGACATCGGCGGTCAGCGCGATGATGGGTATGGCCGATGTCGGTGGCGCCAGCGCCCGGATCGCGCGGGTAGCCTCGATGCCATTCATGACCGGCATGTGCAAGTCCATCAGCACCAGATCGAAACGTTGCTTTTGTAAGCGGCTGATGGCGACGCTCCCGTTTTCCGCGAAATAGGTCAGGTAGCCCATACGTTTGAGCAAGATCTCTACAAACTTGCGATTGACCTCGTTGTCTTCCACCACCAAGATACGGTATACCCGTTCCGGTTTGGTCGGTGGATCCAGTTGAAATGATTTGCGCGGGCTGCTGGGAAGCGGCGCGGCAGCCAATTGCGTCCGTAATCGCAAGGTGAAACACGAACCCACGCCCTTGGCGCTGGTTACCTCGATCTGGCCGCCCATCAGCTGCGCCAGAGATTGCGATATTTCCAGGCCCAGACCGGTGCCGCCATAGTCATTGCTGATGCCGTTGTGGACCTGGTTGAAGCGCTGAAATAAATGTTCCAGCGCATCGCTGCTGATGCCGATGCCGCTGTCTTCTACTGCAAATTCCAGCAGGACAAAGTCTTTGCTCTCAGAGCCTGCGGGCGTTCCAGGTTGGACCTTGATGTGGACACCGCCCCGGCTGGTGAACTTCACCGCGTTGTTGGACAGATTGAACAAAATTTGCTTGAGGCGCTTGACATCCAGTAGCACCCACTGCGGCACGTCCGGGTGTATTTCGGTATCGAAGTCCAGTTTTTTTTGCTCGGCCTGCGGGCGCATGACGTCGCATATATCACGAATGACTTGGCGCACGTCCAGTGGCGCCAATTGCAAACTGATTTTTCCTTCCTCCAGCGCCGAAAGGTCCAAAATGTCATTGAGTACATTGAGCAAGTGATTGGCCGAGGCGTTGGCTGTCTTGAGGTAGTCGGCCTGCGTAGTGTTCAGGGTGGTGGTACCCAAAAGGCTGAGCATGCCAAAAATTCCGTTAAAAGGTGTGCGTAGTTCGTGGCTCATATTGGCCAGAAAACGACTCTTGCCGCGGCTGGCGGTCTCCGCTTTTAGCTGCGTCTCGCGGAAATATTCGGTCAATTTGCGCGACTTTTCCTGCGCCAAGGCGCGCTCCCGGTTCTGCAACAACAAGGTACCCACCGTCAGCAGGGTCAGCAATAAGCACAAAATGGAGAGTTGGAAGATTTCGCTGGCGTTGGTGCTCAAGCGATCGAATTGGGCGTCGGCCTGCTGTTTGTCCTGGGCTTGTGCGCGGTAGAGCAGTTCTGCCAAGGGCTGCGCCAAACCTTGCGCGATACCTGCAAGCCCCTGCACGTCTTTGCTGTCACGGTTGGGGTCGGCCAGCCATTGCTTGGTTCGGCTAAGCAGGCCCTGCACGCGCTCCAGGGTGAATGTCGATTCGGGCCGACCGAAGACCGGGTCAGCACTTGCAAGGGCGGTGATGCGTGTCAGCAGCGTTTGCATGGCGCCGCAGATGTCCCGCATCTGCACGGTATCCGCGGGGACGACGCCCGCTTGGCTCTTTTTTAAGACTTCGCGCAAACGCGCAATGTCGATGCTGAGGTCCTGGCTCAGCGACGCGGCCGTGAAGGCGGGCGCTTGGTGGGCGGCAAGTAACCAACTGCGCTGCTGCCATTGCAGGTAAAAGAGCATCGTCACTGCGATAAACAGGCTGACGCCTGCCAGGGCCAGCGCTATGTTGAGCGCGCGCAGACCGATGCGGTGCTCGGCGCCCGACCCCTCGCGCCCAGTGTCCGCTGCGGGAGGTTTGTCAGCTGCCATGGGCGGCTTGTTTGCTTGTTTGTGCCATGTGGCGACCCCCGTGTGCTCCCTTACGCAACAAATAAATCGTTATTTTTATGATTGCTAAAGTTGCAATAGTCTAATCGGTTTTGCGCAAGCCCATCATGCGCGTTCCCGTGTCTTGGGCCAACAGGCCAGCTTGGCTGTAAATGCCGAGTTTCTCGCGGGTATCGGCAATATCGAGGTTGCGCATCGTCAGTTGGCCGATGCGGTCGGCCGGTGAGAACATCGAGGCGCCTTTTTCCATGGTCAGGCGTTCGGGGTGGTAGGTCAGGTTGGGCGATTCGGTGTTGAGAATCGAGTAATCATTGCCGCGGCGCAATTGCAGCGTTACCTCGCCGGTTACGGCGCGCGCTACCCAGCGCTGCGCCGCTTCGCGCAGCATGATGGCCTGCGGGTCAAACCAGCGGCCCTGGTAGAGCAGGCGCCCGAGCTTGCGCCCGTTTTCGCGGTATTGCTCTATCGTGTCTTCGTTGTGGATGCCGGTAACCAGGCGTTCGTAGGCGGCAAACAGCAAAGCCAGGCCAGGGGCTTCGTAAATGCCGCGGCTCTTCGCTTCAATGATGCGGTTCTCGATTTGGTCGCTCATGCCCAGACCGTGGCGTCCGCCGATGCGGTTGGCTTCCAGGATCAGGCTGACCAGGTCGGGGTATTGCACGCCATTGAGTGCCACCGGACGACCTTCCTCAAAGCGCACCCGCACGTCTTCGCGGGCAACCGCCACTTCGTCCTTCCAAAACGCCACGCCCATGATGGGGTTGACGATGGTCATGCCGCTGCTCAGGTGTTCCAGGTCTTTGGCTTCGTGGGTGGCGCCCAGCATATTGGAGTCGGTGGAATAGGCTTTTTCTGCCGACATCTTGTAGCCAAAACCCGCTTGCGTCATGAAGGCGGACATTTCCGCGCGGCCACCGAGTTCGTCGATAAAAGCCTGGTCCAGCCACGGCTTGTAGATTTTGAGGGCCGGGTTGGTCAGCAAGCCGTAGCGGTAAAAGCGCTCAATGTCATTGCCTTTGTAGGTGCTGCCATCGCCCCAGATATGGACATCATCTTCCTTCATGGCCGCCACCAGCATGGTGCCGGTTACGGCGCGGCCCAGCGGCGTGGTGTTGAAGTAGGTCAGGCCGCCGGTAGAAATATGGAAGGCGCCGCTTTGCAAAGCCGCGATACCTTCGGCGGCGAGTTGGCTGCGGCAATCAATCAGGCGGGCCAGTTCGGCGCCGTATTCCAGGGCTTTGCGTGGAATTTCGTCGTAGTCGGCTTCGTCGGGCTGGCCCAGGTTGGCGGTGTAGGCATAGGGGATCGCGCCTTTGTTGCGCATCCAGTGCAGTGCGGCGCTGGTGTCCAGCCCGCCGGAAAACGCGATGCCTACTTTTTGGTCAACAGGAATATTTTGAAGAATAGAGGACATAGTGCGTGGCTCGAAAAAGGTCGTTAAATGGGGGTAGGTGCGTCGGAGGAGGGTTGCTTGGAATTAGCGACGCGGTTAGGGACGCTCAGGCGCCTGCGCCCTGATGCCAGGCCCAGGCGCGCGCCAGCGTCTCATCCGTAGTGGCAGATGTAGTGAAAAGTATCGGCCACACGAATTTGGAAACTGCTCTGGCCCGGCACGCTGAAACGCTGCCCGGGCTGGCAGTGGGCCCAGGCGCTGGCGCCCTGCAGCAGGTACTCGCAGCTACCGGCTACGCATTCCATCACCTCGGGCGCGGCAGTGCCAAACGTCAACTCGGCAGCCAGTACTACCCCTACCGATTTTTTCGTGCCATCGGCCATGGTGATGCTGTGGCTCATGCATTTGCCGTCGAAATACACGCTGGCTTGGGTGGCGATGCTGGCGCTTTGGATGTGGGTGGTGCTCATGGCGGTGATTCGGTAGGGGCCGACAGGGAGCCGGCGCGGCTGGGGAAAAGGCGGTTTATTACTCGGTAGCGGGCCGCCCGCAAAGCAGCCGATTTTAGGCCAGCAGTTCGGCAAAGGCCTGGGGCGTAAAACCCACGGTGACCCGCCCATCGGGCCACTGCACGACGGGCCGCTTGATAACGCTGGCCTGCGCCTGCATCAGCGCCGCTGCGCTGGCCCCATCCTGCACCCGGGCTTGCGCGGCGGCGTCGAGCTTGCGCCAGGTCGTGCCCTTGCGGTTAAGCAGCAGCTCCCAACCCACGGCCTGCATCCAGCGCGCTAAGGCGTCGGCGGGCACGCCGTCTTTTTTGAAATCGTGAAATTGGTAGGCCAGGCCCTGGTCTTGCAACCATATACGTGCCTTTTTGACGGTGTCGCAGTGGGGGATGCCAAAGAGCGTGATGGCTGGGTAGGCAGGGCTATTTTTCATAGCTGCGATGATGCCACGCTCGGGCATACGCCTGGGTCTATCGGTCTGCGCGACAATCGACCGCCTATGAAAAATTTATCCCAATGGCTGGCCTATTGCGAGCAACTGCACCCGAAAAATATCGATATGGGCCTGGAGCGCGTGCGCCAGGTCGCACAGCGCATGGACTTGTACCTACCGTGCACGGTTATCACGGTGGCAGGTACCAATGGCAAAGGTTCGACCTGCGCCATGCTGGAGGCCATACTGATGCAGGCGGGATACCGCACGGCGGTGTATTCCTCGCCGCATTTGGTGCATTTTGAAGAGCGACTGCGCTTGCAAGGCCATCACGTCGATGCCGAGGTTTTGCGCCACGGCTTTGCCCGTGTCGAGGTGGCGCGCACGGCGGGGGCGGAGCCGGTGTCGCTGACTTATTTTGAGTTTTCTACGCTGGCCATTATGGACGTGATGCGCATGCAGCCTTTGGATGTGGCGATTTTGGAGGTGGGCATGGGCGGGCGGCTGGACGCGGTCAACCTCATCGATGCCGATTGCGCGGTGATCACCAGCATCGACCTGGACCATATGGAATTTTTGGGTAATGACCGCGAAACCATAGGCTTTGAGAAGGCCGGCGTCATGCGTACCGGGCGCCCGGTGGTGGTCAGCGACCCGGTGCCGCCGCAAAGCGTGCTTGACCACGCGCTGGAAATTGGCGCCGATTTGTGGCGGGTGGGCCGCGACTTCAACACCCGAGGGGATCCGCAGCAATGGGAGTGGGCCGGCCGTGGCCGACGCTACAGCGGGCTGGCCTATCCTGCCCTGCGGGGCGCCAACCAGCTGGTCAATGCCGCGGGCGTGTTGGCGGCTCTAACCGCGCTGCGGGAAAAACTGCCGGTGACCGCCCAGGCGATCCGCAATGGACTGGCCATGGTGGAATTTACCGGGCGTTTTCAAATCATCCCCGGTACCCCCAGCTTGGTGCTGGATGTGGCGCACAACCCGCATTCGGTGGCAGCGCTGGCGGCCAATTTGGATGCCATGGGGTTTTTCCCGCGCACCCATGCGGTGTTCGGCGCCATGGCCGACAAGGACCTGGCGCCCATGTTGGCGCGCATGAACCCGCTGGTCGATTACTGGTACTTCACCGATTTGCCGACCGCGCGGGCGGCCTCCGGCGCGGATTTGATGCAGCGTTGGCAGGCGCAAAACACACGCAAAGACGTCCGCGGCAGCGCCTATCGCAGCCCACAGTTGGCCTTGCAAGCGGCCCTTAGCGGCGCAGACCCCACTGATAGAATCCTTGTGTTTGGATCGTTTTACACCGTTGGCGGTGTGCTGCAGCAAGGGCTTCCCCGGCTCTCCGGAGCGCACCTCGCATCCTCTTAAAAAAATCACGCTATGGCATTTTTCAAGTTTCGCAAAGACGGTGCCGAGCCAGCAGCCCCAGCACCAGCCGCCGAAAGCTTGGAAGCCATGCGCAAACGGGCCCGCCACCGCCTGATCGGTGCTGCCGCTTTGGTCTTGGTTGGCGTGATCGGCTTTCCCCTGCTGTTTGACAGCCAGCCGCGCCCGATTGATGTCGATGTCGTGATCAACATTCCCGAGAAAACCAAGGTCGCGCCCTTAGCGGCGGGCCCTACCGTGCTTGCGGCGTCACAGCCGGGCCCAGCAGCGCCGGTCAAGGCGGCGCCTAGCGAAAAAGAGAGCCTGGTTCAAGTAGAAACGGCTGAAAAAGCTGCCGCCCCGGTGCTGCCGGCGGTGGCAGACAAGGCCGTCGCTAAAGCGGATGTGCAAAAGCCAGTACCTGCCGACACCAAGATCGAAAGCAAGCCCGCTGCCAAATCGGACGCTAAGGCCAACGTACCAGCCGAGCTCAAGCCATCGGCCAAAGCCGATTCCAAAGCTACCGACGCCAAATCCCCGGCCGAAGCCGCCAAAGCGCAAACCTTGCTCGACGGCAAAGAGCCGGCGTCTACGGCCACGCCCCCCGGGACGCGTTATGTGGTGCAAGTCGGGGCATTTGCGGATATGCAAAAAGCCCATGAGGCGCGCCGCACCCTGGAAAAAGCGGGTCTCAAAACCTATACCCAGGTGGTTACGACCAGCGATGGCAAGCGCACCCGAGTGCGCGTGGGCCCTTTTCCTACCAAAGCCGAGGTAGACAAGGCGGCGGAAAAAATCAAATCCTTGAATCTGCCGGCCCAGGTGCTGACGCTGTAGTACAGGCGGGCCATGGCCGATCTTGATTGGATTTGCTGCGCGGTGCTGGCTTCCTCACTGTCCTTAGGCGCTTGGCGTGGCTTGGTCTATGAAATGCTTTCCCTGGTCAATTGGGCCTTGGCCTTTGTGCTGGCGCAATGGGCCGCTCCCGGGTTAGCACAGTTTTTACCCACGCGTGGCGCCAGCGAAATGGTGCGCTATGGTTTTGGGTTTGTTGCCGCCTTTGTGCTGTGTTTGCTAGCGGGCAGTGTGCTGGTGTTTTTTATCAAAAAAGTGGTCTATGTCAGTGGTATGGGCTTGGTGGACCGTTTGCTGGGCGTCGCCTTTGGCGGTTTGCGGGCCCTTGTCCTGCTGTTGGCCGCCACCGTGATGCTGCACATGACTCCGCTGGTCAACAGCGATTGGTGGTTAGAGGCCTATAGTCCGCACATTGCACAATTCGTGCTAACTGGCCTAAAGCCCTGGATGCCCCAGGCCTTGCGCCCCTACTTACCTTGAGCGAGTAAACCCAACCATGTGTGGAATCGTAGGCGTTGTCAGCAACGCACCCGTCAATCAGCTCATTTATGACGCTTTGCTGCTGTTGCAGCACCGTGGCCAGGATGCGGCGGGCATTGTCACGCAGCAGGAAAACAAGTTTTTCATGCACAAGGCCAAGGGCATGGTCAAAGACGTTTTTCGCACGCGCAATATGCGCGCTTTGCCGGGCAACTGTGGCCTGGGCCAGGTTCGATATCCCACCGCAGGTAACGCATTCAGTGAAGAGGAGGCGCAGCCTTTTTATGTGAACGCGCCCTTTGGCATTGTGTTGGTGCACAACGGCAACCTGACCAATGCGCAGGCCCTCAAGTACGAGTTGTTTACCGTGGACCACAGACATATCAACACCGAGAGCGACTCTGAAGTACTGCTCAATGTGCTGGCCCATGAAATTGAGCGTACTACACGCGGCATGCCTTTGCAGCCCACACATTTGTTTGAAGCGGTGCGCAATGTGCACAGACGCGTGAAAGGGTCCTATGCCGTCATCGCCCTGATTGCCGGCCACGGGGTGTTGGCATTTCGCGATCCATTTGGTATCCGTCCTTTATGCATAGGGCGCGGACCGGGGCAAGTTGTGCTGGCCAGCGAGTCGGTGGCCTTGGAAGGCACGCTGCACCATTTCGAGCGCGATGTGGCTCCGGGCGAAGCGGTATTTATCGACCTGCAAGGCCATTTACTGGCTGAGCAATGTGCCGACGCGCCGGTGCTCAGTCCCTGTATTTTTGAGTTTGTCTATCTGGCCCGACCCGATTCGGTCATGGACGGCATTTCGGTGTACCAAGCGCGTCTGAATTTGGGCCAAACCTTGGCCAAGCGTGTGGTGTCTACGGTGCCGCCCAATGAAATCGACGTGGTTATTCCTATCCCCGAATCCAGTCGCCCTAGCGCGGCGCAGTTAGCGCAGTTATTGGGCCTGCCCTACCGCGAAGGCTTTGTCAAAAACCGCTACGTCGGTCGCACCTTTATCATGCCTGGCCAGGCCGTGCGCAAAAAATCGGTGCGCCAAAAACTCAATGCCATAGCCAGCGAATTCAAGGGGCGCAATGTGCTGCTGGTCGATGACTCCATAGTCCGTGGTACCACCAGCCAAGAAATTGTGCAAATGGCGCGTGACGCCGGGGCGCGCAAGGTCTATCTGGCCAGCGCGGCGCCGCCGGTGCGCTTTCCCAATGTGTATGGCATCGACATGCCGACCAGTTCGGAGTTGGTGGCCTACAACCGCTCGGTAGAAGAAGTGCGCGCCATCATTGGCTGCGATGCGCTGATTTACCAGGATGTGGACGCTATGAAAAGCGCGATTGGCTCGCTCAATGACGCCATTCAAGGGTTTGACGCCTCCTGTTTTGATGGTGTGTATGTCACCGGCGATGTGGGCGTTGCCGACATTGCTCGCCTGAGCGCTGCGCGCGTCAGCGGCCAGGAAGATGAACAGGACAGCTCGCGTTTGGCTTTGCCCAACCCGGTGTAACACGATTCCAGTTTTTGACTATCTGTCCACCTATGCCCAGCCATTCTTTACCCCCCGGACTGCATCCTGACACCTTGGCTCAACGCGTGGCCATGGAGCGCAGCCAGTACGGGGAAAACTCCGAAGCGCTGTACCTGACCAGCGGCTACGTACAACCCTCCGCGCAAACGTCGGCACGCCGTTTTGGCGGCGAAGAGGAGGGCTATACCTATGGGCGATCGGGCAACCCCACGGTCAGCAGCTTTGAGATGCGCTTGGCGGCCATGGAAGGCAGCGAGGCGGCCTTGGCTACGTCTTCAGGCATGTCGTCCATCATGCTGATGCTGTTTAGTTTGCTCAAGGCGGGCGACCACGTGCTGTATTCGCAGTCCATGTTTGGCTCCACGCTCAAGCTGATTGGTTCCGAGTTTGCGCGCTTTGGCGTGGAGTCCACGGCGGTATCGCAAACCGACTTGGCCGCTTGGAAGGCGGCGATGCGCCCCAACACCCAATTGCTGTTCGCCGAGACGCCCACCAACCCCTTAACCGAAGTCTGCGACATCCAGGCCCTTGCCGACTTGGCCCACAATGCGGGGGCTTTGCTGGCGGTAGACAACTGTTTTGCCACGCCGGCTTTGCAGCGCCCCATGCAGATGGGCGCTGACATCGTGATGCACTCGGGCACCAAATACCTGGACGGCCAGGGCCGCGTCATGGCCGGTGCGCTTTGCGCCAGCGAATCCATCATGACCGGCAAATGCCTGCCGGTCATGAAAAACAGCGGTATGGTGCTCTCGCCCTTTAATGCTTGGGTAGTACTCAAAGGCCTGGAAACGCTGGACATCCGCATGCGCGCCCAAAGCGCCCGCGCCCATGCCCTGGCCTTGTGGCTGGAGCAGCAGCCTGCGGTAGAGCGCGTACACTACCCCGGATTGGCTAGCCACCCGCAACATGCTTTAGCGATGAAGCAAATGTCCCATATAGGCGGGGCCATCGTATCCTTTGACCTCAAGGCCGCCAACGCTGAGCAAGCGCGCAGCCGCGCTTTCCATGTCCTAGACAGTTTGCGCGTGTTGTCCTTATGCACCAACCTGGGCGACACCAAAACTTTGCTGACGCACCCGGCCAGCACCTCGCATGGCAAATTGGCCGAGGCGCAGCGCCAGGCCGCCGGCATTGGCCAGGGCTTGATCCGCGTGGCCGTGGGGCTGGAACATGTGGGCGATATGCAAGACGATTTGCTGCGCGGCCTGGACACCCTTTGAACCTCCATCGGCATGACTAAAACTCGCACCCGCTTTGCGCCGTCGCCCACGGGCTTTATTCACCTGGGCAACATCCGCTCAGCTCTCTATCCGTGGGCTTTTGCGCGCGCCACTGGTGGCGACTTTATTTTGCGCATCGAAGACACCGACGAAGACCGCAGCACGCAGGCTGCTGTCGATGTAATTTTGGAAGGTATGCGCTGGCTGGGGCTGGAGCCTGACGAAGGCCCGTTCTACCAAATGCAGCGCATGGCGCGCTACAAAGAAGTTTTATTGCAATTGCAGGCCGATGGCTGGGTCTATCCCTGCTACACCAGCGTGGCCGAGTTGGATGCTATGCGCGAGCGCCAAATGGCGGCCAAAGAAAAGCCCCGCTATGACGGCACCTGGCGCCCCGAGCCGGGCAAAGTGCTGCCGCCCGTGCCCGCTGGCGTGGTGCCGGTGCTGCGCTTTAAAAACCCGCAAAGCGGCAGCGTGGTGTGGGAAGACAAAGTCAAAGGCCGCATCGAAATCAGCAACGCTGAATTGGATGACTTGGTGATTGCCCGCCCCGCGCCCGCGGGCGAGGCGGTCGGTACGCCCACCTACAATTTTTGCGTCGTGGTCGATGACATAGACATGGCCATCAGCCATGTCATTCGCGGCGACGACCATGTGAATAACACGCCCCGCCAAATCAATATCTTCAAAGCCCTGGGCCACGAGCCGCCGGTGTATGCGCATCTGCCTACGGTGCTCAATGAACAGGGCGAAAAGCTGAGCAAACGCAATGGCGCCAAGGCTGTGACGCAGTACGCCGCTGAGGGTTATCTGCCCGATGCCATGGTCAATTATTTGGCCCGCCTGGGCTGGAGCCATGGCGACGAAGAAATCTTCAGCCGGGAACAATTTGTCGCTTGGTTCAACCTAGACCACCTGGGCCGCAGCGCCGCACAGTTTGACGAAGCCAAGCTGCGTTGGGTCAATGCCCAGCACATGAAGGCGATGGAGGGCGAGGCCTTAGCGCCTTTGGTCCGCAGCCATTTGCAGGCGCGTGGCTTGGCGCCTGATGAGCGCTTGGCGCGCTTGTGTGACTTGTTCAAAGACCGCTGTGATACCACGTTGGTGTTGGCCGACTGGGTGGGGCGCTTTTATGCGGATGTGCAGGCAAGCGCAGAGGACTTGGCCCAGCATGTGACCGACGCAGTACGCCCGGCGCTGGGTTTGTTGCACGCCCACTTGGTGCATTGCGCCTGGGATAAGGTAGGCATCAGCGCCGCCATCAAAGAAGTCTTGGCGCAAACGGGCTTGAAGATGCCGCAACTGGCCATGCCGGTGCGCGTATTGGTGATGGGCACCCCGCAAACCCCGGCGCTCGATGCGGTGCTGGCGCTGTGCGACCGGCAAAAAGTTCTGGGCCGTTTGGCGGCGGCCTAAATTAATTGGCTATAATCGAGGGCTTGGAAATTGAAGGCGCTGCTTGCAGGGCCTTGCGGTTTGGGGGTATAGCTCAGCTGGGAGAGCGCTTGCATGGCATGCAAGAGGTCAGCGGTTCGATCCCGCTTACCTCCACCAAAA
>CANFVA010000060.1 GCA_947450255.1 Comamonadaceae bacterium
CAATTAGGCGGAAACACCACTTCGCAGCCCAGGCGGCGCGCCAACTCACCGTAAAACACTTTTACCGGCCCACCCACCGCCACCACCGGCACCGAAGGTTTGATGCTGACCTGCGCCAGCCCCACCAGCCAATCACCATTGCATATGGCCTGACTGATGCGGTCATCGGGCAGGCTAAAGCCCAGCGCCGTGTCCAAAATCACGCGCGCGCTCAGGCGCACGGTTTCGCTCCACACCGCATGCGCATAAGCGCGGGTGCGCTCTTCGGTGGGCATCTTCATCTCGCGCAAGCGGCAGCCCAGTTGCGCTGCCAGGTAGGCGCCCTCGCGCGACCAGTTGGCTTGCATGTCCAGCACATGCGCCGCGTCCGAAGGGGTAAATCCGGCCACTTGAATCAGGCCTTTGCGCTGCAACGCAGTGATCGCACGCTGCGCGTTCATGGACGTGGCCAAGGTGCGCATGGGCGTGGGGCCGGGGCGCACCTGCGCTAGCAATTCGCTCTCGCGCGCCGAGAGTTCGTCCGACAAGCGCGGCCCTTTGGCGCCAAAGGGCAGCAGCACAAAACGCCCTTGCAGCGAATTGCCACCATCGACATCGGCCAGATCCGCTTGCAACATGGCAATGGTTTGCGGGTAGCGCGCCGCCAACAGCGACACCGGCACGATGCGCTGGGGCCGCACTTCCAGGCGCCCGTTGGCGGCCAGCGCTACTTCGCTGTCGCCGCCCAAACCAATCGTGCGCACATCAATCGCCCGCACCATGGTGCGCCAGCCGCCCACTTCGGCACCGTCCAGGTTGACGCGCGGCAGGCCGTCAATCAGCGCACCCACATCGGTGGTGGTGCCACCCATGTCCGACAAAATGAAATTGTCCAGGCCACTGAGCCAGCGCGCCCCGACCAGGCTGGCTGCCGGGCCGGAGAGCACGGTTTCAATCGGCCGCTTGGCCACGCTATGCGCCAAAGCCAAGGTGCCGTCGCCTTTGACGATCATCAGCGGGCAGGCAATCTTGAGTTGTGCCATGGCGGTTTGCACTGCGTCGATCAAATGCGTCACGCGGGAAATCAGGCGGGCATTGAGCGTGGCGGTGAGCGCGCGGCGTGGCGCGTCCAGGCTAGACGACAACTCGGTAGACAAGGTCACCGGCTTGCCGGTTTTCTCCACAATGCGGGAGCGTACCAATTGCTCATGCGCGGGGTTGCGCACTGCAAATGCGGCGGCCACCGCAAACGCATCGACCTGCGGCGCCATGCGCTCGATGGCTTCGTCCAGGGCGTCTAGGTCCAGGGCTGTGGCCTGCTCGCCGTTGTGGTCATGGCCACCACTGATGCGCTCTATGGCCATGCCGGGAAAGGCCTTGGTAATGCCGGTGCGCTCGGCCATGTTGGCGTCAAAACCCACCAATAACACACCGACCGCGCTGCCGTGGCCCTCGACCACGGCATTGGTGGCCAAGGTAGTGGACACCGAGACCAGCGCAATGTCTTGCGCCCGCAGGCCCTGGGGCAAGGCGGCAATCGCCTGGGTAATGGCATCGGCGACACCTAGGGATAAATCGCCTTTGGTGGTAATGGACTTGGCCGTTGCAATGACGCGCTGGCTGGCGGCTTCAATGATTGCAGCATCGGTATAAGTGCCGCCGGTGTCAACGCCAATCAGGTACTGGGGGGAAACTGGATTCATGAACGCTTCATGCAAATAAGGGAAGATGTGGCACAGAGCGGCGTAGTCCGCCCAGCCGAACCCCGTATTGTGACCACGCCACCCCCGATAAACGTATGGCCAGCCAATTACCTCAAATGCCCACAGGGGCAAATCCGGCTTTGCAAGACTACATCGTGCGCAGCGACCTGGGCGGCCACAGCCCCCAAGGAAATGGCCAGACCCTGCTTAGCCTGGTACACATCACTGACGCGCATGTGATGGACAGCGCTTCGCCAGCGCGCTGTGAATGGGTAGAACTGCTCGCGCACAATCCGCTGTGGCAGCCACTTTTGCACATGCACAGACCCTATGATGCGCTGACGCACTTTGCGCTGGCCGCGCACATCGACGCGCTGGGTGCCAATCCCCGGGCCCCAGTCAGCGGCCAGCCCTATGACTTGGCACTGTTTACCGGCGACAACATCGACAACGCACAGGCCAATGAGTTGCAGGCCTTTCTGGCGCTGGTGGCCGGCGGGCAAGCGCAACTCTCGGCCTATGGCGGCGTGCACGATGTAGAAGGCGCGCAAGCCTGGCTCGCCACACTGCCCGGTGGCCTCTGGCCCTATTGGTGCCCCCAAGCCGCCCTGCCCTGCGCCGGTAAGGCCATGGGTTTACCGGTGATAGACGACTTTGTGGAACGCGCCAGCGCCGCGGTCAACAGCCGGGGCCTGGGCATTGCCTGGACCTGCGTGGCGGGTAACCACGATGTGCTGCGCCAGGGCACTGCCCTGAGCAATGCTGCGCTAGAAGCCATTGCCACCGGCGCGCGTAAAAGCTTGGCGCGACCGCCCGGCTTTGCGCCTGTAGACCCGCTAGGCACTTTTTTGGATGCGCCCGACGCTTTTTCGCACACTAGCGCAGACGCGGGCACGCGCGCTATGGCGCCCGATGCCGGGCGGCGCATCATCAGCCCGCAAGAATTTGTCGATGCCCATGCCCAGGCGGGCGCCCTGGGCTATGCGCAGCTGCCGCCCGGCCAGCGCGACACCTTTGTGGACACCGAGCATGTGCGCATCATCGTGCTCGACACCAACCACCCCTGGGGCGATTACCAGGGCAGCGTGGGCAAGCAGCAACTGGCCTGGCTGGACGATTGTTTGCGCGAGGTGGGCCGCACGCCGGGGCGCTGGGCCATCATCGCCAGCCACCATGGCTACGCCTCTTTGGTGAACCAACGCGGCCATGACCCGGAGCGCGCACACGCCCAAGCGCTCACCGAGGTATTGCAGCGCCATGCCTGCGTGCTCGCCTGGCTAGTGGGCCACCGCCATATCCACCGCATCGACGCGCATCCGCCCAGCCCACAGGCGCGCGCGGGCGGCGGACGCGGGTTTTGGGAAATCGCTACCGCATCGATCATCGATTGGCCCAGCCAAGCGCGCGCGATCGAATTGCTGCGCCACGACGACGGCAGCCTAGAACTGGTCTGCACCCCGCTAGACCACCGCAGCCCCGCCGGTACGCTGGCGGCTTTGCACCATGGTCTGGCGCAGCGCTTTGCAGGTGCACAAGCGCAAGCCATGCAAGGCCGCGCCCAGGACGGGCAGGTACGCCTGGTTTTCCCGATTTGACAGGGCGCATGGCCGACGCTAAGGTCGCCGCCATGAAAACCTTACGCACATTCCCCCGCACGGTGCGCGAAATCGCGCACCAAATCATCCCCATGCCCGACGGTACCGAGCTGTCCGCACGCATTTGGCTCCCCAAAGACGCCGACAAGAACCCAGTGCCCGCCATCTTGGAGCATTTGCCCTACCGCAAGCGCGATGGCACCATCGTGCGCGACGCCCTTACGCACCCGTATTTCGCGGGCCACGGCTACGCCTGCGTGCGCGTGGACATGCGCGGCAATGGCGATTCGCAAGGCCTGATGCACGACGAATATTCCGAGCAGGAATTGCAAGACGCAGAATCGGTGATCGCCTGGCTGCGCCAGCAGCCTTGGTGCACCGGGCGCGTGGGCATGATGGGCATCTCCTGGGGCGGCTTTAACAGCCTGCAAGTGGCAGCGCGCCAGCCCGAAGGTCTGCAAGCCATCATTACTTTGTGCTCTACCGACGACCGCTATAGCGACGACATCCATTACAAAGGCGGCTGCCTTTTGTCCGAAAACATGGGCTGGTCGGCCACCATGTTTGGTTATTCCTCGCGTCCGCCGGATCCGGCGCTGGTGGGCGAGGCCTGGCGCGCCATGTGGATGGAGCGCCTGAACACCGAGCCCCTGCTGGCCATCGACTGGCTGCAACACCCGCACCGCGATGCCTATTGGAAGCGCGGTTCGGTGAACGAAGATATTGGCGCCATCCAAGCCGCCGTGCTGGCATTTGGCGGTTGGAACGACGCTTATACCAATGCGGTGCCGCGTTTGGTGGGCACGGTGCAAAGCCCGGTAAAGGGCATCATCGGCCCTTGGGCGCATAAGTATCCGCACTTTGCCGTGCCCGAACCGCGCATCGGCTTTTTGCAAGAGGCGCTGCGCTGGTGGGACCGCTGGCTTAAAGGCGCGCAAACCGGCGTGGAACAAGACCCGGCGTTTAGAACTTACATCATGGAAGTGCAGCGGCCCGGCGCCAGCATCAGCCGCATTGACGGGCGCTGGGTGAGCGATGCCGTCTGGCCCGATGCCAAGCGCGATGGGCAGCGCCTGCACCTCAATGCCGACGGCCTGGGCGCAGAACGCGGCACCGCGCGCAAGCAAACCATACGCTCGCCGCAGCACACCGGCGCGGACAGCGGCGAGTACTGCATTATTTGGCTCGGCCCGGAGTTTCCTGGCGACCAGCGGCAGGACGATTCGGGCTCGCTGTGCTTTGACGGTGCGCCCCTCGCACACGATATCGATATGGTCGGCGCGCCGGTGCTGACGCTGAAATTCAGCGTGGACCAGCCGGTGGCCCATGTCACGGTGCGGCTCAACAGTATCTGGCCTGACGGCGCGGTGTCGCGCCTTACCTATGCAGTGGCAAACTTGACGCATTTACACGGGCAAGCCAGTCACGAGCACCCGCAGGCGCTGGAGCCGGGCAAGGTCTATACCGTGAAAATCCAGCTAGACGATGTGGCCTACCGCGTGCCCAAGGGACACAAGTTGCGGGTGTCGCTGTCCACCAGCTACTGGCCGCTGATCTGGCCCGCGCCAAGCCCCGTGACGCTGACGGTGCATACCGGCGCCAGTTTCTTGGACTTGTCAATTCGCGCCAAGGTACGCGGCGAAAAAGCCCCGCATTTTGAGCCGGCCGAGGCGGCTCCCGCAGTGCGTCTAAAAACGCTGGACGCGCCCTGGAACAAACGGGAAGTGACGATTGACCAGGCCACCGGCGAGCGGCGCATGGTGATTGAAGACGACTTTGGCCGCGTGACCAACCTGGAACATGGCCTGACGACCTGGGGACGCGGACGCGAGCGCTACAGCATCTTGCCCGACGACCCTTTATCGGCCCGCCAGGAATGCCACTGGAGCATGGAAACGTCGCGTGGCGATTGGGTCACGCGCACCGAAACCTATAGCACCATGACCGCCAGCGCCACGCATTTCCGCATCACCGGCAGGCTAGAAGCCTACGAGAGTGAGAAGCAAATTCTGGTGCGGCACTGGGACAAGAAAATCAAACGTCAATTGCTCTGAACCACGCGCTGCGACGGACGACGGGCGCTGGCCACAGCGACGCCGGGCCTAGGCAAAAAACGCTTATTTTTTCTCGTCGGAGCTAAAAATCCCCTTGACCGCGTCGCCCGCCTTGCCAGCGGTGTCGACCACCGTGGTGCCCAAATCACTGAGCGTGGCACAAGCGTTCAAGGAGAGTATGAGCAGGAGCGTGCTGGTAATTTTGAAAAAAGCAGTAGCTTTCATGGTCGTCCTTCCTGGTGAGGTTGTGTGGCATTGGTTCGACGCGGACCGGCCCGCCTAGCGTAAATTATCGGCGAAATACCGTCTCCGCCCTTGCACCAAAAAAAACTGCGATGCAGCGCGACAGCAGCGCATGGCTCCCTGGGTCCGATTGCATCAGCCGTTGCCTCAATTACCGCCCGTTTCCTGCGCACACCAGATGCGCGCCTTGGCCTCGAAATCGCTACGCGTTTGCCCGGTCGCCTCAGAAATACGCCAGGGCGTTTTTTCCGAGTGCGCGTCCCAGGTTTTAAGCCGAGACCTGACGCAACGCTCCACTGGCGTTTCCTCGCAAGCGATCAATAGCGCGCAGACGCCCGCGCAGGCCAGCGCTTGCGCGACGCGCCATGGTGCATGCAAACTGCTTAGATAGGTGCCCATCCTCATGCCTTGGCCTCATCGTGCGCCGCGTGACTGTGCGGCGCAGCGATTAAGGGCTAATATAGCGACACAATAACCAGGGGCCCACCATCGGGCCCTGGCGATATCTGCGGAGAGCCTTTATGCTCAAAACCATCGTTAAAGTTCTGGCCGTCTGGCTTGCAGTGATGTGCTTGTTATTCTTTTTCTTAGTGGTGGTGGGCGAAGTGTAGGCCGGGCTTCACCGCCTTATAAACAACGCCCATAAAAAAGTCAGTCATCGCCCAACGATGCTGACTTTCAAAATGGTGCCGATTATCGGATTCGAACTGATGACCTACCGCTTACAAGGCGGTTGCTCTACCAACTGAGCTAAATCGGCACGTCGCAATTCTAACGTAGGGTCTGCCTAGCGATTTGCTTGGCAATGCGTGCATCACACGGCAACAAAGTCTGCGCTATTTGATACGTTTGAGCGCCGGGCGCGCGCTGTTGCCAATGGGTTTGGGGGCGGGAGCCAGACCATCGCCCGATGGTGCTGGCGCCACATGCGCAGTGGTGGCATCGGTTTGCACCCCACTGAGCACTGGCGCTGGAGCCGGTGGTTGCGCAGTTGCCGGCACCACGGGCTTGGCTGGGGGGGCCTCGATGGGGAAAGTCATACCTTGCCCATTTTCACGGGCATAAATCGCCGACACGCGGCCCAAGGGCACGCTGATGTCGCGCGGTACACCACCAAAACGCGCTTTGAAATCAATGTAGTCATTGCCCAGCACCAGATTGCTGGTGGCGCCCATGCTGATGTTGAGCACGATCTCGCCATCGCGCACAAATTCCATGGGGACGCGTACGCTGGCATCCACAGCCACCACGATAAAAGGCGTGAGCTGGTTGTCGACGCACCAGTCGTACATCGCCCGCACCATGTACGGGCGGGTGGAACTGACAATAGGGCTTTGCGACATCACGAGCGCTCCCGGGTGGCTTTGCCAGGGCTTATTTACGCATGACCTTTTCAGACGGCGTCAGCGCCTCGATATAGGCAGGACGCGAAAAAATGCGCTCCGCGTACTTAAGCAAAGGCGCAGCGTTCTTGCTCAAGTCGATACCGTAGTACTCCAGACGCCACAAGAGCGGGGCTATGGCCACAT
This sequence comes from Comamonadaceae bacterium, assembly GCA_947450255.1. Lineage (GTDB taxonomy): Bacteria > Pseudomonadota > Gammaproteobacteria > Burkholderiales > Burkholderiaceae_C > Allorhodoferax. The sequence goes on from CANFVA010000060.1 coordinate 7,104, forward strand.
CCAGCATGGAGAAGTTTTCGCCCATCATGAATTTATTTTTCAGGAACACCGGCGCTAGCTGGGTCAGGCGGTCGCGGATGTGGGCGCGGGCTTTGTCCAGCGCCTTGTCATTGCTCTTGCTGCTACGCGATTCCAGCGTGGTCACATGAACAAACAATTCTTTTTCGAAGTTGAGCAGGAACAAACGCACACGGGCACGGTCGACAGGATCACCAGGCATCAACTGGGGATGTGGAAAGCGCTCGTCGATGTACTCATTGATGATGTTCGATTCGTACAAAATCAGATCGCGCTCGACCAAAATAGGCACTTGTCCATAGGGGTTCATCACATTGATGTCTTCGGGCTTGTTGTACAAATCCACATCACGGATTTCGAAGTCCATGCCTTTTTCAAAAAGCACAAAACGGCAGCGGTGAGAAAAAGGGCAGGTTGTTCCTGAATACAGCACCATCATGGCGGGGGACTCCTAAAAATTAAAAAGAGTGGGTGCGCTTTGCAGACCCACTCTGAGATGTGGTTCCGATGCGATGCACACACCGGAGCACAGGGCTTATCGGATTTACTTCACGTCTTTCCAGAACGCCGCGTTCAAACGCCAGGTAAACACGGTCATCACAGTCAGGAAGATCAGAACCCAGACGCCCACTTGCACGCGTTTGCTTTGCGAAGGCTCAGACATCCATTGCAAATAACCGACCAGATCACCGACCATATGGTCATACTCCAAAGGAGTCATCTTGCCGGGGGTGACCTGCTCCCAGCCCTTGAACACTTCGGTCTCGTGGCCATGGACTTCTTCCTTGGAATACACCGGCACGCGCTTGCCCTGCAGCTCCCACAGCACATGGGGCATGCCCACGTTGGGGAAGGCCAGGTTGTTCCAGCCGGTGGCCTTGGTGTCATCGGGGTAGTAGCTGCGCAAATAGGTGTATAGGTAGTCCGCACCGCTGCCCTGGCCCGACGAACGCGAACGGGCGATCACCGTCAAGTCCGGCGGATTGCCGCCAAACCATTCTTTGGCCTGGCGCGGGTCAATAGCAACCTTCATGGTCTCGCCCACTTTGTCGGTGGTGAACAAAAGGTTGTCCTTTATTTGCTGCTCGGTCAGGCCAATGTCTTTCAGGCGATTAAAGCGCATGAAGGCGGCTGCATGGCAATTGAGGCAGTAGTTGACGAACACTTTGGCGCCGTTTTGCAGTGCGCCCATGTCGTTGAGGTTGTTGGGCGCCTTGTCCCAGGCGATGCCACCGGTGTTGGCCTGCACACCCGAGACCAGAGCCACGGTTGTCAAAAAGCAGAGTACAAATTTTTTCATTTTCAATCACTCCCGCTTAATGGGCAGCAAACACAACACGGCCGGGCACCGGCTTGGACTGGCCGATCTTGCTCCACCAAGGCATTAGCAGGAAAAATCCGAAATAAAACAGAGTGCCCACTTGCGACACGCGCTCGCCAATGGGCGACGGCGGTTGCACACCCAGGTAGGCCAGGATGACGAAGTTGATGACGAAGACGCCATACATGTACTTGTGCCAATCGGGGCGGTAACGGATGGACTTGACATCACAGTTGTCCAACCAGGGCAAGAAGAACAAGATCACCACCGCACCACCCATGACCACCACGCCCCAAAATTTGGCATCGGTGTTGAGCATCATGAGGGTCACGACTGCTGCTGCGCCCAGCGCGACGACTTTGAACAGAGCGGCCAATTTGCCACGGGTCACGGCCAGGAATGCGGCCAGCCAAATACAGGCAATCAGCACGTAGACCATTTCACTGGTAATAGCGCGCAACATCGAGTAATAGGGCGTGAAATACCACACAGGGGCGATGTGCAAAGGCGTCTTGAGCGGATCGGCCGGGATGAAGTTGTTGTACTCCAGGAAGTAGCCACCAAACTCCGGCGCAAAGAAAATGATGGCGGTAAACACCATCAGGAACATGCTGACCGCAAAAATATCGTGCACCGTGTAGTAAGGATGGAAAGGGATACCGTCCAAGGGTTTACCTTTGGCATCCTTGGGCGCATTGGGGCCTTTGATCTCAACGCCATCGGGGTTGTTAGAACCCACATCATGCAGCGCCAGCAAATGTGCGACCACCAGGCCAAGCAGTACCAGCGGTACGGCGATCACGTGGAAACTGAAGAAGCGGTTCAGCGTGGCATCACCGACCACGTAGTCACCACGAATCAGTAACGCCAAGTCCGGACCGACAAAGGGCACGGCGGCGAACAAGTTCACGATCACTTGTGCACCCCAATAGCTCATCTGACCCCAGGGCAAGAGATAGCCCATGAAGGCTTCTGCCATCAGGCACAAAAAGATGGCGCAGCCAAACAGCCACACCAACTCGCGCGGCTTGCGGTAGCTGCCGTAGATCAAACCGCGGAACATATGCAGGTAGACCACGATAAAGAAGGCCGAAGCGCCGGTGGAGTGCATGTAGCGAATCAACCAGCCCCAGGGCACATCGCGCATGATGTATTCGACCGAGCCAAAGGCCAGCGCAGCATCTGGCTTGTAATGCATGACCAAGAAGATACCGGTCACGATCTGAATGACCAGCACCATAATCGACAAGCCGCCGAAAATATAAAAAAAGTTGAAGTTTTTGGGCGCGTAGTATTCAGACAGATGCACGCGATACGCGTCAAAAGCCGAGGGGAAACGGTTTTCGAGCCAGTTGCCTAGCTTGGCGCTGGCAGGCGCGTTGGGGGAAATTTCTTTGAATTCAGCCATGGTGTGCTCCGAAGGCGTGGGGTCAGGCTTGTTTGTCTTCGCCGATCAGCAGCTTGCTGTCGGAGAGGAACATATGCGGCGGCACCTCGAGGTTATCCGGCGCAGGTTTGTTTTTGAAGACGCGGCCCGCCATGTCAAAAGTAGAACCGTGGCAGGGGCACAAAAAGCCGCCTTTCCAGTCATCGGGCAGCGAAGGCTGGGCGCCAATTTGGAATTTGTCGGACGGCGAGCAACCCAGGTGGCTACAAATACCCACAACGACCAAGAACTCGGGCTTGATAGAACGACCCGGGTTGCGGGCGTACTTGGGGGTGAGTTCGTCAGGCTTGCGCTGGGATTGCGGATCAGCCAATGCACCATTGAGCGACTCGAGCGCCGCTAGCTGCTCGGGCGTGCGACGCACTACCCAGACCGGCTTGCCACGCCATTCGACGGTCAATTTTTCACCGGGTTTGAGCGCGGAAATATCCACCTCGACCGCTGCACCGGCGGCTTTGGCACGCTCGGAAGGTTGGAAAGAACTGACAAAGGGCACCACGGCGGTCAGTGCACCCGCTGCGCCTACGCAGGAAGAGGTGATGATCCAGGTCCGTTTGCTCGAGTCGTGGGATGGGGTACCGGCGAGGGTGTCGCTCATGAGAATCCTCAGCAAAAAATCACTACAAGGTAACCGCGCATTGTAGCGGAGCAGCAAAGTGCCGCTTTCGCATGCGGCAGCGCAGCATGAACGGAGAACGACCCGCGCAATGGGGCTCAGGCCTGGCCTGCGCCTGCCCAATGACGCGCCATGCGCACCGCCGCCAGCAGGCTGGAGGCATCGGCAAAGCCCTGGCCGGCAATATCGAAAGCCGTGCCGTGATCCGGGCTGGTACGCACAAAAGGCAGGCCCAGCGTCAGGTTCACGCCCTGCTCTACGCCTAGGTATTTCACAGGAATCAAGCCTTGGTCGTGGTACATCGCAATGACCACATCAAACCGAGCATCCGGCACGCTGGCCCGCGCTTGCATAAACACCGTGTCCGGCGGCCATGGACCACTGGCCTCACAGCCCAGCGCTTGCGCCGCAGCGATAGCCGGAGCGATGGTGCTTTGCTCCTCGTCACCAAACAACCCGCCCTCGCCCGCGTGCGGGTTGAGCCCGGCCACAGCGATGCGCGGCGCGCGGCCCAGTACCGGGCGCAGCGCAGCGTCGGTAATACGTATGGTCTCCAACACCGCCGGCTGCGTCACCGCCGCAATCGCCTGGCGTAACGACAAGTGGATGCTGACCAGCACCGTGCGCAGTTCCTCATTGGCCAACATCATGCGTACCGGCCGCTCGGCCACGGCAACGCCCGCATGCCGGGCAGCTATGGCCTGCAACAGCTCGGTGTGACCGGGGTAGCTGTCAAAGGGCGGTCCCGCGGCGGACAGGCTTTGCTTGTTCAGGGGCGCGGTCACCATGGCGGCAATGGCGCCGTCCAGGGCCTGCTGTGCTGTCCATTGCACACAGCGTCCAGCAAACTCGCCGGCCACCGCACTGACCTGGCCATAGGCGACAGCCTGCATCGGCGCGCCCACTTGCAATACGGGAATACAGCGTGGCGGCACCTGCAGCGCCTGCGCTGGGCCGCTGATCTGCACCACCGGCCACGGTACGCCTTGGGCTACCAGCGCACTGGCGCGACGCATGGCCTGCACATCGCCAGCCACAAAACTCCCCTGCATCGATGCGGCTTGCGAGGCGTAGGCTTTGGCAATAATTTCCGGGCCAATGCCGGCCGCGTCCCCCATGGTGATGGCTATTGCGCGGGCGGTGGGCGTGGTTGCGATCATTGCCTTTAGCCTCAAGCCGGGTTGTCCACATCGATAAATACATGCGCAATGCCCAGTTGCTGAGCGACCTGCCCAGCCACGGCGGGAGCCCCGTAGCGCTCGCTGGCGTGGTGGCCACAGGCAATGAAGCTGACGCCGCATTCGCGGGCATAGTGGGCCTGGGGTTCGGAAATTTCACCGGTGATAAACGCGTCAGCCCCGGCTGCGATGGCGGCCTCGAAATAGCTCTGCGCGCCACCCGTACACCAGGCAATGCGTTGCACAGGCCCCGACCTGCCCGCCACCAGCACCACCGTGCGGCCCAGTACGGCTTGCACATGGTCAGCCAGCGCATGAGAATCGGCAAATTCACGCGCCGGCGGCGCACCCAGCCAGCCCAGGTCTTGCTCACCAAAGCGGGACTGCGCCTGCAAACCCAGGCGCTGCCCCAGCTGCGCGTTATTGCCCCATTGCGGATGGGCGTCTAAAGGCAGGTGGTAGGCAAATAAATGGATGTCATGCGCCAGCAGCAGGGCCAGGCGCTGGCGTAGCCATCCGGTGACCCGCCCGTCGTGGCCGCGCCAGAACAAGCCATGGTGTACGAATAGGGCATCGGCGTCTTGCGCAATGGCAGCCTCAATCAACGCCAGGCTGGCGGTGACGCCCGATGCCAGCTTGCGCACCGGGCGCCGCCCCTCCACTTGCAAGCCGTTGGGCCCATAGTCTTTGAAGCGCTGGGGCTCCAGCATCGCGTCAAACGCCGCAAGCAAGCTAAGGTGGTCGGGTATGGACTGGTTCATGGGCGATGAGTCCCGCCGCAAGGGCGCGATGGCTTTGATCCGTGGATTATCCGCGCCATGCACCAAAGCTTTGCATGCGCATGCCCCCACCACTGCAAATCTGCCAAAAGCCCAACGCGCTGGCGTAAGCCTTGAATCTTTGGGGTGACGCCTACAATTTGTAGTTGTCGCGCCGCCGTCCGGCGCAGCCCTGCAGGTGGTTTCATGAAGCGTCACTGGTTATTTTTCTCCCAATGCATTACGGTGCTGCTGGCCGCTTATTTTGTGGTGCTGACCCTCAAGCCGGGCTGGCTTGCGCCGCGTGGTGAGGGCGGGATGGGGCTATTGCAAGCGCCTATGCTGGCCAAAGGGGAAGTGCCCGTGGGAAGTTTTCGTGCCGCAGCGCACAACGCTGCGCAAGCGGTCGTCAGCATCAGTGTCAGCAAAGGGCAAAGCAGCGCCAAGAACACCATTCCCCCCTGGGAACGGTTTTTTAGCGATCCCGATGCCGACCCCGAGGAGCCGTCCTCGGGCATAGGCAGCGGCGTCATCGTCAGCGCCACCGGTTACCTGTTAACGAATAACCATGTGGTTGAAGGCGCGGAGCAAATTGAAGTCGTGCTCAACGACCGGCGCCGCGCCCGCGCCAAGGTCATTGGCACCGACCCGGACAGTGATTTGGCGGTACTGAAAATCGAGTTGGACAAACTGCCAGTGATGGTCTTGGGCGACTCGGAAAACGCACAGGTAGGCGACCTGGTGCTGGCCATTGGCAACCCTTTTGGGGTGGGGCAAACCGTAACCAGCGGCATCATTAGCGCGCTGGGGCGTAACCAGCGCATCAACACCTTTGAAAACTTCATTCAAACCGACGCCGCCATCAACCCCGGTAATTCGGGCGGCGCATTGGTGGACAGCCAAGGGCGCTTGCTAGGCATCAACACCGCGATTTACTCGCGCTCGGGCGGCAGCTTGGGCATTGGCTTTGCGATCCCGGTTTCCACCGCCAAGCAAGTGCTGGAAAGCATTGTGCGCGACGGCCAAGTCACGCGCGGCTGGATTGGCATCGAGCCCAATGACCTGGCGCCCGAAATTGCCGAAGCCTTTGGCATCGTGGCCGAGCGTGGCGTGGCGGTGACCGGCGTCATGCAAGGCGGCCCAGCGGGCAAAGCCGGTATGGCGCCGGGCGATGTGGTGCTTTCGATTGGCGGCACGGCGGTGGACGATGTGGCGCATTTGCTGTCTGCGGTGGCGGTACTCAAACCCGGTGTACCGGCCAACGTTGAAATTCAGCGCAAAAAGACCGTCCTCAACTTAAGCATCACACCCGGGGTACGGCCCAAACCAGGCAAGATGCCGCGTCCATGATCGATGGCGGCTTCGACGGATGCGCCTAAGAGGCCGCGACGTCCTCGGGGGCCTGGGTGTGACGAATGAAAATCTGGGCCGCCACGATGCCCAGCTCATACAGCAAGCACATAGGGATCAGCAGCGCGATCATGGACACCGGATCGGGCGGCGTAACCAAGCCCGCCACCGCAGCGGCAGCCACTATGAAATACGTACGGAAATTACGTAACTGCTCTATCGTCACCACGCCCATGCGCGCCAAAATAACCACCGCTATCGGCACCTCAAAGGCCACACCGAAGGCGATGAACATGGTCACAACAAAATCTAAATAAGCCTCAATGTCAGGGCTTACGGCCACCGAAATCGGTGCCATTTTCTGGATCGCCGGAAAGGCCTGGCCGAACACAAAAAAGTAGCAAAACGCTGCGCCGGTATAAAAAAGCAAGGTACTTGCAGTGACCAATGGCAGGACTAATTTTTTCTCGTGCTTGTAAAGACCCGGCGCCACAAAGGCCCAGACCTGGTAGAGAATCCAGGGCAATGACAGCGCAATTGCCGCCAACACAGTCACTTTGATGGGCACCAGAAAAGGCGAGACCACGCCCACCGCAATCATTTTGGAGCCCTCGGGCAAGGCCTTGACCAAGGGCAGCGCCAGGTAGTCATACAACTGCGAAGGCCCCGGGTAAAAAGCCAACCCCGCAAAAATGGCGGCGATACCGTATACCGCGCGCAACAAGCGATCTCGCAGCTCGAACAAATGCTGCACAAAGGGCTGCTCGGTACCCGCCAGTTCGTCTTCAGGAAGTTGGTTGTTGCTCATCAAGGGGCCTTCGGTGGCCGAAAGCGGGCCACGCGGGCCGCGCCGGACAGAGCGCGGGTACGCAAGCCGTTGCGGGCTTTGTACCACTTAGGGGTTGCCCCGATCTTTGCGCGCCAGCGTTTTTTGACCGGGCGGTGAAAGGAGTAATAGGGTGCGGGTTCGCTGTGCGTGTCTTGGGCGTTTGCCTCGGCAATGCTGTTTTCGATCGCTGCCGCACTATGGTCGATCGAACTTTGCACCGCCTGCGCAGCATCGTACAAGCTGGCCTGTGCTTTGCGCAGTTCCTCCAGGTCCATGGAGCGATTGACTTCTTCTTTGACGTCTGCCACATAGCGGCGCGCCCTGCCCAGCAAAGTACCAAACGTACGCGCGAGCCCAGGCAGTTTCTCCGGACCAATCACGATCAATGCAATGCCGCCCACGATGGCGAGCTTGGTAACGCCGATATCAAACACTTATAGACATCTCATGCAAGCGCGGCAGTGCCAGTGGCGGGAAATCAGTGCTTGGCCTTGGCTTCGACGTCGATGGCGTCTTTGTTAGCAGTGGGTGGGTTGGCAGCCACTTGCTGCGCCGGGGCTACGGGCGCTGCGTCTGCCGGTTTTTCGCCGCCATCGCGCATCCCGTCTTTAAAACCTTTGACCGCGCCGCCCAAATCCGAACCGATGTTGCGCAGTTTTTTGGTACCGAAGATCACCACAATGATGACCAGAAAAATGATCAAGTGCGTTGTTGACAAACCCATACGGTTCTCCTGTGTGAGCCGGAATTCTAGTCGCGCAGGCTCGGCCCGCGCCTGGAGGGTATTTTCAGCCGCGCAACCAGGGTCTGGGGCCACCCATAACGTGAAAATGCATATGCCGCACTTCTTGCCCGCCCTCGGCGCCCGTGTTGGTCACCAGGCGAAAGCCCCCGTCCGGATAAGGGTTGCACCCCTCTTGCAAAGCCAATTGGGGCACCAGGGCCATCATGCGGCCCATCAGCGGCGCGTCCTCTGGCCTGACCTGGGCCATAGAAGGAATATGTAGCTTGGGAATGATCAGAAAGTGCACCGGCGCCCATGGCGCGATGTCGTGGAAGGCGTAAAAGTCATCGTCCTCGTACACCGCGCGCGAGGGGATTTGCTTGGCGACGATTTTGCAAAACAGGCAGTTGGGGTCGTGGGCGGTGTGCGA
>CANFVA010000061.1 GCA_947450255.1 Comamonadaceae bacterium
ACCGAGGCGAATGAAAACTTGTCCGGCGCGGCCTTGGCCTGCGCCACGACATCGGCCACGTTGCGCACCGGCACCGCCATATTGGCCGCCAGCAATTGCGGCAGCGAAGCGACCAGTCCCACCGGCTCAAAGTCTTTGATGGTGTCAAACGGCAGTTTGGGGAAGATCGCCGGATTGATGGTGTGCGAACTCAAGGTAAACAGCACGGTATAGCCGTCAGGCGCAGCCTTGGCGACGAGGTCAGTACCCAAGGAGCCCCCAGCGCCGCCTTTGTTGTCGATCACAATGGGCTGGCCCAGCGCCGCTTGCAAGCGCTGCTGCACGATACGCGCCACCACGTCGGTGCCGCCGCCGGGCGGATAAGGCACGACAAACTTGATGGGCTTGTCCGGGTAAGCGCCGTCGGCCAAAGCAGCCAGGGGCGCGGCCAAGGCCAGGCTCAGCGAGGCGCTGATACGCAGGGTGCGGCCTAGCAGGTTGCGGCGGGTACAGGCAAAAGACATGGATGCTCCTTAGTGAGGGTGCCTCGGCGGGCGATCGGCTGACATTTTGCACGCTCGAGCAAGCCTGACAAGCAGGGATAAACCGACAGCTTCACGACATCCCAAGCCGAAAAGCGCGTGGCACGGCAATTGCAGCGTAGCAATTAAGACCCGCTAGCACCTTTCCAGACGCTGCCATCGTCGCAGTTCCGACAGTGTGCGCCCACTTTGCCCGGAGAAACCTGATGTTCCCAACCACGCAGCCAGCGCCCCGCCTTGCCCTGACACCATGGCATGGAGCCGCCTTCACCATGCTTTTCGGCCTGGCAAGCTTGGGCGCAATAGCGGCGCCAGCGTCCAAACCACTGGCGCCAGCAGCTGTCTCGACCCTGGACCTAAGTGGCCTCAAATCCAGCCACAGCTATACCCCCGCCCTGGGCGAGAGCCTCGAGCGCATCGTGGCCAAGACCATGCCCGAGAGCCCTTTGAACGTACAGGTGCTCAGCCAGGCCTTTGTATTACTCAACCCCCAGGCCTTCGGCAATACCAAACCCCAACACACTCTCAGCACCGCAACCCTGAAAGTACCTAACCACAACCAATTGCTGCAACTGGTGCTGGCGCGCAACCCCACCGATGCCGCACTGGCCCGCGCCGCCGAGCCAGCGCCAAGCAAAACCACGCCTAGTGCACGCCCGGCCGAAAAGCGGGAAAACTGGGTGCGCTACGCCGGCGGTCCCATCAAAACGCCCTCCAGCTTTGATGGCAGCGCCCCAGAGCGCAGCGGCTGGGTGCATTACCTGGGCGCAGCCTTTACCCGCAGCTGGAGCGGCGACGCTACGAGCCGGGCAGAAACCCGCAGCTGGGTGCAATACCCCGCGCTGGGCCGTGCCAACGCGCCAGCGGCCGAAACGAGCGCCGACAGCAGCAAATGGGTGCAATACCCCAACCTAGCCCGCGTCGCCACGCCTGCCGTTCAACCCGAATCACGCCTAGACACCAGCGGCTGGGTACGTTTTGTGGCCAACCGCATCTACCCGCAACAGCAATTCGCACAATTGTTTGACTAAGGGCGCTGCCGCCGCGCTCGGCGCGGGGGGCAGGCTCAATAGCCTTGGTCATTAGAAACTGCCAAGCCTGAATTATTTATTGTGTATTTCATAACTATTTATTGAAATACTAATTAATTTGTGCATAATAAAAGGGACTGACAACCCCCTGCCGTATGCACCAAAGCTGCCTAGGCCTGCGACAGCGGGCGCTTAGATAGCACAGCAGATGCGGCGCTTGTAACCGCACCCATGCACACCCGCCAACGCCAAACTGGTATTACGCTGATTGAACTCATGGTCGCTACGGCTATCCTGGGTATCTTGTTGGCTATTGGCATTCCCAGCATGCGCGGCATGAGCGAGAGCGAAGCGGTACGCAGCCATGTCAATGCCTTTGTTGGCAGTTTGCGGTATGCCCGCTCTGAAGCCATCCGTAATCGGGCGAAAGTGGTGATTTGCCCCAGCAACAATAGTGAAAGCGCTAGCCCGACATGCTCGGGCGGCGTAACAGACCCATGGGAATTGGGTTGGATTATTTTTGTAAACCGGGATGGCGATACCAACCACCAATACGACAGCGATAAAGACACCTTGTTGCGCGTGCAAGGTCCAGTCAGCAGCAGCGGTGGAATTAGTGAAGTGGCGGGTGGAGCCCCGAACAAGTTGGTATACCGCAGCACTGGCATATTACTCACCGGCGGCGCCAGCGCATTTACTTTCGACGCCAAAAGCAAGGACACGACGCAGCAAAAGCGGGTTTGCGTGTCGATGCAGGGCCGGGTACGTGTCTCAGAGAGTCGGACTGCATGTACATGATGCGCGCCCATATTCCATGCCTCGCTACCCTACCCTAGCCGTGACACCAAGACTTTGGCCGACAAAGGCACGCCAAACGGGCGCATCCATGCTGGAGGTGCTGATCGCCATCTTGGTGATGTCCTTTGGTATCGCCGGTGCCGCACTGCTGATGGCGGCGACGATCCAGTACAACAAAGCCTCGCAATACCAGATGGTGGCCTTACAGATTGCCAACGAGTTGGCCGAGTCGATGCGCGCCAACTCCGATGGTTTTATGGCCGACGCCTATGCCACGACCCGCGCCTATTCGGCCAACCGATCGGCCGCCACTGTGCCGGCCTGCTCCGCATCAGCGGCCTGTAATAGCAGCGAAATTGCACAAATAGACTTGGCGCAAACCACCAACACCCTACGTAGGTCGCTGCCTGGCGGCGACTTCAATCTGCAACGCAACGGCAACCATGCGGATATCTGGATCATGTGGCTGGAACCAGGAGCCGCCACGTCCTTGCCCATGGACGGTGCCAATTGCAGGGCTGCAGCCCTCACCAGCGGGGGCGACAAGCCGCGCTGCTTGTATTGGCGGGCAGCACTATGAAGCAAGGCAAATCGCAGCGTGCTGTAGCAAACGGCTTTAGCCTGGTGGAGCTACTGATCGCCATGGCAATGGGGCTGGTATTGATCGCGGCCATACTCTCCATTTACCTGGGCTCCAGCATCGCCGGCCACCAAAGCGATACCGTGAGCCGCATGAGTGAAGATGCCTCCATAGCCCTGGAGACCATGGCCCGGCATATCCGCATGGCCGGTTACAGCCAGCTCCATGTCATGGCACCACGCAATATCGCCAGCGCTGACGGACAAGTCGTGCAGCTCAACGACAGTAATTTAGCAGGTGCAGGACTTAAGGGTTGCGACGGCGGCTTTCTCAGCACGACCGCGAGCTGGGACACCCTCACTTGCACCAACACACCGAAGCAACCCGATGACATCTCAGTGCGCTATGAAGGCGATAGCTTTAGCACAGACCGGGCCGGCACCAACAGCGCCTCCGACTGCCTCAGCCAGGGCCTCAGCAACAACGCCAACTCGGCCGTCAACACCGGCACACCATTCATTTTGGTGGAGTCACGCTTTTTCGTCAGCGCCATCCATGATCTCAGTTGCGCCGGAAACGGTAGCCCAAGCTTCACCGCGCAACCCTTGGTCAGTGGCGTTGAATTTATGCGCCTGCGCTACGGCGTCGCCAGTGATCCCATAGAGACGCAAACTATACGCTTTGCCAGTGCGGATGAAGTCAACCAATTAGGCGGTAGCAGCGATCAAAACTGGGGCCGCGTAGTAGCCGTGCGCATCTGCATCCAATTGGTCAGCCCCAATGAAGACCAGGGCAAATCAGTACCCTTTGTAGATTGCGATGGCAATGTAAAAACACTATCGGACCGCTACCTGCACCGCGTATTCAGCACCACGGTCAGTTTGCGTAACCGCGTAGGAATAGCGCAATGAAACAGGCCGGACGGAGCCTCGCCAATGGCAGCGCTCCACACAGGGACGCGGGTATCGTTTTGTTGCTAGTTCTGATCATTTTGGTCGTGCTGTCAAGCGCTGCGATTTGGGCCGCCAAGGCCGCGCTGTCAGGCGAGAAGGTTTCTAACAATTTGCGTAGCAGCGCCAGCGCCCAAGAGTTGGCGGAGTTGGCCTTGCGCTACTGCGAAGATGGCGCTATCAAAGACCCCAGCGCAATGGTTGTATTGGAACCGCCGACCAATGGCGCCAGTAGCGCCCTACCTGACGCTTGGTCCCAGTTAGCCAACTGGCAAGCAGGTGCAGGCAAGACCAATACCGTACCCCCAAGCCAATTAAAGGACGCCCTGGGTAACAGTCCCGCCAAAGCGCCCGTTTGCATGATTGAAAGCATGCGCTTGGCACCGGTAGACATGCAACGGCTACAAGGCTATTTAATTACCGGGCGGGGGTTTACACCGGACTATGTAGAAGCCAGCAACGGTGCCATCGAGTCGGGCGCCGATGCCTGGGTGCAATCGTTGATACGTTTCTAGGAGACCTTTATGCACAAGCGCCTGACGCAAGCGACCTTGCTCATTTTTTGTCTGTTAGCGGGCACTGCCCTGGCCGAAATCGCCCAGGCACCGCTGGTCTCGCAAAGCTGGACCCCGCCGAACGTGATGTTTACTTTGGATGACTCTGGGTCGATGGCGGACGAATGCATCCCTTCGGAGCTTTGCCAGAAAGGTTCGATCAACGTCGGCAGTGTGTGGCGCCCGCTTGCCAAGTACGGTGCGAATTACGGCAGATCCGCCGTTGATACTTTCACAGTTTGGCCAGCCACTTATGACTCGACCCTTTTGTATGCGCGAAAAATGCGGTCTTCTAGTACCAACTCTGCTTACTACAACCCGCAGCGACGCTACCTTCCCTGGTTGAAAGCCGATGGCAGCGCCTACCCCCATGCTGATCCGCGCAGTGCAGCATACGACCCACTGTTCCCCAGCAAAACATTGGACCTCACCACCAGTTTCATTAGCATTTCAAAATTTTGCATAGGGCCCAACTCCGTGGATTGCGCAGAGAAACGTGAAGACGTCGATCCCGCCCACTATTATGTACAGACACCAGGTACCAGTGGAAATATGCTCAGCGATTTTGTACAAGTCAAAATAAATACGGGCACTGCATTCACCAAATACCCAGACCGCACCGATTGCGCAGCGGTAGATAGCTGCACCCAAGCTGAGGAACTGCAAAATTTTGCAAACTGGTTCAGCTACTACCGCAATAAATTGCTCTCTGCAAAATCCGCCATATCGAATACTTTTTCGGTGATGCCGCCCGAAACCCGCGTGGGCTATGGCGTGATCTCAAAGTCCACAGAGAACATCGGTATGCCTGTCAGTGCTTACCTGGCGTCTACGCCACCGATCGACGGAGAGCCGACGGCCACGATCTTGCGTGGTGTACGCAAGTTTTCAGGCACCGACCGGGAAGAGTTTTATAGATGGCTTTTGGGTGTCACCATTCCCACCGGCAGCCCGGGAACGCCGCTGCGCGGGGCGCTCAAAGACGTTGGGTCTTATTACATGCGTACCGACGATGCAGGGCCCTGGGCCGAAGTCCCCGGGGGATCCAGCCGCACACCCCATTTGCTTTGCAGGCGGGCGCTGCATATCATGATTACAGATGGCGCATGGAATGGAAATTCGGAAGGGTTCTATCAACTACGCCCTGCCCGCCTGAGCTCGGGCGGCACGCTGGACGCAGATGGTCTATATGACAAAAATATTGACGGCGACTCCAGTGCGCCATTCAAAGACAGTCAGGCTAACACGCTTGCCGACGTGGCGATGTATTACTGGAAAACTAATTTGCGCTCCGACGTGGCTGGCAGCGACACAGCGGTAGCGGTCAACGCGCAAGAGGCGGCCCTAGGCCGACCAGCGACCTGGCCGCATTTGGTCAATTACATGATTGGCTTTGGCGTCAAAGGAACATTGGATAACCCTGGCGATATTTCAGCCCTGCAAGCTGGCACCAAAAACTGGCCAACGCCTACTGACGATCTAAGCAAAATTGACGACTTGTGGCACGCTGCATGGAACAGCGGCGGGATGTACTTCAGTGCACTGGACCCCAAATCTCTCAGCGATTCACTAGGGACGATCATCGATTCCATGCGCGCCACCACCAGCACGGACGCTCCGCTGCTGATGCCTTCACGCTTTGTGACCTCGCAATACACCTACATTCCCTCATACCAAACCAAGAACTGGTCCGGTGACCTGAAGGCTTATCAATTTGATACTAAGACAGGCGACCGCGCTAAAAAAAGCGACGGAAGTTACGCTGATGCCGTCTGGTCCGCCAGCGCGCAATTGAACCTAAAAAACGAGGCCGAACGCAATATTTTCACCGCCCATCCCACCACCAACGCAAAATTTGAGTTCACCTTTAGCAACCTCAAGACACAGCGACTCGATGCGCTGCTCAATGCAGCCAACGACGCGGCAGGCCAACAATTGGTGGGCTATCTGCGCGGAAAGATGGAATTAGAAGGCACGACGTTTCGTTCCCGCTTGAACGGAAAACTGGGCGATGTGGTGAATTCAACACCACTTCTGGTATTTGATGGTGAAGACGCGGCGTATGACTTTTTGCCAACCAGCATAGTGAGCAACCGATTGGCTTATCGGCAATTTCTAAGGCACAAAAAACTACGCAAAGGACAGGTGTTTGTTGGTTCCAACGACGGCATGCTGCATGCCTTTGACGCCAAAACCGGGGACGAGACTTTTGCCTATATTCCCAAAACTGTCCTAGGCTCCCTCTATGCAATCGCGCGGCCCACGTACTCCCACCGCTATTTTGTCGACGGACCTTTGGTGGAAGCAGATGTTTTTGACAAAAACATCACCCCGAGTGACACCGAAACCGGCTGGCGCAACATCGTCGTTGGCACCGGCGGCGCCGGAGCAAACAATATTTTTGCTATCAATGTGCCGGTGCGATCTAATGGCGATGCCAATACCACCTATGCGCCAACAGCCTCGGACATATTGTGGGAAGTCAACAGCAACGATACCGATTATCCTGATCTGGGTGCTGTCTTACAAAAACCTGCGGTCGGCGTAATGCGCAATGGCAAGTGGGTCGTCATTGTGGGCAACGGCTATGTCGCGGCCAATGGCAAAGCCAAACTTTTCATTATTGACGCTCTCACCGGCGCCTTCATCAAGTCCATCAACATAACGGCAACGGGAGCAAATGGCTTGGGTGGCGTGCGACTGGTTCTCAATCAGGAGCGCCAAATTACAGCAGCCTATGCCGGCGACCTGCAAGGCAATCTTTGGAAATTTGATCTTTCAAGTACCGACGAAAATAAATGGGCAGTAGCATTTGGAGGGAACCCACTTTACAAGGCCAAGAGTGCAACGAATCTTGTGGAGCCAATCACTGCTACGCCGGTCTATTTGGCGCACCCACTGGGCGGCAATTTGGTCGTATTTGGAACCGGCAAGTTATTTGAAAGCGCCGATGCCAACGACACCCAAGTCCAAAGTTTGTATGGCATCTGGGACACCGTGCGCACCGGCCAGACATCCGATCAGGCCAGTGACGCAATTTCTATCCAATCATCGGGTGCAAATGCCGATAAAGGCAGCAGCTTGCTGGTGCAGCAAGAGATCACTGCAATCAGCGGTACGGACTACTTCACGGCCAGCGCCAAGGCGGTCGATTACGGCACCAAGCGCGGTTGGTTCATCCGCATGAATATGAACCCCAGCGGGCTGCGGCTGGTATTTGCACCGCAGTTGGCGGTGGGGAAGGTGTTTATGCAGGCGCTATCGCCCAATGGCGTAACAACTGATCCCTGCGCAGCGCGCCAAGGCAAATCGGTCAATTTTGTGCTCAATCCGTTTACCGGCAGCGGCTCGCCTTTAGAGCCGACTTTTGATGTCAATGGTGATGGCCAAATCAATGCCAGCGACACCACTTACCAATCGGTCGCCATTAACGCGGTAGCGGTGGCAACGGCCGATACCGGTAGCTCCAGCTTCAACCAAAAATTAGGGGCCGGTTTGGGCACCGGCGCAGTGTCCAGTGCCGCCGGCCAACAAAGCGTGGCCGGCGCTAGAAAAATGCTGCGCCGTACCTGGCGGCAAATTGTCAACCGACCCAGTCCTTAGCACGAACACGGTTGGCGTCGATCAACAAGCAACGCCCCATTTTTAGATCACTCACAACAGGAGTACCTCTCATGCAACAGCGCGGCTTTACCTTGATGGAGTTGATGATTGTCGTGGCCATCGTTGGGATCTTGGCCAGCATCGCGATTCCCAGCTACCAAGAGTCGGTGCGCAAGTCCCGCCGGGCCGAGGCGCGCAACCAATTACTGGAAGTTGCCCAATACCTACAACGCTTTTATTCGCAGAACGACAGCTTTGCGGTGGCGGTCAATGGCACGCCAGTGGCGATTCCAGACGAATTGGCGAAGGTGCCCCGCAACGCCGCATCGGGGACGCAAAACTATGCCATTGGTTTTGCAACGCCCGCCTCCGGCGTCAGCAACCCCAGCGTGGCGTATTTCAAAATCCAAGCGGTACGCAGCGGCGATGGCCCGATGAACGGCGACAAATGCGGCGACCTCACCTTAGACAACACGGGCACCCGCAGCGTAGTAAATGCGACCGACAGCGCTGCCAATTGCTGGAAATAAAAAGCAGTATCTACCAGGCTCGCCCTACTGGCGCCGCGTCCGCGCCAGCAAGCCCAAGACCTCGCCTAGCGCTTGGGCCACCGTCTGGTTCTGTAAATCCAGCACCGCGCTGCGCGCAAAGTAGGCGCTCAAATCCAGCCCTAAGCCGACTGCGCAGAGCCCGATATCAACTTCGCGTTCCAATTGGCGTGCACTGTGTTGCAAGTCGCCGTCTAGGTAATGCGTGCCATTGGCCAATACCGTGGCGCCATCCATGGGGCTACCATCAGAAAAAACTACCAGCATGCGACGTTCAGCGTCTTGCGCGCGCAATCGCTGCGCGGCCCAGCGTAGTGCCTCGCCATCGACGCATTCCCGAAAAATATCGGCCTTGAGCAAAGCCGCCAGCCCCGACTTGCTGCGTCGCCAGGGCTCGGTGCTGTCTTTGAACACCATATGGCAAAGCTCATTGAGACGTCCGGGCAGCGGGGGTTTGCCGGCGCGGCGCCAGTCGCGCATCACGCGGCCACCGTTCCAGCTGTTGGTGGTGTAGCCCAACACTTCGGTAGCTACCCCGGCCATGTCCAAAGCGCGGGTGAGTAAATCCACCAGTGGCGCGAGTTGGTCCATGTGCTGCTTCATCGACCCTGAGCAGTCCAGCAACATGGTGAGCGCCACGTCCGCGCGCGGCGCAGCGTGGGGCAGGCGAAACACGCGGTGTTCGTCAGGCTTGGCCACCAATTGCGCCAAGCGGCTGCCGTCGATGTAGCCACTGTCTTGAGCGCTCTCCCAACCATCGATTTGCGGCAAGGCCAGCAAGGTCTGCAAGCGCCTGGCCAGACGCGCCGGGCTGATACCGCTGTTGCGCACACCCAGGTCCAATTGCGCTCGCAGTTCTTGCAACTGGGCTGCACGCACCAAATCCACGGTGCGCACTTCGCGGTCATAGCGGGTGCTGAAGATGCGGTAGTTGTGTGCGGCCTTCGGCTGCGCATCACGCGGGTCCAAGGCGCTGGCAAATCCGCTTTCCTCACCAGCCTCAAAGTCCACCCAGATTTGCAGCCAGGCGTCTTCTTCCTCGCTGTCCTCGGCCGCCGCTGGGTCGGTTTTGCCTGCGGCTTGGGACGCACCGTCGGCCAGGTCGGCCACGACTTGGGCAATCGCCAAAGCATGTTGCGCGTACTGCGCTTGATCATGGCGGCTGCGGCGCAGTGCGGCCAAGGCATGGCCGATATGCGGCACCAGGCCAAAGCGCGTCGCTTCGAGCATGTCTTCCAAAGCGTTGAGCACCGGCTCGCCTGTTACCCGCGCCCGACCGATTTGTGCGACGGTGAGCAACAGCAAACCCTGCGCCGACTCTTGCAAGCGCGCCGTCACGAACGCCTGGGACCAGGCGACAAAGCGCGCCGCCATATTGCTGCGCACGCCGGGCCATTGCGCAGGCACCAACGACTCGGCGCGGTACTGCTCCAGCACATCAAAAACCCGCCGTGCCATGGCCCGCTCAGGCCGCAGACTGCGGTGCAATTGCGCATCGCTAAAGCGCAGCCGCAGCGCAAGACCATCGGCCGCGCCGCGCAACGAGTCAAGGCTGGCAGCCTGCGAAATTTGCGCGTTCGCCTGCAGTTGCCCATGCAGTTGCGCCTGCGGGTGCAAATGGGGCGCAAAACTGGGCAATGCCTTATCGCCCGCATACCAATGCGGGCCGCGGGCATGCACCTCGCGGCGTGCGCTCAGGGCGCGCAAAGTGGCGGCGCACAAAGCGTCCAGGCGCTGTTGCCTGCGCACTTGCGCTTGCACGGTGTCAACCGGGTCTGCGCCCATACTGGCTCTTTTAGGTAGCGGGAAACAAGGGGCGGTCAAAGCAGCGCTGAAAGTATTCAGCCACCAAGGCGTGCTCGGCTTCGTCGCACTTATTCACATAGGTCAGGCGCAGCGCGGTGGCCAGGTCGCCAAAGAGTTGGAGGTTTTCGGCCCAGCTGATCACGGCGCGCGGCGACATCAGGGCGGACACATCGCCTGCGGCAAAGCCCTTGCGCGTCAGGTCGGCCAGCGCCACCATCTGCATCAGCAATTCGGGCTGCGCAGCCATGGCCGGTACGCGGGCCTGCACGATGGCAGCCTCTTCCTGCGCACTGAGGTAGTTGAGCGCAGCCACCATATCCCATCGGTCCAGCTGCGCATGGTTGAGCCGCTGCGCCCCGAAATACAGGCCGATGAGATTGCCCTGGCCGATGGTGTTGCTGGTGGCAAACAAACGAAACTGCGCATGCGGGTGGATGACCCGGTTTTGGTCGAGCAAGGTGAACTGCCCGTCGCGCTCGAGCACGCGCTGGATGACGAACATCACATCGGGGCGGCCCGCGTCGTACTCGTCAAAAATCAAAGCCATGGGCCGCTGCAAAGCCCAGGGCACGATGCCTTCCTGGAACTCGGTGACTTGCTGGCCTTCGCGCAAGACCACGGCGTCGCGGCCCACCAAGTCCAAGCGGCTGATGTGGCCGTCCAGGTTGACACGCACACAAGGCCAGTTCAAGCGCGCGGCCGCTTGTTCGATGTGGGTGGATTTGCCGGTGCCGTGCATACCTTGCACCAGCACGCGCCGGTTGTGCGCAAAGCCGGCCAACAGGGCCAAGGTGACATCGGGGTTAAAGCGATAGGCGCGGTCGATGGCCGGCACCATTTCGCTGCGCTCGGCAAACGCAGGCACCTGTAAATCGCTGTCGATACCAAAAATGCTGCGCGCCGATACCTGGTGCATGGCGGGCGGGGTGGGCAAGGTCATAGGCGCATCCGAGTGGCTATATAGAAGTGAAAACTTGCGCAAGGGAAGGCCTGCAAACGTCCGTCATCGCGAGGAGCGTAGCGACGTGGCGATCCATAACAATTCCTTCATCGCCAGGAGCGCAGCGACGCGGCGATCCATAAGTGCTTGATTGGTAACCCAAAATGGATTGCTTCGCTGCGCTCGCAATGACGGGTTTTGTACTGATGCAGTGCCCTCCTAGTACGAAGGCACGCGCTGGGCGGCCCATCGCGGCCTTGCAAGGTCTGCGGCGCATGCGAACGAACACCGCCCTCACGCGCGTTGCGCATCATCGTGCCCGCTGCCCGCGGGCGTTGCATCGGCTTCAATCTGGCTTAGGGCCTGGGCTGCGCTGTGCAAAGCCGGTAGCAGGGCCAGGGCTTTATCGGCTGTCATGCGCATCAAAGGCGCTTGCACCGCGACGCATAAATTAGCCCGCCCCAGCGCCGACGGCACAGCCACCGCCACACACAAAAGCCCGGGCAAAAATTCTTCGTTGTCCAGCGCAAAACCCTGGCGCTTGACAGTGCGGATTTCGGCCTCCAGGGCCTCGGGCTGGGTCAGGGTTTTGGGGGTGTAAGCCTCTAAGGGCGCATGGGCTAGCAGGCGCTGGCGCTGGCTGGGCGTCATTTGGCTTAAAAAGATTTTTCCGCTGGCCGAGCAATGTACCGGCACACGCGAGCCGGGGTGCAAATAAAAGCGCAGCGGCGCCGGTGTCTCCACCCGATCCAGATAAATCACTTCGCTGCCGCTCAGGGCCGTCAGATTACAGCTCTCGCCCACGTCACTCACCAGCTTGCGCAGCACCGTATGGCGGGCGCCATGGGCGGTATCGTTGAGCAGCAGGTTTTCGGCCAGGCGGCGCAGGCGCAGGCCGGTACCGTACAAGCGCCCGTCGCCACTGCGGCTGAGCAAATGCGCGGCCTCCAGTTGCTGCAGCATGCGGTGCAGCGTGGGCTTGGGCAATGCAGTCTCGTCGGCTAAGCTTTGGAGCGAGAAATACTGGTCTTTGGAGGCAATCACCTCCAAGAGCGCAAATAGGCGCAAGGTCGGCGTGTCCCCGTTGATTTCCGAGGGCTGCGCAGGGGACAAAGCGGTCAGTGTTGGCATGACCGGATGATAGCGCAATCTTTTAAAAATTTCAATAAACGGAACTTTTTGTATCGAATACTTGAATTTTTATTGCATCGGGATGACTATTTGGCTATAGTGTGTCCAGATTCCGTTTTTCGGAATAGTTTGTACCAAAAGCATGCCAATTTGGTGCAATGCAGCAAATTTTCACCCAGGAGTAGCTTTTATGCCCCAAGCCCCAAAAGACAATCGCACCGTCGTGCGCGGTGTACAAAAAATGACGCCTTCCGAGGCATTTGTCGAGACCATGGTCGCCAATGGCGTGACCGACATCTTCGGCATCATGGGCTCGGCGTTCATGGACGCGATGGACATCTTCGCCCCCGCCGGTATCCGCTTGGTGCCGGTGGTGCATGAGCAAGGCGCAGGCCACATGGCCGACGGATACGCCCGCGTTTCGGGCCGCCACGGCGTAGTCATCGGCCAAAACGGCCCGGGCATCAGCAATTGCGTGACCGCGATTGCTGCCGCTTATTGGTCGCACAGCCCAGTGGTCATGATCACGCCCGAGACCGGCACCATGGGCATGGGCCTGGGCGGCTTCCAGGAGGCGCACCAACTGCCCATGTTCCAAGAGTTCACCAAATACCAGGGCCATGTGAACAACCCCAAGCGCATGGCCGAATACACGGGCCGCTGCTTTGACCGCGCTATGTCTGAAATGGGCCCGACGCAGCTCAATATTCCGCGCGATTATTTTTATGGCGAAATCCAGTGCGAAATCCCCCAACCCATGCGCGTAGAGCGCGGCCATGGCGGTGAAAACAGCCTGGCCGCTGCCGTAGAGATGCTGGCGCATGCCAAGTTCCCGATCATCTTGTCTGGCGGCGGCGTGGTGATGGGCGACGCGGTGGCCGAATGCGTGGCCCTGGCCGAGCGCCTGGGCGCGCCGGTGGCCAACGGCTATTTGCGCAATGACTCTTTCCCCGCCAGCCACCCCTTGTGGGCCGGCCCGCTGGGCTACCAAGGCTCCAAAGCGGCGATGAAACTGATCGCGCAAGCTGATGTGGTGATCGCACTAGGCTCGCGCATGGGGCCGTTTGGCACGCTGCCGCAACACGGCATGGACTACTGGCCCAAAGACGCCAAGATTATTCAAGTCGAAGCCGACCATACCAACCTCGGTCTAGTGAAAAAAATCAGCGTAGGCATCCACGGCGATGCCAAAGCGGTTGCCAAAGAACTTTTGCGCCGCCTGAGCAACATGACGCTGGCCAGCGATGCGACCAAGGCCGCACGCGCCGCCACCATCGCTGCCGAGAAAGCGGCCTGGGAAAAAGAACTGGATAGCTGGACGCATGAGCGCGATCCGTACAGCCTGGACATGATCGAAGAGGCCAAGGGCGAGCGCACCCCTACCGGCGGCACGTATTTGCATCCGCGCCAGGTGCTGCGTGAACTGGAAAAAGCCATGCCCCCACGTGTCATGGTGTCCACCGACATCGGCAACATCAACGCCGTGGCAAACAGCTATTTGCGCTTTGACGAGCCGCGCAGCTTTTTCGCGCCCATGAGCTTTGGCAACTGCGGCTATTCGCTGCCCACCATGATCGGCGCCAAAGCCGCCGCCATGGACCGCCCGGCCGTGGCCTATGCGGGCGATGGCGCATGGGGCATGAGCATGTCGGAGTTGATGACCGCTGTGCGCCACGACATCCCGGTGACCGCCGTGGTGTTCCATAACCGCCAATGGGGCGCCGAGAAGAAAAACCAGGTGGACTTTTACAACCGCCGCTTTGTGGCGGGCGAGTTGGAGAGCGAAAGCTTTGCCGGTATCGCGATCGCCATGGGCGCCGAAGGCATCGTGGTGGACAAGCTGGAAGACGTGGGCCCGGCTTTCAAGCGCGCTATCGATATGCAAATGAAGGAAGGCAAAACTTGCGTGATTGAGATCATGTGTACCCGCGAATTGGGCGATCCTTTCCGCCGCGATGCGCTCTCTAAACCGGTGCGGTTTTTGGACAAGTACAAAGACTACGTCTAAAGCACACGGCGTACACCACAGGCCGCCGCATGGAGAGCACGCATCCGCGACTGCAAGCGCTGATGGCCCGCGCCAGCGCGATGGCCGGCAAGCGCCCGGACGCGTTGGGCCTCGTCTACCCCTGCGACGCGCTGGCACTAGACGCGGCGCGGCGCATCCAGGACAGCGGCATTGCGCGCCCGGTGCTGATCGGCCCGGCTTCGCTGATTGCTGCTGCTGCGGATGCAGCGCAGGTGGACGTGCGTGATTTCGAATTGATAGACAGCGGTAGCGCTGCATCGGACGCGGCCTTGCGTGCCTGCGCGCTGGCGCTACGTGGCGATGTGCGCGCCTTGATGAAGGGCTCGCTGCATACCGACGAATTGATGGCTACGGTGGTGCACAAAGATGCTGGGCTGCGTGGCAGCAACCGTATCAGCCACGCTTTTGTGTTTGACTTGCCGCGCTACCACAAGCTTTTGGCGCTGGCCGATTGCGTCGTCAATATCGCGCCCGATTTGAAAACCAAAAAAGATATTTTGGGCAATGCGGTGGCCTTGCTGCATAGGCTGGGTATCGCCCAGCCCAAGGTCGGCATCGTGGCCGCCGTAGAGGTAGTGAACCCGTCTATTCCTGCGACGCTCGATGCACAAGCTTTGGTGGACATGGCGCGGGCAGGCGCCTGGCCTGGCGCTATCGTGGAAGGGCCTTTTGGCTTTGACAATGCGTTCTCAGCGGAGGCGGCGCGCATCAAAAAAATCGAATCCCGGGTGGCTGGTGATGCGGACTTGTTCATCATGCCGGATCTGAACGCCGGCAATATGCTGTACAAAAGTTTTAACTACGTGGGCGGTGGCGATTGCGCCGGTTTGGTACTCGGTGCGCGTGTGCCAATCGTGCTGACTTCGCGCGCGGATTCACTGCAATCGCGCATGGCCTCGGTGGCGCTGGCAGTGCTCGCCGCTGCGCCGGGCTAGCACCGAATACACAGCATTAGCACATGCAAACCGAATAACAAAAAGAGACAAGCACCATGTTTAAATTTTTGTCCTCCGAGCCCCTGCACCAGCCGCTCGATGCGCCCACGCCGGTCGATGAGACCACCATCAAATGCACCACCTGCTATATGTGCGCCTGCCGCTGCGGCA
>CANFVA010000062.1 GCA_947450255.1 Comamonadaceae bacterium
CTGGACAAGCCGCTGCATAAATATTTGCTCGACAGCGCGGACGGCACAGGCGAGGGTGAGCGCCGGGTCAAAGTAGTTTCCCGCGACGACCCGGACGGGCTGCCTTCGGTGACCTTGGTCAAAGTGCTGGCGCGCAGCGCGCCGGGCGCGGCGCAGGCCATGAGCTTGCTGGCAGTGACCATCAAAACCGGCCGCACGCACCAAATCAGGGTTCATTTAGCCTCCGAAGGCATGCCGATTGTGGGCGACGACAAATATGGAAATTTTGAGGACAACAAAGCCTGGGCCCGTGCGGGGGTGCCGCTCAAGCGCATGTTTTTACATGCCTGGCGCTTGCAAATAACCCACCCTTTCAGTGGCGAATTCCTCACCCTGCATGCACCGCCGGCCTCGGAACTGTTGCCGTTTTTGCAAAACCGCATTCCGGATGCACTTGCTACTATCGCTGCCTTTGGTTCTGCCACCCGCCTGGCTTCACCCCTATGAGCTCCAACCCTCAGCGCCGCTTTGACCTGATCGCTTTCGATTGGGACGGCACCTTGTTTGATTCGACTGCGATCATCGTGCGATCTATCCAGGGCGCGGTGCACGATGTGGGCGGCAGCGTACCCAGCGACCGGGACGCCGCCTATGTCATCGGTTTGGGGCTGGGCCAGGCCTTGGCCCATGCGGCGCCAGATGTGCCCAAGGAAAAATACCCCTTGCTGGGCGAGCGCTACAAATACCATTACGGGCGCGAGCAGCACCAGATCAGTTTGTTCCCCGGAGTGCTGGAGATGCTGTTTGAGTTGAAAGCGCGCCAGTATTTCCTGACAGTGGCCACGGGCAAAAGCCGTTGGGGCCTGGACCAGGCCTTGGCCCATGTGGACCTCAAAGACCTGTTCCACGCCAGCCGCACGGCCGACGAGACCGCTGGTAAGCCGCACCCACGGATGCTGCATGAGTTGATGGCCGAGATGGGCGTACCGCCCGAGCGCACCTTGATGGTGGGCGATACGACACACGATTTGCAATTGGCGGCCAACGCCGGCTGCGCCAGCGTGGGCGTGAATTACGGCGCCCACGACACCAGCGCACTGGCGGCCCTTCGGCCTTTGTATATCGCCGACTCGGCCCACAGCCTGCACCGCTGGATGTTGGACCACGCCTGACGTCCTGAGGATGTGGCGCAATTTAAAGGCACCTCTCTGACAGCCACTATGAATGCCGAAAGCACGCTGATACCTTTGTGCTGTTCCGCCGATTTGCAAGACGGCGGCCTGGCGGTGCCGTTTGATGTGATTTACCAGGGCCAAAGCTGCTGGGCCTTTGCGATTCGCCACCGTGGTGAAGCACACGCCTACCTGAACCGTTGCAGCCACGTGGCGATGGAAATGGATTTCCAGCCCAACCGGTTTTTTGATACTACCGGCCAATGGCTGATTTGCGCCACGCATGGAGCTTTGTATGCGCCCGATACAGGACGTTGCATCGACGGTCCGTGTCGTGGCGGCCTTGTCAAAATTGCCCTTTCTGAGCGAGACGGCTTGGTGGGCTGGCATACTGGCCCGCAATTACTACCGCAAACTTTCTAATATGACAGAGCCCGTATTGAACGATAGCCCATCGCCTAGCGCCAGGTCTACTGATACCTCCGACAGCCCGTCGGGCGCCCCTAGCGGCTTGGGCTGGGAGCGCAGTTTCATCGAAAAATGGATGAACGACAGCCTGGCCGAACAACGCGCCGCGCGGCGTTGGAAGTACGGCATGCGCCTGGCCTGGTTGGTGTTTTTTGCCGCGCTGATCTGGCTAGGCATGGACCGCAGCGGCAATATGCACAACACCGATGTCACCCGGCAGCATACGGCCGTGGTCGAAATCAAAGGCGAGATTGCCTCGGGCGCCGATGCGGGTGCGGAAGCGGTGATTGCGTCCATGCGCAGCGCTTTCGAAGACGAGGGTGCACAAGCCGTGGTACTGTTGATTAATTCTCCCGGCGGCAGCCCGGTGCAGGCGGGAATCATGAATGACGAGATCCGCCGCTTAAAGGTCCTGCACAAAAAGCCAGTCTATGTGGTGGTGGAAGAAACCTGCGCCTCGGCAGCCTATTACATCGCGGTGGCCGCCGACCAAATATATGTGGACAAGGCCAGCATCGTTGGCAGCATTGGTGTGCTCATGGACGGCTTTGGCTTTACTGGCTTGATGGACAAACTCGGTGTCGAGCGCCGCTTGATGACCGCCGGCCAGAACAAAGGTTTTCTCGACCCTTTTAGCCCGCAGACCGATAAGCAGCGGGAATTTGCCCAGTCCATGCTCAACCAAATCCACCAGCAGTTCATCGGCGCTGTCAAAGACGGACGCGGTGACCGTTTGAAAGAGACGCCAGAGACTTTCAGCGGTTTGTTTTGGACGGGCGATCAGGCCGTCAAGATGGGATTGGCCGACCATTTGGGCAACCTCGATTACGTGGCGCGTGAAGTGGTCAAGGCCCCTGAAATCATCGATTACACCCGCCGTGAAAATGTCGCCGAGCGGCTCGTCAAGCGCTTTGGTGCCGCCATGGGCGAATCCATGGCCAGTGCCATCCGATACGCACCGGGTTTGCGTTAGGGTACAGAGCGCAGGCGCTTTTTGCGCCGCAAGCGCTGGCGCCCTGCCTTGCGCTCAGGGACCAATCGCAAATACGGCTGGAGTTTGCTTGTTCAAAACCCACTGCCCCCGTTTCCATTGTTCGGGCGTGCCGCTGTGGTGGCGGCAGGTTTCTAGCGTCAGGCCCATGGACACCGCCAGCCGCGTGCCGGTTTGCAGGACGTCCAGCAGGGTGCGCAGCAAGGCTTCGTTGCGGTAGGGCGTTTCAATAAACATTTGGGTTTGGCCGGTCTTCATCGCAAGCGCTTCCAGCGCCTTGATACGCTGGGCGCGTAGGTCCGGCTCGCTAGGCACGTAGCCGACAAAGGCAAAGTTCTGACCGTTCAGGCCACTGGCGGCCAGCGCCAACATCAGAGATATCGGGCCTATCAATGGTTGCACGCCGATACCCAGCATATGGGCTGCACGTACCACCGAGGCACCCGGATCGGCAATTGCCGGCATACCCGCTTCGCTGAGCAGGCCCATATCCCACCCTTGCAATGCCGGTGCCAGCAAACTGCGTGCGTCAAAACCGGCATCGCCTTTTTTATGCACCTCGCGCGGTAACTCCTGCAATTGTTGCGCTTGGATGCTGAGGCACAGCGGGCTGACTTCGCCCACGCGTTTGAGGAAGGCACGGGCAGTTTTCGCGTTCTCGCATACCCAATATTGCAGTGCTGCGGCGCGCCCTATCGTGGCTTGGGGCAGGACCTCATTCAAAGGGCTCAGGCTATCGCAGCCAAAATCCAAAGGGGTGGGCACCAGGTACAGTTTGCCCAAGCGCTTTTCGCTTGGTGCACCGCCAGCCGAGTTCACGCAGACCCCAACACGGGAATGCCAGCCTGGCGCAGTAGCGCGCTCAGGCGAATTAGCGGCAGGCCGATGAGTGCTGTGGGGTCGTCGTTATCGATGCTGTGCATGAGTGCGATACCCATGCCTTCGCTTTTAACGCTGCCCGCGCAGTCATACGGTTCTTCGGCGCGCAGGTAAAAATCGATTTCGCCGTCCGTGGCATCGCGGTAGGCGACCCGCACTGGCACCAGTACCGATTCGCAAAAGCCACTGTCCCGGCACACCACTGCCATGGCGGTTTGAAACACCACGGTTTGTCCGCGCATGGCGCGCAACTGGGTGACGGCATTCTCGTAATGGCCTGGCTTGCCCAGGGCCTGTCCGTTCAAGTCGGCGACCTGGTCGCAGCCGATGACAAGCGCATGGGGGGCCGCCTCGGCCACTGCCAAGGCTTTGGCCAAGGCCAAGCGGCCGGCCAGGGCAGCAGGCGCCTCACCGAGCAACGGCGTCTCGTCCACGCCAGGTGCCTGCACCGAAAACGGCAAGCGCATGCGCTCTAGCAGCGCGCGCCGGTAGCGCGAGGTGGAGGCCAAAATCAGGGCACGGGAGGCTGGGCTTTGCATGGCCTGATTCTCTTACACTGCACGCATGGCTACTTCCTTACCGTATCGCAAGCTTTCCGTAGGTGCTTTCGCGCTGCAAGCGTCCCCGTTGCAAGGCCAGGCGCCTTTGGCGCAGATGCCCCGCTTGGCGGACGAAGCGGTACACGGTGTGGACGATAGCGTCGTGCAATTTCAGGCGCAAGGCAGTATGCGCAACGGCGCGGGGGGGCAGGCCCAGCCATGGATACAGCTGCAAGGCAGTGTGGATATGGCCTTGGTCTGCCAACGCTGCCTGGAGCCGGTAAGCACTTTGGTGCAATTTGACCGCGAATTTCGCTTCGTGGAATCCGAAGATGTCGCGCTGGCTGAAGATGAGGACTGCGACGAGGACTTGTTGGTCTGCTCTACCCAATTTGATCTGCTCGAACTCGTCGAAGACGAGCTGCTCATGGCCTTGCCGGTGTCGCCCAAACATGAGACATGCCCAGGCGAATTGAAGCTGTCGGCCGCGGATTCTGATTTTGAAGTGGCCAACGAGCGTCCCAAGCCCTTTGCCAAGCTGGCACAGTTGAAGATTCCCAAAAGCTGAGCGTGCTCGCACATGTTGCCGGAGGCTATAATGGAGGGCTTGGGTGCAAAAACAATAGCTTGCGCCATCCGATTAACCGACGGCGCTGCCTCGCCTGCAGCCACTTTGACCAGGAGCCAACCATGGCAGTTCAGCAAAATAAGAAATCCCCCTCTAAGCGCGGCATGCACCGTTCGCACAATGCCTTGGTCGTCCCCGGTATCGCTGTGGAGCCAACCACGGGCGAAATCCATTTGCGCCACCACATCAGTCCGACGGGCTTTTACCGCGGTCGCAAAGTTATCAAGACCAAGTCCGAAGCCTGACCCGCGCGGTCGGCACCAAGCCCGAAGCTGCATGCCTGTAGCCTCGGGCTTTTTTCATGTCTACGCGCTTTGAGTCCTGTGAAACACTTTTTTTCCTGCACACTGCATGATCACCATCGCAGTTGATTGCATGGGCGGGGATTTCGGCCCTTCGGTCACCCTCCCGGCCTGCCAACAGTTCTTGGCTTCGCACCTCGACGCCCATTTGCTATTGGTGGGTTTGCCTCAAGCTTTGGCGGATTTTTCGCATCCGCGTGTCACCAAGTTATTGGCAACCGAAGTGGTGGAAATGGACGATGCGCTGGAAATTGCCTTGCGCAAGAAGAAAGACTCCTCCATGCGCGTGGCCATCGAGCAAGTGCGTGACGGCGCCGCCCAGGCGGCTGTCTCTGCGGGTAACACTGGCGCGTTGATGGCGATTGCCCGCTACTTGCTCAAAACTCTCGAGGGTATAGAGAGGCCCGCGCTGGCCGGGCAGATTCCTAACGCCAAGGGCCATGCGACCACGGTGCTTGACCTGGGTGCCAATGTCGATTGCACGCCTTTGCATTTGCTGCAATTTGCCGTCATGGGCTCGGCTCTGGTCTCGGTGACCGACGGCATCAATGCGCCTTCTGTGGGTTTGCTCAATATCGGCTCCGAAGTCATCAAAGGCAACGAAACCATCAAAGAATCCGGCGAGTTGCTGCGTGCTGCAGCAGCCAGCGGGGACTTGAACTTCTTCGGCAACGTAGAAGGCAATGACATTTTCAAAGGCACGGTCAATCTGGTGGTGTGCGACGGTTTTGTCGGCAATGTCGCGCTCAAAACCAGTGAAGGCCTGGCCGGCATGATTGTGGGTTTTCTGAAAGAGGAATACGGACGCAATGTGCTGAGCAAGCTCGCGGCTATCGCCTCGATGGCGGTTTTGTCGGCACTAAAACGGCGTATCGACCACCGGCGCTACAACGGCGTGGCCTTGCTGGGATTGCGCGGACTGGTGTTCAAAAGCCATGGCTCGGCCGATGCGTTCGCCTTCGCCAGCGCCTTGGGCAGGGCGTATGATGCCGTGCAGAATAATTTACTAGAGCGTGTGCGCACGCGCATAGCGCATGCGGCACCTTTGCTCAATGCGCAAGCTCCCGCCCCCACGCAGGGCTAAGTTTCGGATCCGGATTTTCCATGAGCAGCTATTCACGTATCACTGGCACCGGCAGTTACCTCCCGCCCAAGCGCCTGAGCAATGCCGACATGGTGACCCGGCTGGCACTGGACGGCATAGAAACTTCGGACGACTGGATCGTGGAGCGCAGCGGCATCAGCGCCCGCCACTTTGCCGACGACGGTGTTTTTTGTAGTGATCTGGCCTTGCACGCCTGCCAAGCGGCGCTGCGAGCAGCGGGGCGTGCGGCCAGCGAGATCGATCTCATCATCGTCGCCACCTCGACGCCCGATATGGTGTTTCCCTCAACAGCCTGCATCTTGCAAGGCAAGCTGGGCGCGATGGGCGGTGCGGCTTTTGATGTGCAAGCGGTGTGCAGCGGTTTCGTGTACGCGCTGACGGTGGCCGATGCCCTTATCAAGGCCGGCAGTGCGCGCTGCGCGCTGGTGGTGGGCGCAGAAATTTTCTCCCGCATCCTGGATTTCAAAGACCGGGGCACTTGCGTGCTATTTGGCGACGGTGCTGGAGCCGTCGTGTTGGAAGCATCCGACACGCCTGGCATTTTGGCCACCGATGTGCATGCCGATGGCCGCCATGTGGATATTTTGTGCGTGCCCGGCCATGTGCAGGGTGGCGCGGTCAGTGGTGTGCCTCTGCTCAAAATGGCGGGCCAAGCGGTATTCAAACTGGCGGTGGGTGTCTTGGAAGATGCAGCCCGCGCGGTGCTGTCCAAGGCGGCCAAGACCGAAGCCGAGATCGACTGGCTGGTGCCGCACCAGGCCAATATCCGCATCATCCAAAGCACGGCCAAAAAGCTCAAGCTGTCTATGGACAAGGTGATGGTCACTGTGGACCAGCATGGCAATACCTCGGCGGCCTCGATTCCGTTGGCACTGGATGCCGGTGTGCGCGGCGGGCGCATTCAGAAAGGTCAAACGGTGCTGCTCGAAGGCGTGGGCGGCGGCTTTACCTGGGGCGCGGTCCTGCTGACGCTCTGATCTTGGTGCGCTGCCACTCGTACCGCTTTTCATTTTGTTTTCATTTATTGGACGCTTGACCCGATGAAACCATTTGCTTTTGTTTTTCCCGGCCAGGGCTCTCAGTCCGTAGGGATGTTGGACGCCTGGGGCGATCACCCGCAGGTGCGTGCGGTGGTGGACGAAGCCTCGCAGGCTTTGCATGAAGACGTCGGCGTCTTGATCCGCGAAGCCAGCAAAGAGGCCTTGGCGCTTACGACGAATACCCAGCCGGCGATGTTGGTGGTAGGGGTGGCCGCTTACCGGGTGTGGATGGCCGAAGTCGGCGTCGCACCTCAGGCCGTGGCTGGGCATTCCTTGGGCGAGTATGCTGCGCTGGTCGCAGCGGGGGCAATGACGCTGGCTGATGCGGTGCCGCTGGTGCGGCTGCGCGGGCAGGCGATGCAGGAAGCCGTCCCCGTGGGCCAGGGCGCCATGGCGGCGATTTTGGGCATGGAGCCGGCGCGCGTGGCGACCTTGTGCGCTGAAGTGGCGGCTGAGTTTGCCGGTCAAAGTGGTGAAGTGGTGGAAGCTGCGAATTTCAATGACAACGCCCAAACTGTGATTTCCGGCAGCAAGGCCGCCGTCGAGCGGGCATGCGAAGTTCTCAAGGCGCAGGGTGCGAAGCGCGCGCTGTTGCTGCCCGTATCGGCCCCCTTCCATTGCGCCTTGATGCAACCGGCGGCCCTGATGCTGCGCGAGCGCCTGGGCCAGATTGCGATTGCCAAGCCGCAGATTCCCCTGATCAACAATATCGACGTCGCGGCAGAGATGGACCCGCAACGCATTCGCGATGCTTTGTACCGCCAGGCCTTCGGGCCAGTGCGCTGGGTGCAAACCGTGCAAGCGCTCAAGGCGCGGGGGCTGAACCATATTGTGGAGTGCGGGCCGGGCAAGGTACTCAGTGGCATGGTCAAGCGTATCGATGCGTCGCTGAACGCTTTTGCAATTTTTGATCCGGCCACCCTGGCCGAAACACAGGCGGGTTTGCAATGAGTGCTATTGAATATGCGGGCCAGGTGGCCCTGGTCACCGGCGCATCGCGGGGTATTGGCGCGGCCATCGCCTTGGAGTTGGCCCGCGCCGGTTTGCGCGTCGTGGGGACGGCGACCACTGAGGCCGGCGCACTGAGCATAGGCCAGGCGCTCCAGGCCTATGCCGGCTGCACCGGGCGGGTGCTCAATGTGACCGACGGCGCCGCTTGTGACGCCTTGGTAGACGCGGTTATCAAGGAAAGCGGCAGTTTGCAGGTGCTGGTCAATAACGCCGGCATCACCCGCGACAACCTGGCCATGCGCATGAAAGACGACGACTGGGACGCGGTGATCGATGCCAACCTCAAAGGCGTGTTCCGCATGAGCCGGGCGGTGATGCGCCCGATGATGAAACAGCGCTACGGCCGCATCATCAACATCACCTCAGTGGTGGGCGCTTCGGGTAATCCGGGCCAGGCCAATTACGCGGCTGCCAAGGCCGGGGTGGCGGGGATGACACGGGCCTTGGCCCGTGAACTGGGGTCACGCCACATTACGGTCAATTGCATCGCGCCGGGTTTTATCGCCACCGATATGACCGCCGCACTGAGCCAGGAACAGCAAGACGCCTTGCAAGCCCAAATCCCCTTGGGTCATTTAGGTCAGCCCGCAGATATAGCGCATGCTGTGGTGTATCTGGCCTCGCCGCAGGCGGCGTATGTGACCGGTCAGGAGTTGCACGTCAACGGCGGCATGTATATGTAAAGTAGTATCTGGTTTTACGCCTTTGTGTCCGCAAGGCGGCCACTGCGAGCGCCCGGCGCCTGCACTGGTAAAATCGCGGACTGTTTTACAACCCTCAGAGGGAACCCATGAGCGATATCGAAGTACGTGTCAAGAAAATCATCGCCGAGCAACTCGGTGTGGAAGAGTCCCAGGTCACCAATGAAAAAGCCTTTGTGGCCGATTTGGGCGCTGATTCGCTGGACACGGTGGAACTGGTGATGGCCTTGGAAGATGAGTTCGGCATCGAAATCCCTGACGAAGACGCAGAAAAAATCACCACAGTGCAAAACGCGGTGGACTACGCTACCACCCACAAAAAGGCCTGATAGGCCGACTTCAACCCCCGCCGCTATTGACGGGTGTTGAAAACCCCCAATGCGCGCAGCCTCGCGCAATCCGCCTTGGGGACTCCAGCGCAGAAGCTGCTGCGGGAAGATTGTTATAGGCGAAACGTTTTATACAGGTGCGTATGTCCCGTCGTCGTGTAGTAGTTACCGGTTTGGGTTGCGTCAGCCCCGTGGGCAATACGGTGGATCAGGCTTGGGCCAATCTGCTGGCGGGCACATCGGGCATCAGCCAAATCAGCAAATTTGATGCGAGCGCATTTGCTTGCCGTATTGCCGGTGAGGTGCGCGATCTGGACTTGGATCGCTATATCAGCCCTAAAGACGCGCGCGCCATGGATACCTTTATCCACTACGGTATCGCCGCGGCAGTTCAGGCGGTGGAAGACGCGGGATTGGCTACTGGAGATGCGCTGGGGGAAGAAGAAGCCACCCGCATTGGCTGTGTGATTGGTTCGGGTATTGGCGGCCTGCCCATGATCGAGCACACCAACAACGAATTTACCGCCCGCGGCCCACGGCGAATTTCGCCGTTTTTTGTGCCCGCCTCCATCATCAATATGACGGCCGGTCATGTCTCCATGCGCTTTGGCTTTAAGGGTCCCAATATCGCCATCGCTACGGCCTGTACGACCGGTCTGCATTGCATTGGGGAAGCTGGACGCATGATCGAGTACGGCGATGCCGACGTCATGATCGCCGGTGGGTCTGAAGCAGCGGTTTCACATTTGGGCGTGGGGGGCTTTGCCGCCATGCGTGCCTTAAGCACTCGCAATGATGATCCCGCCACGGCCTCGCGCCCCTGGGACAAAGACCGCGATGGCTTTGTGCTGGGCGAAGGCGGCGGCATCATGGTGTTGGAAGAATACGAGCACGCCAAATCGCGCGGCGCGCGCATCTACGCTGAGTTGGCAGGCTTCGGTATGAGCGCCGATGCCGGTCACATGACCGCGCCCAACATGGACGGCCCGCGTCGCGCG
Organism: Comamonadaceae bacterium; assembly: GCA_947450255.1. Classification (GTDB taxonomy): domain Bacteria; phylum Pseudomonadota; class Gammaproteobacteria; order Burkholderiales; family Burkholderiaceae_C; genus Allorhodoferax. The sequence continues at coordinate 10,143 of CANFVA010000062.1, forward strand.
ATGCTCAGCGCGCTGCGTAACGCGTCCCTCAATCCGGATGACATTGATTACCTCAATGCCCATGGCACTTCCACGCCTTTGGGCGATATCAATGAAACCACCGCCATTAAGACAGCGCTGGGCGAGCACGCCAAGCGCATAGTGGTCAGTTCCACCAAATCTATGACTGGGCATTTGCTCGGCGGCGCAGGGGGGCTGGAGTCGGTGTTTACGGTGCTAGCGCTCTACCATCAAAAGTGCCCGCCGACCATCAATTTGTTCAACCAAGACCCCGAGTGCGACTTGGACTACTGCGCTAACCAAGCGCGTGACATGCCGATCCGGGCAGCCCTCAAAAACAACTTCGGCTTTGGCGGCACCAACGGCGCATTGGTGTTCAAGCGCGCTTAAGCTTAGACCTTGGGTTTGAGCGATTTATGGGATAGCGTGTGCTGAGCCAGGCGCCTCCAGCATCCGTGCGGATTGAACGCTCACTGGCCTTTGGCCTTGGCTTGCTGGGGCTTGGCCTCATCAACCTCGCCGTATTGGCGGCGTTGGGGCTGCAAAACACCGAAACCCACGCCTTAATGCTCCTCGTATTACTTTTTGGTTGGGTGTTTTTTTGTGCTTTGCGCGCCTGGTGGAATACCCTCGCTGGCGAATTGGCCTGGGACGGTAGTGCCTGGCGCTGGTCTTTGTGGTCCCAAGTGGAAAGCTGCCGGGTACAGTGGACTGTGGCCTTGCCAGGCCTGACAGTGATACGCCTGTCCAGGGAACGCGGCAGCGTGCAATGGTTGGTGGCCGGACCCTGCGTGCAACGGCACCCCCAGTGGCTTGCTTTGCGCCGCGCCCTGGTCGCCGCCGATCAGCGAGTGCAGGGCAATGCACCTGCGTAGCCTAGGCCGTAACGGCACGCGGCAATCGGCCGCCATGGGCTTGATGTAAAGTTTTCCGAAAGTATTTGATTTTTGTCTAAATGCCCCTATATCAGGCCAATAGTTTCTAGGGCGCGCCCCCAGCGTGCCGCGCCGTTTGTACCGAGAGTGAGAAGATGACACCCATGATCGCGAAACCTGTTTTTGTCCGCTGGGGCGCAAAGCTACCCGCCTTGGCGTTCGTCCTGCTGGCGTTGATGTTACTGGCCTTGCCTGTCCAAAATGCCCGGGCGCAGGCGCGCGCTTTGCCCGATTTCACCGATCTGGTCGAGCAAGTCGGTCCCTCGGTAGTCAATATCCGTACCCTGCAAAAAGTATCTAGTCGTCAGCAACCTATGGGCCCGGGTGACGAGGAAATGATGGAATTTTTCCGCCGATTTGGCCTGCCCATGCCAAATATGCCCCGACAGGCCCCACGCCCCAACCGTCCGACACCGGAGGAAGAAGTGCCACGCGGTGTCGGCTCGGGTTTTGTCTACTCCCAAGACGGTCTGATCATGACCAATGCGCACGTGGTCGAGGGGGCTGACGAAGTACTGGTCACGTTGACAGATAAGCGGGAATTCAAGGCGAAGATCATCGGCGCGGACAAGCGCAGCGACGTGGCCTTGGTCAAGATCGAGGCCAACGGCCTCACACCCGTCAAAGTAGGTGATGTAGGACGGCTCAAAGTAGGCGAGTGGGTGATGGCCATTGGCTCTCCTTTTGGCTTTGAAAACACGGTGACCGCCGGGATCGTCAGCGCCAAGCAGCGTTACACCGACGATACCGATTACCTGCCCTTTATTCAAACCGACGTGGCGATTAACCCCGGAAACTCCGGCGGTCCCCTGATCAATATGCGCGGGGAGGTGGTGGGCATCAACAGTCAAATCTACTCGCGCTCGGGCGGCTTTATGGGTATTTCCTTCTCGATACCGATGGACGAGGCGGTGCGCGTGGTCGAGCAACTGCGCAGCCAGGGCCGGGTATCGCGGGGGCGTATCGGTGTAGGCATTGCACCGGTGAGCAAAGAGTTGGCCGATTCGCTGGGACTGGCCAAGGCCCAGGGGGCGCTAGTGACCAGTGTGGAGGCGGGCGCGCCAGCGGATAAAGCCGGGGTAGAGCCGGGTGACATTATTTTGCGCTTCAACGGCAAACCGATCGAAAAATCGATTGATTTACCGCGCATGGTCGGAGAGATCAAGCCCGGGACGAAAGCGACCGTCATAGTGCAGCGCCGCGGTTCGACCAAAGAGTTGAACGTAACCGTCGCCGAAATTGAGCCCGAAAAGCCGGCTGCCAAGGCAACTCCCGCGGAAAGTAAATCCAAGGGTGCGGCTGGGCAGGCTTTGGGTCTGACCGTGAGCGAGCTCAGCGAGTCCCAGAAAAAGGAGTTGCGCGTCAAAGGTGGTGTGAGCGTCGATGCGACGGCTGAGGCTGCGGCGCGCGCCGGATTGCGTCAAGGGGACGTCATATTGGCAATCGGGAATGTCGAGCTCGCATCAGTGAAAGAATTCGAGGCCGTAGTCGCCAAGCTGGACAAAACCAAGGCCATCAACGTGCTGTATCGGCGCGGTGAATGGACGCAATACGCCCTGATCAAGCCCGCCAATTGACGCCAGGCGCCGCTTAGCACGCGGCGCTTCGCTCGGCGATCTTGGCGCGGTGCCGCCCAATGGGGCGGGAATTCTTTGTCGAAATGCCCCAAAGAGGCTTTTTTCGCTGGATTTTTCGAAATTTTTGATTGATGAAATAGTTAGAATGAACCCCGCAAAAGGGTGTTTTCGGTAATAAAGTACGTTGCAAAATCCGCAATACGGGATGCCCTGCACTGCTGCACATCCCATCAACACCTTATTCACATGGTTTTCTTACAAGCTGTGCATAACGTGTGAAAAAATTTTCGCTGTTAATGGACTACAAGCCGAACAGCGACCCTTGGGCCTCTTTGGTTTTACGCTTTTTCCCTACAATGAAGTCCCAGCTTTCGCAGTTGCCAAAGAATGTTGGTTCAGGGCGCGTCGTTCATCCGACGCGCCCTTTTTTCTGCCCAGGCCCTTTTTAATTCAATCCCTTGACCCTTTTGCTTGATGCAACACATCAGAAATTTTTCGATCATTGCCCATATTGACCATGGCAAATCCACGCTGGCCGACCGTTTGATTCAACGCTGCGGAGGCTTGGAGGCGCGCGACATGGAGGCCCAGGTGTTGGACTCGATGGACATTGAAAAAGAGCGGGGGATAACTATCAAGGCACAGACCGCCGCCTTGCAGTACAAGGCCAAGGACGGGCAGGTGTACAACCTGAATTTGATCGATACGCCCGGCCATGTGGACTTCTCCTACGAGGTGAGCCGTTCGCTTTCGGCCTGCGAAGGTGCCTTGCTGGTGGTCGACGCCAGTCAAGGCGTGGAAGCGCAAACGGTCGCCAATTGCTACACCGCCTTGGACTTGGGTGTGGAAGTGGTGCCGGTACTCAACAAAATGGATTTGCCCAACGCCGATCCGGACAATGCGCGCTCGGAAATCGAGGACGTGATCGGCATTGATGCCACCGACGCTATTCCCTGCTCGGCCAAAACCGGTTTAGGTATTGAGGATATTTTGGAGGCCATCGTGGCCAAGGTGCCACCGCCCCAGGGCGATCCGGCGGGCGCCTTACGCGCCATGATCATCGACAGCTGGTTTGATAGCTATGTGGGTGTGGTGATGCTGGTGCGCGTGGTCGATGGCCGCCTGGCACGCGGCGAAAAAATCAAAATGATGGCGACCGGCGCCGTCTATAACGCCGACAACCTGGGCGTGTTCACCCCGGCCAATCTGCCACGCGAGTCCTTAGAGGCAGGCGAGGTGGGCTACATCATCGCGGGTATCCGCGAACTGCAGGCTGCCAAAGTCGGTGACACCGTAACATTGGTCCGTCCCGGCACCGGCGGCGCAGCTGCCACCGCCACCGAGGCCCTGCCCGGTTTCAAAGAGATCCAGCCCCAGGTGTTTGCCGGTCTCTATCCGACCGAGGCCAACCAATACGAAGGTCTGCGCGACAGCCTGGAAAAGCTCAAACTCAACGATGCATCGCTGCATTACGAGCCCGAAGTGTCCCAGGCCTTGGGCTTTGGCTTTCGCTGCGGCTTTTTGGGCCTGCTCCACATGGAGATCGTGCAAGAGCGCCTAGAGCGCGAGTTTGACCAGGACCTAATCACCACTGCCCCTAGCGTGGTGTACCAGGTGGTGCAGGCCGATGGCGAAGTGCGGATGGTGGAAAACCCGTCCAAGATGCCGGACCAAGGCAAGCTCGATGAAATCCGCGAACCCATTGTCACCGTGCACCTTTATATGCCGCAGGAATACGTGGGTGCGGTCATGACGCTGGCGAATCAAAAGCGGGGCATGCAAATCAATATGGCTTACCACGGCCGCCAAGTGATGCTGACCTATGACATGCCGCTGGGCGAAATCGTGCTCGACTTTTTTGACAAGCTCAAATCCGTTAGCCGCGGTTATGCGTCCATGGACTATGAGTTCAAGGAATACCGCGCCTCTGATGTGGTCAAAGTCGATATCTTGCTCAACGGCGAGCGCGTCGATGCCTTGTCCATCATCGTGCACCGCACCCAGGCCACCTACCGCGGCAGGGCGGTAGTGGGCAAGATGCGTGAGGTGATTTCACGCCAGATGTACGACGTCGCCATCCAGGCGGCGATTGGCTCGAATGTGATCGCGCGTGAGACAATCAAAGCCTTGCGCAAAAACGTGCTGGCCAAGTGCTACGGTGGCGA
>CANFVA010000063.1 GCA_947450255.1 Comamonadaceae bacterium
GGAGGTGTTGTGCGGGCAGCCCGAGCAAAACCAGGGCTGGCGCTCGGCCAGCGGCGCGCCCAAGGCCAGCGCCTGCATAGACTTTTCTTTGGCGTCCAAAATCGCCAACTGCGCATCCATGCGGGCGCGCACATCGGCATCTACGCCGAGCGCGCTCAGGCGCTGCGCAATCGCGCGGGCAATCATGGCGGGCGTCAGGTCCGCATTGGCGCGCAGCAATCGGTTGGCCGAAGGCTCTGAGCCCGACCATTCACCGCCAATGCCGTAGGGGCTGGCCACATCATCGGACACAGTGAACTTGCCGACCACACGCGGTCGTACATCGGCGCGCCAGTGGTATAGCTCTTCTTTGAGTTGGTATTCAATGACTTGGCGCTTTTCTTCGACCACCAAAATCTCTTGCAAGCCGCTGGCAAACTCGCGTGTCAGCTGCGCCTCTAAGGGCCAGACCACCGCCACTTTGTGCAGGCGTATGCCTACGCGGCGGCAGGTGGCATCGTCCAGGCCCAAATCGAGCAAGGCCTGGCGCGTATCGTTAAAGGCTTTGCCACTGGCCATGAGGCCGAAGCGGTCGTTCGGGCTTTCGATCACATTGTGGTTGAGCCGGTTGGCGCGTACATAGGCTAGCGCCGCATACCACTTGGTGTCAAACAGGCGCGCCTCTTGGTCTAGCGCGCCATCGGGCCAGCGAATGTGTACGCCGCCTGCGGGCATCACAAAATCGGTAGGCATCACAATCTTGATGCGGTGCGGGTCCACATCCACCGCTGCGCTGGACTCAACGATTTCCTGAATCGTTTTCATGCCGGCCCAAACACCGGCATAGCGGCTCATGGCAAAGGCGTGCACGCCCAGATCCAAAATGTCCTGCACACCAGCCGGGAAAAACACCGGCGTGCCGCAGGCCTTAAAAATATGGTCGCTCTGGTGCGCTGCGGTCGAGCTTTTGGACACGTGGTCGTCACCAGCCACGGCAATCACGCCGCCCCAGGGCGTGGTGCCGGCCATATTGGCGTGTTTGAATACGTCCGAGCAGCGGTCCACGCCCGGGCCTTTGCCGTACCAGATGCCAAACACGCCGTCGTATTTATTGCTGCCCGGCGGTGCAAAGCCTAGTTGTTGGGTGCCCCACAAAGCGGTGGCGGCCAGTTCTTCGTTTACGCCGGGCTGGAAATGCACATGGTGCTCCAGCAAGCGCTTTTTTTCTTTGGCCAGCGACTGGTCGTAACTGCCCAAAGGCGAGCCGCGATAACCACTGACCATGCCCGCAGTGTTTTTGCCCGCTGCCAGGTCGCGCACGCGTTGCGTCATGGGCAGTCGCACCAAGGCGTGCACACCGCTCATAAAAGCCTGGCCGGTGGTTTGGGTGTATTTGTCGTCCAGCGTGACGGATGCGGCGCGTAGCTGGGCGGGGTGCAGGGGGGCGTTCATGGTGCGGGACTCCTGGGGTAGTGGGGCCGCCTTGTGGGCAGCGGTTTATGCAGCGTGCTCCGGGTAGGAGGGCTGCGCCGTCTGTCCAGTGTAGTCAAACTAAAAGCAGGTATGTATCGCGCCGCTGATAGCCCCGTCGTCTTCAATTAGCGGCATCCAGCGCCATTTGTCGAAGGTGGTGCACGGGTGCGACAAGCCCAGCGCCACGCGGTCGCCCACGTTCGGTGTCGGTCCGTTCGGGTCAAAACGCATAAAGGCGTGCTGGTCGTTCAAGGCGGTGATCTGCCAGTTGGTAGGCGCTGCTTGCGCATCTTGCAACTTGCGCGCTTGGGCGCTGGCGTGCCATTGCACTGTGGGCAAGGCCATGTCATAAGAAATATCTCGCTTGCCGCAGCTCAGCAGCGCCAGGCCAGGCTCGGGCACGGATTGCACCAGGGCCCATACTTCCAGGGCCGGTCGCAGCGAGTCGGTCAGTCCCTCGCGCTGCTCGATCAGGCGCAGGTAGTGGCGGTAGTGTTCATGGTCGTGCGTCAAGTAGCAGCCCGAGCGTAAGACGCCGCGTACCGGCTGCGACAAACCTTGCGCTTGCAGTAGCGGCAACACCAGGTCAAACACCGCCGAACCACCCGCCGACAGAATAATCTCGCCGGGCGCAAACCAGCCGCGCGCATCACAAGCGCGTGCCACTTCCAACACCCGACGCACCAGCGCGCTCACCGCTACCGGGTCCAGCGCGGGGTCGCATACGGCGGCATGGCCTTCATAACACTCCACGCCGCCCAGGCGCACTGCTTTGGATGCGGCCAGCGCGTGCGCCAGTGTCAAAGCCTCATCCAAGGTGCGGCAGCCGGTGCGCTGGCCGGGGATGCCCATTTCCAGCAACACATCAAAAGGCTGGCAGTCGTCTTGCGTATCTGCCCAGGCTTCAATCAAGCGCAACTGCGCGATGGAATCGACCAAAAACCACACTCGCAAATCCGGGTGCTGGCGCAGCAAATGTTGCAGCCCACCCAAGTCTGCCGCGCCCAGCACCTGGTTGGCGACGATGGCGCGCCGCACCCCAGCGGCCACGCCCACCCCTAGCTGAAACACCGTGGCAAATGACAGGCCCCAAGCGCCTGCGGCCAGTTGCATGGCAAACAACTCGGGCGACATGCTGGTCTTGCCGTGCGGCGCCAGGTGGACGCCCTTGCGCTCTACAAAGTCTTGCATCCAGCGCAGGTTGTGCATGAGCGCGCTGCGGCGCAACACCGCCAGCGGAAAGGCCAGGTGGTTGCCCAGCACATTCCAGCCGCGCTGCGCGATGTCGGCCAAGGCGCCAGGCTGCGCGCCCAGAGGAAAGCTTTTGCTGTGCGGGCCTAATTCATGCATAGCAGGGCGGCTAATTGCGTTGACATTTTCTTAGCGAACTCCATCCAGGTAGGGGCACTCACTTCGGCCACAACACCCACATCTGCAAAGGTTGTTTCAAGCGTCCGGCGAAGTCACCGGCTTGCGCACCCGAGCCCACAAAGAAGTCGGCGCGCACAGCGCCGGTGATGGCGCTGCCGGTGTCCTGGGCGATAACCAGTTGCTGCAACTGGGTTTGGGCGCCGGCCGAGCTAATCCACACGGGTGTGCCGTAGGGAATACTGCCCGGGTCAACGGCGATCGAGCGGCCTGCACTCAGGGCTACACCTTGAGCGCCACGGGGTCCGGTATCGACTTCGCTTAATGCTTCTTCCCGGAAAAACACCATGCGCGGGTTGCTCCAAAGCAGCTCTTGTTGGCGCTGCGGGTTGCGTGCCAACCAGGCCTTGATGCCCGGCCAGGTCGCGTCCTTGGTCAAGCCTTGGTCCAGCAACCATTTGCCCACGCTTTGGTAGGGTTGGTCGTTGGTGCCGGCATAGGCCATGCGCGTGGTACGAAAACTGCCATCGGCCTGTTGCACCCGGATGCGCCCCGAGCCTTGGATTTGCAGCACCAGCGCATCCACCGGGTCGTTCAGGTACACCAGCGCTTTGCCCTTGAGCGCGGCTTTGGCCTCGGGCAAGGTGTCCATTTCTTTGCGGGTGTACCAGGGTTTGCGGCTGGACAGGTTGGCCGGTGGCGCGTAAATCGGCGCACTGAAACTGGCGCTGGGCGTACGGCTGGCTTCAAAAACGGGCTCGTAGTAGGCGGTGAGCAAACCGTGGGTTTCGCCTTGCAGCGATTCGACGCGGTAGGGCTGCAAGTGGTGGAACATCCAGGCTCGTTGGCTGGCGGCATCGCTTTGCGCCAGCGCCATGGCTTGCGGGCACAAGCTGGCTAGCGCTGGCGGCATGTTGGCGCTGCGTTCGCAGCTTTTGATCCAGGCGCGCCAGCCTAGGCCTAGGGCGTCTTGCTGCAAGCCCGGCAAGGCATCCCAGCCCACGCCGACCCAGCGGCTGCGCGCTTGCACGATGGTTTGTCCGGTTTCTACTTTCGGTGGTGTGACGGCTGTTGTTGCAGGTGCTGGCCCTTGTGCAGTGGAGGGCGTGGGAGCGCGTTCTTCGACCGGTGCATTGGTGGGGCTACTGGCACAACCGCCCAGGCTTCCTACAATCAACGCCACAACGACTGGCGCAAGCAACCACCCTATGACCTTGATTATTTTGGAAGCATTAGGTGCTGGCGTGTTGCTTGTTGGGATCGTGTGGTGGACCATGTTTTCGGGGCGTAAAAACGGGGAGTTGCCTCCCGCGCCCGCGGACGACGAAATGCCGCCCAAGCCGTAAACGAGCTTCACAGCAAGCGGTGCTGCAAGGCCGGCAGCTGCATGCGGCAGCGTGCCAATTGCGCGGCATCGAGCTCGGCCAAGACCACACCGGGTTCCTGGGCCTGTTGGGCCAGCACCGTGCCCCAGGGGTCAATCGCCAGCGACTGGCCCCAGGTACGCCGCCCGTTGGGGTGCGTGCCCCCTTGCGCGGCGGCCACCACAAAGCTGAGGTTTTCCACCGCGCGCGTGCGCAGCAGCAACTCCCAATGTGCCTGGCCCGTGGTGTAGGTAAAGGCGCTGGGCACCAGTAACAGGTCGGCTCCGGCGGCCGAATGGGTGCGGTACAACTCGGCAAACCGCAAGTCATAGCACACGCTCATGCCCACGGTCCAGGTATGCCCGTCGCGCGAGGGCAGTGCAAATTGCACCGGCTGGTGGCCCGCTTGCAGCACGCGCGATTCGTCATAAGACTCGCTGCCATTGTCAAAACGGAATAAATGGATCTTGTCGTAACGCGCAGCGCAAGCGCCTAGCGGGTCAAAGGCCAGGCTGCTGTTAAATACCTTGTCGCTATCGCCCGCCGCGCTGGTGGACAAAGGCAAGGTACCGCCCACAATCCACATACTTAAGCGGCGCGCCTGCTCGGATAAAAAGTCTTGAATCGGGCCGCTGCCAAAGTGCTCTTGGATGGCCAGTTTTTCGCCATCGTGCTGGCCGATCAGGCAAAAATATTCTGGCAAAACCGCCAGCTCTGCACCCGCTTTGGCCGCTTGTTCCAAAAGCAGGCCCGCTTGCGCCAGGTTGTCCTGCACCGCACCGGTAGAGACCATTTGAATTGCTGCGACCTGCATTGCCAACTCCTGAAAAACAGACGAAAAAACCGGTTGCTTTATTTGGGCGCGGTGTTGCGCTCCACCTTGGTCACCCGCGGCTCCACCCAGGTGCCGTCGATAAAAAACTCATGCGTATTGGCTTGTACCAGCGGCTTGAGTAACAGCCATTGCGCTAGCAAGGAATAAATGCCGACCACCGGATTGACCGCGGTATATACCAGGGCGGCGCCAGCGGCATTGAGCTCGGGAATCACCACGACTTTAATCGCCTGCGTTTCCTTGGCAATATCAGCGCCGCCTTCCATCAACACCACGGCATTGGGACCTTTCATTTGCAGGTTGTTGGTGCGCGCCTGGCCTTGGGAAATATTCACATCACCGCGCACAAAATCAAACGCAAAGCCCTCACTAAACACGTCCCGAAAATCAAGCATCAAGCGTCGCGGCAGCGATTGCAAACTCAGCACGCCCAATAGCTTGGCCATGTTCGGCTCGCTTTTAAGAAACTGCCCATCATCAATCGCCACCCCAAAGCTGCCTGTCATGCTCGGGTAGTCCACGGTAATGGGTGAGCCCAGCCAACCTACTTGCCCTTCAATTTTTCCCTTGCCTTTGCGAATGACATTTTTCATGCCGTAGCGCGCCAGCAGATCACCCGAATCTTTGATATCTAACTTGAAATCGAGTTGCGTGCGCCGCCGGTCGCGCATCGACTCGGCCGGCACATTGGCCGCCGCACCCGGCGCTGCCGGTTGCAAGCGCCACGACCCGCTGGCGTTGAGCACAGCCTCGGGCATAGTGACGTTAAACCGTTTGAGCAGCCATTCGCGCTGTGTATCACGCGCAGCCGAAGACACCTGGTTTACCGCCTCGACCTCCAGTCGCCCCAGTTTGCGGCCTTGCAATTCAAATTCCTCGGCCACCACATCGAGCGCAGGAATGCTCGAGGGCTGCTCATCGAGCAATTTATCGACCTCTTGCGCGGCGCTGTTGTTGAGGGTGAGGCGATTGAGGCGCGCATACAAGCGCCCGGCGTTGTTGGTATCCGCAGCGGTGCCGCCCAACCCGGCTTGGCGGTATTCCAGTTGCCCGCTGAATTCGGTGGTTTCGGCTTGCGCGCGCCACCAATTGCCGACGCGCGTTGCCTTGAGGTTCACCGCATGGGCGGCATGGCCGCTCCAGCTGATTTCACGGGCTCGCACTTGCAGGGCATTGGGCAGAAAATCCGCGCCCAGGTCAAATTGCGGCGTATTGACCTTCTTACGCGTTCCCACGCTGGCGCCTACCCCGCTAAACAGGACCGACCAGGTGTCCACATCCAGCGTTTCCAGGTTGAGCTTGGCGGAAATGCCTTGGTTGGGCATGGCCATGGCGTCAAGGGCGCCCGTGCCCAGCGCCACGGTGCCGCGCAACACCCGAGGCGCGGTGCCCGCGATATCACGCAGCAAATTCAGGCTTGCGATGCTGCCCAGGCTGACTTGCCATTGGTCCTGATTTTTAGCCGCTGTACTGTTGTTGGCATCGAGCGGCGCGGACACTTGCAAACGCAGGGGCAAAGCCGCCTCCGCGCCTTTGGCCAGCGGCACAGGCAGCGCCAGCGCCATGCCTTGCAAATTGGAGTTCACCGTGATGTCGGGTACACCCAGCCGCATAGCGACTGTCGCCTGGTAATTGGTGGCGCCCGTGACGTAATACGCCACATTGCTCAAGCCGCCCAGCTCTGTGGCATCGCGCAGACCTTCGGCGGCGACACGCCCGTCCAGCCGTAAAGTGGGCGCAGCGGCTTTCATGCTGGCGCTGGTGTCGCTGGTCTTGGCGGCGCTGGCTTCTGTTTGCGCGCTCAGGTTGCCCAAACTGCCGTCAATGCGCACATCACCGCCAAATAATCGTCCGGTCACGCCGTTGACGTTGTAGCCCAACTCGGTAAAGGTAATCGGCCCGCGTGCACGCATGACGCGCGGGGTGGACGGCAAAATTTGCACATCATTGCCCTGCAAATTGACACTGCCATTGACCGCCATGCGGTTGGTGTCGGCCAGCGGGAAATCCAGCCTGACGCGGTACTCGGCCAGGCCGTTGACCGATGCTCTGGCCAGGGCTTGGCCCGTCATTTCCGCCAAAGGCGACGTGTTGGTCACCGCCAAGGCATCGGCCAGCGGTCCGCGCCCTTGCGCGTTGACAGAGATGGTGGCATTGCCGTACAAGTTGTTGATCACCGCGTCGCCACGCACCATCGGCACCGTACCCCACAGGCCGCGCATGCCGTTGAGGTAAAGCGCGCTCTGGTCAATCACCAGCTCGCCATTGAGTTGCGTAAACGCGGGCCAGGCGGGCTTGCCCGGGGGCATTTGCGAGGCTGGCACATAGGCGTAGGTGGCATTGCTCACATTGGCAGAAATGCGGAACTCGCCTTGGCGCGCTTGTGCAAAAGGGAAATCGCGCAAGTCGCCTTTGAGTTTGAGCTTGACATCCGATGCGCTGCCCGCGCGCACCGCCTCGCGCAAATAATCGCGCAGGTTTTTTGACATTGACAATGGCAAATAGCGCTGCACCCGCGCCAGCTCTACGCGGTTGAAACGCGCTTGCAATTCCAACAGACCCGGGCCGGCGCCACTGGCCGACGGGCTCCATTGCACATCCATTTCGCCTTGCACATCGGCGTTGGCAATGCGCACTTTGCTGGCGCTCACCGACCATACGCTGGAGGCCTTCTTCCATTGCAGGTCGGCACTCAATTCGTTCAGCGGCACCAAAGGATCGGTCAAGTGCCGGCCCCAGTCCAAGCTGCCCTTGTTCATGGCCAGGTGCGCACGTCCGCCGCGCTCGCTCAGGTCCAGTTCCAGGTCCAAGCCGCGAAAGCCCGGCATGCCGTCGCTTTGCGCCGCCATGCCCGCTTGGCGGATGCGGCCCTTGAGCGTGAAGGTATCGGGTTGGCTGACGGCGCCTTTCCAGCGGGCCTGAAAATCTTGCATCAATCCGACGGGCTGGTACGACTCCAGGGCGGCGCGCAGCACTGCATCCATCGGGAAACGCTGCGCAATTTGGGCCAGTGCGCCCAAGTCCAGCCGCTCTGCGGTGAGCTCGCCATGGGCGGCTGAGGAATCAATTTTGACGCCCTTGCCCTCTTGGGCATCCCAAAGCGACAAGCGCGCGTTACCGCCGGGCCAGCGCACGCCGTCGGCCGTTACAAACTGCAAGTCCTCGCTGGTGTATTCCATGCCGCCATCAATCCGGCGCGCTGCCAGTCGTCCCGAGGCCGTGGGCAAGACCACAGCCGGTAGTTGCTCCGCTTGCGCCAAGCGGACATCTTTGACCAGCACATCGGCGGTGGCACCCATAAACTGACCGCGCACCACATCAGCCCACGCCCGTACGCTGCCGCGCCCTTGGCTGACATGGCTGCCCAGCTCGACATAGTCGCGCAACTGGCTCCAGTCCACATCGCCAAACAAGGCGTAGACCTGCCCCGACCAGGTATTGATCTGGCCTGCATGGCGCGCCAGCACCGGATGGCTGAAAAGGCCTTGCACCGTAAATCGGTCGCCCCATGCGCTTGGGGGGCTGGCATCGAGCCTAAAGCTGTGGTTGAAACGCCGGTTGCGCAGCACCAGGTCCACATCGGCCAATTCCAGTGGTGCCGCACCGCGTGTTTCATCCGTCCAGCGCAACTGACCGTGGCGGATGGCGATTTCCGGTTGGCTGAAAAACCAGTCACTGGCCGCATCGGGCGCCGTGTCGACCTGGCTGAGTTGCAGGCCGGCAATCCAGATGGAGTGGTCGGCGGCGCGCCGGATGTCCAGCTCCGCGCCTTGTACATACAGTTGCTCGAGGTTACCGGCGGCCAGTGAACGCGGGGAAATAGCCGCTTGCACCGTGGGCAAGGTCAGGGCCACGCGGCCTTGCTGGTCTACCAGTTGCACATCGTGCAGGGCCAGCGAAGGTATCAGCCCGTTTGATGCCGCCTCAATATGGCCGATGCGAACCCCTATCCCCAAGCGCTGCGTGGCTTGTTCCTGTAGCCAAGGGCGCAAAGTGTCGATTCGCGGCACAATGACAAAGTGCAATACCGCCCAAAATACAACAAACAGCAGCCATCCAGCGGCGACCAGGCGCAACAGCCATTGGGCCAACCATGCCACTGCGAGCAAGGTGCGCGAGGGGGTTCTGGGGGCTTCAGTCATTGGCACGTGCAGTCAAGCAGGGAATTATGACCCGCAATACACCGACTTCCCGCGCTGAACACTCCCGATTCGCGCAAAGAGTGCGCAGGCGTTATGGCGCCAGCGGGCCGGCACTGCCCGAGGGCTTGCCCGATGCGGCCGCGCAGCGCCTGTTCTATCAAACGCTGCGCACACAGGGCTTGGAGGTGGGGCAGGCCTTGCGCATCACCCGCCAGCATGTGCTGGAGCGCTTGTTGGTGCTGGACTGCGACGCGGACCTAGACTTGCGCTCGCTCACCCAGTGCATGACCGAACTGGCCGAGCTGGCCTTGTGCGAAGCCTATGCCCAGGCCAGCGCGGATGTGCAGGCGGTGCATGGCGCGCCTTGTAAGGCCGATGGCAGCCTGAGTGCTTTGTGCATCATCGGTATGGGCAAGCTCGGCGCCCGCGAGCTCAATGTCTCCAGCGACATCGACTTGATTTATGTGTACGAGGCCGATGGCGATACGGCGGGCAACAGCGAAGGGCGCGGACGCATCTCCAATCAGGAGTACTACGGCAAACTGGTGCGAGCGCTCTACACCTTGGTGGGCGACACCACCGAGCACGGTTTTGTGTTCCGTGTGGATTTGGCGTTGCGGCCCAATGGCAACTCCGGCCCGCCTGCGGTGTCGCTGGGCGCTTTGGAAGACTATTTCCAGACCCAGGGCCGCGAGTGGGAACGTTTTGCCTGGCTCAAAAGCCGTGTGCTGGCGCCAAGTGCCAGCGTGGGCAGCGCCTTTGCATTGCAACTGCGTTCGGTGGTGAAGCCTTTTGTGTTTCGCAAATACCTGGACTACCAGGTGTTTGATGCGCTGCGCGTATTGCACCGCCAGATCCGCGAACACGCCGGCAAACGCAGCGCCGGCCATCCAGAGCGGCACAACGACGTCAAGCTCTCGCGCGGCGGCATCCGCGAAATTGAATTTACCGTGCAGCTGCTGCAAGTGGTGCGCGGCGGCCAGTTCCCGGAGCTGCGTACCCGCCCCACCCTGAGCGCCTTGCAGCGCTTGGTGCAAGCGGGTCTGATGGCCGCGGAAAAAGCCCAGGCTCTGCATGCGGCCTATGTATTTCTGCGCCGCGTGGAACACCGCATCCAATACCTCGATGACCAGCAAACCCATGTCCTGCCCACCGCCGATGCCGACTTGGCCTGGATTGCCGACACCTTGGGCATGGCCAGTACCAGCGCGTTTCTGGCGCAGCTCGATCAGCACCGCGAAAACGTCGCACAGGAGTTCGATGTACTGCTGGGCGGCAGCGAAAAACCCTGCGTCGGTTGCAAGCCCGGTCAAGGCGGCGCAGGCCTATCGGCCGCATTGCTTACCGATTGGGATACGCTGCTGGCGCAACTTCCCGCGCCCATGCAAGGCCAGCTGGCGCTGTGGCGCGACCATCCGCGCATCCTGGCCTTGCGCGAAGAATCGCGGGGCCGCTTGCTGCGTCTGGTGCAACGCACCGGCCAGTGGTTGCACGCGGGCGAGATCAGCCAAGACGCAGCGCTGCGGCTGATGGATTGGATGGAGTCCCTGTTGCGCCGCGAAAGTTATTTGGCCTTGTTGGTTGAGCGTCCCGGCGTGCACCAGCGCTTGTTGCGCCTTTTGGGCGCGGCGCGCTGGCCGGCGCGCTATTTACTTCAACACCCGGGCGTGATCGACGAACTCGCTGGCAGCACCATGGTGCGCGAGCGCTTTGATGCCAGCGCCTGTGAGGACGATATCGAGCGGCGCTGCAAAGCCTTGCGCAACAGTGGCGAAGAGGACGAAGAAAACCTGCTCAATTTGCTGCGCCGCGCCCACCATGCCGAAGTCTTTCGCACGCTGGCGCGCGATGTCGAAGGCCTGATCACAGTGGAGCAAGTGGCCGATGATTTGAGTGCCTTGGCCGAAGTCGTACTGCGCATCACCGCGCGCTGGTGCTGGCAGCGCATGAAACAGCGCCACAGCGAACTGCCGCGCATCGCCATCATTGCCTACGGCAAGCTTGGCGGCAAAGAGCTGGGCTATGGCGGCGATTTGGACATCGTATTTTTATACGACGATACCGACGAACGCGCCGGCGAACTCTATGGCACTTTGGTGCGCAAGTTGATCAACTGGTTGACGGTAAAAACCGGCGAGGGCGACCTCTACGAAATCGATACCGCGCTGCGCCCCAATGGCAGCTCCGGCCTGTTGGTTACCAGCTTTACCGCCTACGCAGACTACCAGCAACAGCGTGGCTCCAACACCGCCTGGACCTGGGAACACCAAGCCATGACGCGAGCCCGCTGTGTGCTCGGTAGCCCCGATTTGCACAGCCGTTTTGACGCTATCCGTGAAGCCGTCATTTGCAGCCCGCGCGACCATCCGGCTTTGCGCACAGAGATAGCTGCCATGCGCGACAAAGTACGCGCTGCCCATCCCGTGCCTGCGGATCGCTTTGATGTCAAGCACAGCCCTGGCGGCATGGTGGATATTGAATTTGCCGTGCAGTTTCTAGTGCTGGCGCATGGCCACTCGTACCCGGGGCTGCGCGCCAATGTGGGCAATATCGCGCTCTTGCAAGTTGCGCAAGACGGTGGCCTTTTGCCCGCGCCTTTGGGGCATGAGGCCGCGCAAGCCTATCGCACTTTGCGACGTATCCAGCATCAAGCGCGCTTGAATGAAGAGCCCACGCATGTGGCTTTTGCGGATGCGCTGCTTGAGCGCCAAGCGGGGTTGGCGGTTTGGCGCGCGGTGTTTGCAGCCTAGCGCGGCATCGGGCTTAGTTTGATGGGCGTTATTCCCTGTGGGACGGTTCTTTTTCCCCCGCTTCCCCCCGCCCCTTCACCCCCGCCGGGGTGAAGGGGAGCTGGAATACCCAATTTTGTTTTTTTGTTTTGCAGAGGTGTGTTTGAATCGGGGCGCTGCGAGGCGGGTATGTTGGCCCCGATTGGGGAACGATGCGGTTGTAGTGAATGGATTGGTGATTGGTGTGGCTGCGGCGGTGGGTGCGGTTGCGTTTTTGCTTGTTGTGGCGAAAGCGACGGCTGCCACGACAGCGCGCGCACCGTCAGTGCAAGCGTGTGCAATGTGAGCGCAGCGAACGAGCACACATGCTGTTCGGGCTTCCTAGGCCATTGGCCGTGCTGAGCAACGCAGCGGCGACCGGATCAGGGCGGGCGCTTGTTTGAGCGTAGCGAGTTTGCGCCCGACCCCGGGCGGTGCGAGTAGCGCAAGGTACCCCGCAGGGGCACGGCCTTTGGCTCGCCTTTCTTTTGCTTATCTTTTCTTTGGCGAAGCAAAGAAAAGTAAGGCCCGCGGCAGGCGCAAGCCCTGTGGCAAGAAGAAAAAGCCGGCTGCACGCAAAAGAAAGTAACTCGGCCAACAGGCCGAAACCGGTATTCAAAACTCACGATCTCAAAAACGCGCCTAATGCTTTAACCGAGTCATCCGCCTCCGCAAAGCGTCCGGCGAATAGTTGCCACACATGCCACATACCTTCAAACTCTTGCAGCTGTACCGGTGACCCCGCCGCTTGCATAGTGGTGGCCAGGGCTTGTGCATCGCCCAGCAGGGCTTCGTGTTCGCCCACATGAATCAAGGTGCGTGGCAGTCCGTGCAATGCCGCAAAGTGGGGTGAGGCTAGGGGCTGCGTTAGGTTCTGCTTTCCAGCATAGAGCTGTGCTGCCATCGCCAGCGTGGAGGTGTCAGGGAAAAACGGATCCACTGCTGCTTTGCTGTGGTGCGTGGGCAGGCTAAGCGTCAAATCTGTCCAGGGTGAGAGCAGCGCCATGGCGCCGGGTGCGGGGTGGCCGGTATCGCGCAAACGCAAGGCCAGCGCCAGCGCCAGGCCGCCACCCGCGGAGTCGCCCGCCAGCATGATGCTGCGCGCAGGGTATTGCTGATGCAGCGCCAGGTAGACGGCGTGGGCATCTTCCACTGCGGCGGGGAATGGATGCTCAGGCGCTAGGCGGTAGTCCAGTAAAAAACAATCCAATCCCGCCGCTTGGGCTATATGCCCGGCCAGGCCACGGTGGGTGTGGCAGGAGCCGGTGATGTAGGCGCCGCCATGCAAATACAGAATAACCGAGCCAGCCGCAGCCCCCGCTGGCCGCAGCCACTCGCCGGAGCAGCCGCCCAACTGCGTCGCTTGCACTTGCACGCCTTTGGGCTGGGGAAACATGCGCTGCGAGGACTTGTCGCGCGCTGCGCGCACCTGCTCCAGACTGCCGCCGCGCACCGCGAATTTGCGCAACTGGCGCTTAACGGCATAGTAAAAAAAACGCGACTTTAAGGAAGGCAAATCAAACTCCAAGAAGGCCGCTAGGCGGCTCCGTAACGTTAAATCCGCAAGCCGCTTTTAGGCGCCGCTGGCTTGCGTCAATTGCAGTGCAAACGTGCGAATGCCGCGTAGCAGCATCTCTATGGCCACTGACACCAGCACCAGGCCCATCAGACGCTCGATGGCGGTCACTACGCGCGTTCCGATAACACGTTGAATGCGCTCAGCAGACACCAGCACGATGGCGCTGATCAGCATGGTCACGCACAGCGCGGCAACCCATTCCAGACGCTTTTCTGGTTGTTGCGACACCAGCAGCAAAACCGTGGCCAAGGCCGAAGGCCCGGCGATCGAGGGCACGGCCAAGGGCACGATCAAAGGCTCTATCAGCAGCTCAGCCTCGGCCTGCGCGGGTGGTGGAAACACCATGCGTAGCGCGATCAAAAATAGAATAACGCCACCGCCGATTTGTAGCGCCAATTCGCTTAAATTCATCACCTGCAAAAAGCTCTCGCCGACAAACATAAAGGTCAGCAGCAAAAAGAATGCGATAGAAATTTCGCGCAAGATAACGCGTGGCTTGCGTGCTTGCGGTACGTGCTTGAGCGCATTGGCAAATACCGGAATATTGCCCACCGGGTCGGTAATCAGCACCAGCAAAATGGTGGCCGAGACAAAGGTGTAATTCATCATGCCGCGTACACGGTCGCCAGCGACGCAAAGCCTTTGATCTCTAGGGGGTTGCCGCTGGGGTCTAGAAAAAACATGGTCCATTGCTCGCCGCTTTGCCCGGCAAACCGCAGTTGCGGCTCCATTACAAAATTTACCTGCGCATCGCGCAAACGCTGCGCCAGCGCATGCCAATCCGGCAGTGCCAGCACCAGGCCCAAGTGCGGCATGGGCACCAAGTGGTCGCCCACGTGTCCTGTCAGCGTCGTCTTAAACGGTTCGCCCAAATGCAGTGAAATCTGGTGGCCGAAAAAATCAAAGTCTACCCAGGTATTGGTACTGCGGCCCTCGGCGCAACCGAGCACGCCGCCGTAAAAAGCGCGCGCTGCTTGCAAATCGGTGACGTGGTAGGCCAAGTGAAACAAGCTGTGCATGCTGCAAGGATAGCAGCCCTGCTGCCATAATCGCCTGATGCATTTGCTCCACACTTTGCGACAGTCCCGCGCCCTCGCGCGTTGGATATTGCTGTGGTGGTGCCTGGCTTTGGGCGTCGCCC
>CANFVA010000064.1 GCA_947450255.1 Comamonadaceae bacterium
CTACACAAGATGATGCCAAACAAAGCGCCTTGGCGCTAAAAGTGTTGCAAACGGCAAGCCTGATGGCCGTGCCAAGTACTGCGCTGTGCGAAATGGTGTGGGTACTACAACGAGGCTACCGATATACCCCAGAACAAATCAGCCATGCAGTACGTACCTTGCTGCAAGTCAGTCAAGTGGTTTGCAACACACCGGCGGTGCTAGCGGGCTTGGCCTTACTCCAAACCGGGGGCGACTTTGCAGACGGCGTGATTGCTTTTGAAGGCGAGCTGCTAGGCGGTCAGGAGTTCGTCACCTTTGACCAAGCAGCTGCCAAATTGCTGAAGCATCAAAAGCGCAAAGTCCGCTTGCTCAAGGCCGCTTGAAAGCCCCCGCAGCCAAAGCGCTAAAAACTCACCAATGCAGCAATCCCTGCGCCACCACACAAGCCGCGTCCTCTGAGAAATCGCGCGCTGCTATCCGCTGCATCACTTCGTCTAGCGACAGGCATTCAAAGCCGCTGACCTCACCATCGGTGTTGTGCGGCTGCACATCCGGCGGCAGCTGCAAGTTAAACACCAGCAGCGTTTCCTCGTGCCAGCCCTCGGCTTCCATGCGGGCGGTGGTGATGTGGCCAGCGGGCTGCACTTGCCGCGCCAGGCTTTCGGGCAAGCCCGCTTCTTCGTACAACTCGCGCAGCGCGCAGTCCAACACAGTTTCGCCTGCGGGCAAGCCTCCGGCGGCCAAATTGTCCAAGCGACCGGGGTCGGTCGCCTTGCTCAAAGCGCGCCGCCCGCACCACATACGCCCGTCTGGCGTAAAGCCATTGATATGCACTGCGTGACTGCGCAAACCAAAAAACCGAAAGGCTGCGCGCTCCAGCCGAAAGTGCTCTGGCAAACCGGGGTGCGGCTGGCCGCCGGTATCGCCCCAGTAGCTGTACAACTCATTGCGCCAACCGCGAATCAGCCCTTGCGCGTGCAAACGCTGCGCCGCTGCCTGCAAAGCCTGCGAACGCTGCGCCACAGTCCCATGCACTGCCTGCCAGATACGCTGCCCGCCGCTGAGCACCGTGTCTGTCAGCTCATGCGCTAGCGCTGCGTCGTGGTCTGGCTTCAGCCAGCCTAGGGGCATCTCACCCAAGCACCAGCGCCGCGCATCGGGCGGTGGCGGGCGGCGGGCGCCTTGCAAGGTCTGGCGCAATAAGGCGGTTTGGCTGGGACGGAGGATGAACATAGATGAAAATTAAAACATGCCCTCGTGTAACTGCGCGCACTGAGGCATCTCCTTGCGTGCAAACTGCAGGATTTCCAGGGCCTAGATCCAAACAACGACAATAACCCTATGCGCCCCAAATCTTCCTCCGCCAAGCCCGTGCCCAAGCCGCGCGTAGCGGCCAAGCTGAGCCACCAAGTCCGCATCATCGGCGGCATGTGGAAGCGCACCAAGCTCAAAGTGGTGGACGCTGCGGGCTTGCGGCCCACGCCCGATAGGGTGCGCGAAACTTTGTTTAACTGGCTGGGCCAGGATTTGCAAGGCCTGCGTTGCCTGGACGCTTTTGCCGGCACCGGCGCACTAGGCTTTGAAGCCGCCTCGCGCGGCGCGGCGCATGTGACTCTGGTGGAGCAGGAATCGCAGTTGGTCGAAGAACTCAAGCGCACGCAGGCGCAGCTGGACGCCCAAGCCGTCACCATCCAGCGCGGCGATGGGCTGGCCGCTTTGCGGCACGCAGCCGCTGGCAGCTTGCAGCTGATTTTTCTGGACCCGCCCTTTGCCTCTAATTTATGGGAGGGCGCCCTGACGGCGGCGCGCACAGCGATTGCGCCCAATGGCCAGCTTTATTTAGAAGCGCCCGTGGCTTGGGGCGCCGAGGCGCTGGCCGCGCTGGGTTGGTCCTTGCACCGGCACCTCAAGGCGGGTGCGGTCCACGCCCATGTGCTGCGCCCTATCGCCTCAGTTTCGCAAGCCACTACCGCTATGGCGGCGACAGCCCAAACACAAGCCACCCCTCTGAAGCCCCCACTTTAGGAGCGCACGCATGAGCACGATTGCCGTTTACCCCGGAACCTTTGACCCCCTGACCTTGGGCCACCAAGACTTAATCCGCCGTGGAGCCGCCCTGTTCGGCACCGTCATCGTGGCCGTGGCCACCGCGCACCACAAAAAAACCCTGTTCAGCCTGGACGAGCGCCTAGACATGGTGCGCGAAGTGGTGGCGCCGCTGGGTAACGTCAGCGTATTGCCCTTTACCGGCTTGGTGCGCGATTTCGCGGTGGCGCACCAGGCCAAAGCCATGTTGCGCGGCGTGCGCTCGGTGACCGACTTTGATTTTGAAGCCCAGTTGGCAGGCATGAACCGCGCCTTGGCGCCAGACATCGAGACCGTGTTCCTCACACCCGACAGCCGTTACCAATTCATCAGCAGCACGCTGGTGCGCGAAATCGCCAGCCTGCAAGGCGATGTGGCGCAGTTTGTGGCGCCCACGGTGCTGGCGCGATTACAGGCCAAACTGGCAAGCGCAAGCTAAGGCAAAACCCATGGCTTTGATGATTACCGACGAATGCATCAACTGCGACGTCTGCGAGCCCGAATGCCCCAACGAGGCCATCTACATGGGCCCGGAGATTTACCAGATTTACCCGGAAAAGTGCACCGAATGCGTAGGCCATTTTGACGAACCGCAGTGCGTGCAAGTATGCCCGGTAGCCTGCATTCCGGTGGACCCAGCGCACACCGAAAACCGCGAAACCCTGTGGGGAAAATACCGCCGCTTGCAGGCGGCAAGCGCCTGAAAGTGCTACGCGGCCAGTCACCGCACAAGGCAGCACCAACCAGCCCCAGGGCTCTAGTGCTGCGCGGCAGAGGCGGCGTTCTTAGGTGGCTTGGGGCCGCGTACCGTGAAAACATCTTGCTTTAAATCTTTAGGGGGTTTGAGCACCACAGCTTCTTGGACCAGCCGTGCGCGCTCCACGGCTTTGGCATCGGCCTGCAGCTTTTGCTGTTGTGCTGCTTCCCATCGATTGCGCGCTTGCAAGCGCTTGGCCATCAGCGCGTCCGATTGCAGGCGGGATTTCTCCAATTGCGCAGCGAGGGCCGATTGCTTGGCCATCAACTGCTCTGCCTGCGCGCGCTGGGCCGCTGTGCGCGGATCACGGGCGTCCAAGGCCCGGGCATTGGGGCAGGGTGTGTCGCGGTATTCGTTACCGCAGCGGTACAAAGTCTGGGCCGCAAGTGAAACGCAGAACCCTGCCAGCGCCACTGCCAAAATACAACGATAAGCCATGCGTCCTCCCTGATCCATTCTTCACACACAGGCCCGGCGCTCTGCGGCGCCTAGGCTCAGGCTACGGAATCAGGCGGCGCGCTAGGCGCTGCGTTCTCCGCAGGTTTGGCAAGTTTAGGCCGAGGCGGCGCGCTTGTGTGAATTTGCAGCATGGCTTTGTTCATATCGCCGGCCAGCAAAGCGGGCACGGCGCTCAGCGCACGTTCTATGCACTGGTCGATAGCGACTCGCTGGTCCAGGATAGGTTTTTTCAACACCCAATGCACTACTTCGGCTTTATCGCCCGGATGGCCTATGCCCAGGCGCAAGCGCCAGTAGTCGCCGGTGCCCAGTTGCGCGTGGATATCGCGCAAGCCGTTGTGACCGGCGTGGCTGCCGCCAAATTTGAGCTTGGCCTGGCCCGGTGGCAAGTCCAGCTCATCGTGCGCCACCAGTATCTGGCCGGGCTCGATTTTGAAAAAGCGCGCCAGAGCTGCGACCGATTTTCCCGACAAGTTCATGAAGGTATGCGGCTGCAAGAGCCAGACGTTTTCACCCTGAATGCTGACGCGTGCGGCCAGGCCGTAGTAATTGCGGTCGAGCTGCAGCGTGGTTTTCCACCGCCGCGCCAGGCCATCGATAAACCAAAAGCCCGCGTTGTGGCGGGTGTCATCGTATTGCGGGCCCGGATTTCCCAGGCCAACCCAGAGTTTGATCATGCGTTAGCTCACGGTTGTCGCACTAGCACCGCGCGCCGTGCAGCGGTATGCGATGGTAGAGCAAAGCCTTTGCACCAGCAAAAAGGCCCGCTTGCGCGGGCCCGTTGTGCGAAGGCGCCAACGGCGTCCTTATTTTTTCGGCTTGGCCGCGGCCTTGCCTTTGGCAGGTGCAGCGGCAGCAGCAGGTGCTTCCACGACTTCAGCCACAGGCGTTACCACCGAGACGATGACCGGGTTTTCTTTGCCACGGGTGACCGCCGTCACGCCCTTGGGCAGGCTCATGTCGTTGACGTGCAGCGAGGTGCCTTTCTTGAGCTTGCTCAGGTCCACGGCGATGAACTCGGGCAGGTCTGCGGGCAAGCAGGCGATTTCCAGTTCGTTGACAACGTGGTTGATCAAGCAAGCGTCCAGCTTGACAGCAGGTGAATTTTCTTCGCCGCTAAAGTGCAGTGGCACTTTCATTTGCAGCTTGGTAGTGGCTTCCACGCGCTGGAAATCGATGTGCAAAACCAGTTGCTTGAAGGGGTGCATTTGCACATTGCGCAACAGCACTTTGCTCTCTACACCGTTGAGCTCCATATCCAGAATTGAGGCATGGAAAGCTTCTTTTTTGATGGCGTGCCACAGTGCGTTGTGGTCGAGTTCGATGGGCGTAGCCGGTGTGCTTCCGCCGTACACAATACCGGGTGTACGACCGGTGATGCGGAGACGGCGGCTCGCACCCGTACCCTGCTTAACGCGCTCAAAGGCGACAAATTTCATAACTTACTCCTGTAAGAGTCCACCGCGACCAGTGTGACTCCGGTTGAACAAAAAGCGCACCGGGCAGAGAGCCACAGCGCGCCGGCTTTTGCTTCGTTCAGAACAGATTGTCCTGATCCGAAAACAAACTCATGACCGACTCACCTTTGGCAATCCGCAAAATCGTTTGCGCGATCAGCGGAGCCACCGTGAGTTGGCGGATTTTTTGGCATTGGGCGGCACCCGCGCTCAAAGGAATGGTGTTGGTCACCACCACCTCGTCGAGGGCGTCGCCATGGGTAATCCGTTCTATGGCCGGCCCGGAAAAAATCGGGTGTGTGCAATAGGCGTAGACTTTTTTCGCGCCGCGCATTTTCAGTACTTCGGCGGCTTTGACCAGCGTGCCCGCGGTGTCGATCATGTCGTCCATGATGACGCAGTTGCGGCCTTCGATTTCACCGATGACATGCATGACTTCGCTGACGTTAGCGCGTGGGCGGCGTTTGTCGATGATGGCCAGGTCGCAATTGAGCTGCTTGGCTAGCGCACGGGCGCGCACCACGCCGCCCACATCGGGCGACACCACAATCAGGTCTTCGTAATTTTTTTGCCGCAAGTCGCCCAGCAGCACCGGCGAAGCGTAA
The DNA here is from genome assembly GCA_947450255.1 of Comamonadaceae bacterium. GTDB lineage: Bacteria > Pseudomonadota > Gammaproteobacteria > Burkholderiales > Burkholderiaceae_C > Allorhodoferax. The sequence goes on from CANFVA010000064.1 coordinate 5,346, forward strand.
ATATTGTCCACCGGGATATCAAAAAAGCCCTGAATTTGGTCGGCATGCAAGTCCATGGTCAACACGCTGGAAACGCCTGCGGCCTGGAGCATATTGGCCACCACTTTAGCCGTGATGGGCACGCGGGTGGAGCGCGGACGGCGGTCCTGGCGGGCGTAGCCGAAATACGGGATCACGGCGCTGATACGCTCGGCCGAGGCGCGCTTGAGCGCGTCGACCATGATCAGCAGTTCCATCAGGTTTTCATTGGTCGGAGCGCAGGTGCTTTGCAAAACGAAGACATCTCGGGCGCGCACGTTTTGGTTGATTTCGACGGTCACTTCGCCGTCGGAGAAACGCCCTACGCTGGCTGCACCCAAATTGATCCCGAGGTCGCGCGCCACTTCGCTCGCCAAGCCGGGATTGGCGTTACCGGTAAACACCATGAAGTCGGGGGGGGTGACGGCATGCATAGGAGTGAAGGGCTTGGGTGGGCGGGGCTGCGCGCTGGCGGGCGGTTTCAGGACTTCATCATGCCGACTGGCTGTACCGTTAATAAAATTTGGCAGGGGAAGAAGGATTCGAACCTTCGCATGCTGGAATCAAAATCCAGTGCCTTAACCAACTTGGCGATTCCCCTACACGGGTTGCCAGCCATAGGCTGCCAACCGAAATCCAACGCTAAGCGCACCATTCTTGCAAGGGATGCGCCTCCAAACTGTTACAAACTCGCAGTGCCATCTTGCCGGGGGCAAGGTGCAAGTGCGTTTCCGCATGCAGTGGTGCAAATACCGCGCTGCCTGAACCCGTCATCCTGGCGGGCAAACCCTGGTTGGTAAACCAGGCTATCGCTTCACTCACAGCGGGACAAAGCCGTTCAGCAACCGGCTGCAAATCGTTCCGGCCAAAGCCATAGGGGTTTGCAGCGAAGCCTGAAATTATAGCAAGGGCCGTATTGCGCTCCAGACCGGGGTGGGTAAAGACGCTGCGGGTGTCCAGCCCCGCCTCGGGTTTGAGCACCGCAAACCGCTCCACCGGCAGGTCTATGGGTGTCAGCTGTTCGCCCACGCCCTCCACCCAGGCATGTTGCCCGAGCAGGAAAAAAGGCACGTCCGCGCCCAGTGGCAGGCCCACAGCGGCCAATTTCGCCCGCGTCCAGCCCAAATTCCAGAGCCGGTTGAGGGCCAGCAAGGTGGAGGCCGCGTCCGAGGAGCCGCCGCCCATGCCGGCCTGGGCGGGGACTGATTTGGCGACGCCGATGTGCACGCCTAGGGGGCAGCCGCTGGCGCTTTGGAGCGCTTTGGCCGCGCGCAGGCACAAATCCTCCTCGGGCAAGGCCCAGGTGAGGTCTTCGCGACTGACTTGCCCGTCCCGGCGTAGCTCAAAATGAAGTTGGTCGCACCAGTCAATCAACATAAAAGCCGATTGCAGCAGGTGGTAGCCGTCGGAGCGCCGCCCAGTGATGTGTAAAAAAAGATTGAGCTTGGCCGGAGCGGGAATGTCGTAGAGCACCTGCATGGCCGGCATTATCTGGGCTCGACCACCAGGTCGATTTGCACCGCCGGCGCCCGGTCCACGCTGCGCGCGCGGATACGGCCGTGCAACATATCCTGGGTTTGCAGCTCCCAGCCTGGCGCACTGGCAGGGCGTCCATGCAACCAGTCAAAAAGCGCTGCCATCGGCAAGGCGCTGCCCAGACTGTTGGTGGTCAGGGCATCGAGCGACTCAAAACTGCGTTTTTGATCGGCCGACTCGAGCGTGGCTGTCCCTGCGCTCCATTGCATACGCGCTATTTGGGTGCCAAGCGGTGAGCTCAGTGTCAAACTGCCGCGCTTGGCCGTTCCTTCCAGAAAAAAATCCGCGTTGATGCGCTGCGGTGTTTCCCCTGCCACGTGGACGGACAAGCGGCCTTCCCATACGTCGTTAGGGGTTACATAGGCTTGGCGTGGGGTCGGCGTACTACAAGCCGCCAGCAGCATCAATACCTGCACCGACAAAGCGGCAAACAGGCACCGCATCGGCTGCAGCCCAACCCTCATAAGCTACCGCGCAACCGCAAGATCGTGGCCTTGAGCGTATCGTTGTCGCGATGGAGCTCCAAGCCCTTGGCCCAGGCGGCATTGGCCTCGTCACGCAACTGCATAGCCCACAGGACCTCGCCCAGATGCGCCGCAATTTCCGCATCGGGACGCGCGGTGTAGGCCGCCCGCAAGATGCGTACCGCTTCGGCGCTGTTACCACTGCGAAACTCCACCCAGGCCAGACTGTCCAGAATAAAGGGATCGTTGGGGGCAAACGTCAGCGCTTTTTCAATCAGCGCACGGGCTTCGGGCAAGCGCTGGTTGCGCTCAGCCAGGGAATAGCCCAAAGCGTTGTAGGCCGCGTGGTAATCCGGTTGCAGCGCAATCACCCGGCGCAGTATTTTTTCCATCGCCTCCGACTGCCCCAGCTTCTCCGCAGACAAGGCCAGTTCGTACAACAAATCCGGATCTTGCGGGCTTTGCTGGGTGGCCTGCGTGAGCAAGGCATAAGCCTCCTCCTCGCGCCGCGCTTCGCGGTAGACCTGCAATTGCGCATGTAATTTGGCGCGCGCCTGGTCGGCATCGTCTTCGGGCAGATTGCGCACCAAGGCCATTGCCTCTTCCACACGGCCTAGCTTGGACAAGATCAGGGCACGGCGTAGTTGGACGCGCGCTGTGTCTTGTGGGCTGTTGATGCGGGCAAGCAGGCTTTGGGCTTTCGCAAAATCACCTTGCTTTTCGGCAATTTGCGACAACAGCAAATACGCTTGCACCAAACCGCGCGGCGTGAGGCTTTCCTCGTCCGGATCATCTTGCGCACGGTTGGCCGGCAAGGCGTCCAAGTAACGGCCCAGCGACTGCTGCGCTTGTTGCAAGTCCTGGTTTTGAAATTCGATCGAGCCGCGTACCAACCAAGCATCTGCAAAATCGGGCTGCGCTTGGGTCAGCACAATCACCTGCGCCAAGGCCTGCGCATAACGCTGCAGCTCGATGAGTTTGCGTACATAGCCCATGCGCACATTCGCCGTTGGGGCGGCAGCGAAATAAGCACTGAGCAGGGCGTCCAAATCATCGCTGCTGCCATCGAGCAAATTGATGGCCAGGGACGCAATATCATCTGACAGAGGCGCCAATGCTGCACCTTTGCGCGCGGCAGCCAGCGCCGCTGCACGGTTACCTGCGACGATGCGCAAATTACCAATAGCGGCCCAGGCAGCCGGTCCGCTGCTGCGGTTCGCCAGCTCGGCGCTCAGGGCTTTTTCGATGACATCGGCGGCTACCGTTTTATCGCTCGCGCGCAGGTACAAACGCGTCAGCGCCGTAATCAGGGCAGCACGCTCGGGCACTGGGGCACGGGCCACGCTGCGCTGCAAGGGCAACAGCGTGTCAGGCAGGCGGTTGAGACCTATCAATAACTGCAAAAGATAACGATCTGCCTCCTGCGATTGCGGCAGCGCTTGTTGCCAGGCCTTGGCCGCGCCGATGGCGGCGTTGGCATCGCGTCCGGACAAGGCCATGTCGACCGCCCGCTGAAATAATTGCGCCTCACTCGATTCGCGCGCCGCATGCAACATCAGGCTGTAAGCAGCACCCAAATCGCCATTATTAAAACTCAACTCGCCTAGCACAACTTGGTAAAAAATTGACGCATTGAGTGCCGAGCGCTCGGGCGCTTTGTCCTCTGCGGCAGTTTCAGGCTCGGGCGCCTTGGCCACTTGGGCCTGGGCGCCAAAGGCAATGGCAAAGGCCAGCAGTGCAATGGCCATCCAATAATTGATGCGTGACATACGGCCATAATAATCTAAGGCCCGTGTAATCGGCCCGCGATGCAAGGCCTTGTCCCTGCATCGGCCTTGCTTTACTGAGCCCCTCCATGCCCGAACTACCTGAAGTTGAAGTTACGCGCCAAAGCTTTGCCGATCGCATCGCCGGCGCCCGCATCGTGATGCTGCGCATGGGCAAAGCACTGCGCTGGCCTTTGGGGTGCGCGCCCCAGAGCTTGGCGGGCCGCAAGGTATTGGGTGTGCGCCGCCGCGGGAAATACCTGCTATTGGATTTGGACCAAGGGCTGCTGTTGCTGCACCTGGGCATGTCGGGCAGCCTGCGCTTTGAGCCCGCACCGGGCGCGGCCGGCAAACACGACCACATGGACTTGCAAACCAGCCAAGGCACGTTGCGCCTGCACGACCCGCGCCGTTTTGGAGCCGTCGTTTTTGCAGAAAGCCAGTCCAGTCCCGAGGCGCGCAAATTACTAGGCAAATTAGGGGTAGAACCTTTAGAGGATGATTTTCAGGCGCAGGATTTTTGGAAGGCCTTAAAAAAGCGAAAAACCGTGATTAAACAAGTGCTGCTGGGGGGCGAACTGGTTGTCGGCGTGGGTAATATCTACGCCAGCGAAGCGCTATTTATGGCCGGTATTCGTCCGACCACCCGGGCCGAGCGCATTAGCCTGGCGCGGGCCACCCGCCTGCATGCCGCCATTCGCACCGTGCTGGCGCGCGCCGTGCAAATCGGCGGCAGTACGCTCAAGGACTTTTCCAATGCACAGGGCGAGTCGGGCTATTTCCAACTCGAGGCGGCGGTCTATGGGCGCCAAGGCCTGCCCTGCCGCATTTGCGCAAGCCCCATCCGAGCCATTCGCCAAGGCCAACGTTCCACCTTTTTTTGCCCGGTATGCCAAAAGCCCTGAGCGCTGCAGCCACCAAGGGGGTGGCCGACAAAGTGGTGCATTGGCAAAAAAGCCATGGGCGCAACACCCTGCCGTGGCAAAACACCCAAGACCCTTACCGCGTGTGGCTGTCGGAAATCATGTTGCAGCAAACCCAAGTCGCCACGGTGCGCGACTACTTTGCCCGCTTTACCCACCAGCTGCCCTGCGTAGCGGATTTGGCGCAGGCCAGCGCCGACGAGGTGATGGGTTTGTGGAGCGGTCTGGGCTATTACAGCCGCGCCCGCAATTTGCACCGCTGCGCGCAAATCGTGGTGCGAGAGCACGGCGGCCAATTTCCACGGCAAGCCGCGCTGCTGCAAACCCTGCCCGGCATTGGACGCTCGACGGCAGCAGCTATTGCCTCACTCTGTTTTGGGGAGCGGGTAGCGATATTGGACGCGAACGTCAAACGTGTCCTGACGCGCTTGCTGGCCTTTGACGGCGACCTGGCGCAAGCCGCGCAAGAGCGCGCGCTGTGGGCCCTGGCGCAATCGCTGGTACCGGGGGAAGATGCAGATGCAAAAGCCATGGCGCGCTACACCCAGGGCATGATGGACTTGGGCGCTACCGTATGCCTAGCGCGCAAACCGCTTTGCACGCAATGCCCGCTGCAAACGGATTGCCGCGCCCGTGCAGGGGGCACGATGGAAAACTTTCCGGTACGCAGCCGCAAACTCAAACGTAGCGGGCAGTCGCTCTGGCTGCTGTGGGCCCAGGACGCCAATAATGCAGTCTGGCTGCAACGCCGGCCTGTTCCCGGCATCTGGGCGGGCTTGCATTGCCTGCCTGTATTTGACAGCGAAGCGCAGTTGCGTGCGGCCTTACCGGCAAACGCGCGGCGCGATCTGCAGGTGGCCGAAACCTTCCTGCATGTGCTCACGCACAAAGACTTGCATATCCACCCTATGCGGGTCCGCCTCCAAGCAGGCCGGAACTTGCCGGCTGTGCCGGGCGCTTGGATTGCCGCGACGCACTGGCCTGCTTTAGGCCTGCCGGCGCCGGTACGCAACCTTTTGGAATCTTCAGGTCGCGCCAATGGGCTGGGCTGAGTAATTCAATTCCGATTCGCGCTGTAGTTCGCGATGGCGTTTTAAGGTCACCCAATGGTGTGCGAAATGGGCAGCCAGTTGCTCCACCAAAAATACCGATCGGTGTTGGCCTCCGGTACAACCCACGGCCACCGTGACATAACTGCGGTGGTCCAGCACCAAGGCACCCATCCAGCCGTCTAGAAAATTACGTATCTGCTGCTCCATCGCAAGCACTTGCGGCTGCGCTTGCAAAAACGCGGCAACCGGCGCATCGCGACCGGTTAGCAAACGCAAAGGCGCTTCGTAATGGGGGTTGGGCAACATGCGCACATCAAACACAAAGTCAGCGTCCGAGGGCACACCACGCTTGTAAGAAAACGACTGAAACACCAAGGTCAGTTGCGCGACTGGTGCCGTAATCATGCTTTTGACGTAAGCCTGCAGTTGGGCTGCGCGGATCATGCTCGAATCGATCACATACGACTGCGCCCGCATATCGGCGAGCAAACTGCGCTCGAGCTCAATCGCATCGGCTAATGCACGGCGCTCGTCATCCGGCAGCGTGTCGTTTTGCGACAAAGGGTGTTTGCGCCGGGTTTCGGAATAGCGCCGCACCAAAGTATCCGTAGTGGCGTCCAAAAACAAAGTTTTAATTGCTATACCTTGGGCACGCAGCTTGTCGAGTTGCCCTGGCACCAGGGGTAAACCTTTGGCGCTACGCACATCCATAGCGATGGCAACGCGCCCAGAATTTTCATCGCTTTGCAAAGCAACAAAGTCCATGAGCAAAGGCGGGGGCAAATTGTCTACGCAGTAATAACCGGCGTCTTCCAGTGCATGCAAAGCAACCGACTTCCCCGACCCGGACATACCTGTGATCAATACCAATTCGAGGGCATGGTCAGCCATGGGCTTGCTCCAGCATTTCGCGCGCATGCGCCATCGTGGTTGCCGAGCTGCTTTGACCGCCCAGCATGCGGGCAATTTCAATCTCGCGCTGAGTAGACCCCACGGGCACCACTTCGCTCAGTGTCTGCCCGCCCTGTAATTGTTTGCGTACCACCCAGTGCTGGTCAGCACACGCCGCGACCTGGGGCAAATGGCTGACGGCCAGCACCTGGCGCTCTTGTCCGAGTTGGCGCATTAAGCGCCCCACGGTGTGCGCAACCGCGCCGCCGACACCGGCATCGACTTCGTCAAAAATCAGCGTCTGTGCGCCAGCGGCTTGGCTGGCCGTGACCGCGATGGCCAAGGCGATACGCGAGAGTTCGCCGCCCGAGGCTACTTTGCCCACCGGGCGCGGCGTGCTGCCGGCGTGGCCGGCCACTAAAAATGCGACTTCTTCCACACCGCTTTGGTGTGGCTGCGCGGTCGCCTGCAATTGCACCTGGAACTGTCCGCCCTGCATGCCCAGGCCTTGCATTGCCTCGGTGATGGCGGCGGCCAGCTTGGGCGCGGCTTGCTGGCGTGCTTTGGAGACTTTGCGCGCCTCGGTCATGAACGCTGCTTGCGCCTGCTGCGCTTGGGCCAGCAAATGGGCGCTGTCAGCGGCGGCGTCCAATTGGGCCAGTTCGTGTTGCCAGGCGCTATGTGTGGCGGCCAATTCTTGTGGGCTGCGCTTGTAGCGGCGCGCCAGCGACACCCACAGCGCCAGGCGGGTATCGAGCTCGGCCAATTGGGCAGGGTCTAGATCCACACGCCGCTGGTAGGCGCGCAGGCTATGCACTGCGTCCTCTACCTGTGCGATGGCTGAAGCCAGCACCTCGGCCGGGCCTTGGAAATCGGCATCCAAATGGGTATGGCTTTGGATCTGCTGCAAAGCGCTGTGCAATTGGCGCAATGCCGAAGGTTCCTCGTCGCTCAGCACGGTCAAGGCGCTGTGCGCCGCGTCTAGCAAGGTTTGGCCATGGGCCAAGCGGCTGTGCGCGGCATTGAGTTCGTCCCACTCCTGGGCTCCCGGGTTGAGCTTGTCCACTTCGCCAATTTGCCAGGCCAGACGTTCGCGCTCGCGTTGCAAAACATCTTGCGCTTGCAAGGCTTTGTCGTAAGCGGCTTGCGCGGTGCGCCAGTGGTGCCACAGAGCGCTTAAAGCACTGGTGGAAATGCGGGCATAGTCGTCCAGCAGGGCGCGCACCGCATCGGGCCGGGTGAGGCTTTGCCAGGCGTGTTGGCCGTGGATATCGAGCACCTGTTCGCCCACATGGCGCAGTTGCTGCGCGGTGGCGGGCAGGCCGTTAACCCAGGCCCGGCTTTTGCCGGTGCTGTCCACACTGCGGCGCAGCAGCAAGCTGTCGGCGCCCTCAAAACCGGCTTCGGCTAACCAAGGCAGCAAGGCCGGTGGGGTATCAAACTCGGCGCTGACGTCGGTGCGCGTCGCGCCCTCGCGGATCAAACCCACATCGGCGCGTGCGCCGGTGGCCAGTTGCAAAGCGTCGATCAAAATGGATTTACCCGCGCCGGTCTCGCCGGTGAGCACGGTAAAGCCCGCCTCCAGTTCCAAATCCAGGCTGGCAACGATGACAAAGTCGCGCAGCGCAATGCGTTTGAGGCCCACGCTTTAGCTCCCGCCCTCGTTCCAGTGCAGCTTGCGGCGCAAAGTATCAAAGTAAGTCCAGCCCTTAGGGTGCAAAAATCGCACGCTATGGGCAGAGCGGCGCACCACAATGCGGTCTCCGTGCATCAAAGTGGCCAGCGACTGCATATCAAAGTTGGCGCTGGCGTCGCGCCCGGACACGATTTCAATAGCGATTTCGCTGGTGTGCGAGAGCACGATGGGCCGGTTGGACAAGGTATGGGGTGCGATCGGCACCAGCACCCAGCCCGGTGTGGACGGGTGCAACATCGGCCCGCCAGCGGATAAGGCATAGGCGGTAGAGCCGGTGGGCGTGGCGATGATCAGGCCGTCGGCGCGCTGGTTGGCCACGAAATGCCCATCGACCTCCACCCGCAACTCCACCATCCCCGAGGTCGCGCCCCTATTGACCACTACATCGTTCATGGCCAGCGCGGAAAACACGCTTTGGCCGCCGCGCAACACCTGCGCCTGCATCAGGCTACGGTCATCGACTTCGTAGGCCCCGCCCAGCATCGGACCCAGGGTTTCGGCGTAGCGATCCAGGGCGATGTCGGTAATAAAGCCCAGCCGACCTTGATTGATGCCAATGAGCGGTACCTGAAACGGCGCCAGCCTGCGCCCCACCCCCAGCATCGTGCCATCGCCGCCGACCACCAAGCACAAGCCACAGCTGCGGCCTATGGCCTCAATGTCCATGACGGCATAGCCAATCAGGCCCAGCTTGGTCGCCGTATCGGTCTCGAGCACCACCTCGCAGCCCTGGTCCATCAGGAAATGGGCGATGCCGTCCAGCGTAGCGCGCGAGGCGGCAATGGCTGCCGGAGCGTGGCTGGACAGGTATTTGCCGGTGATGGCAACCTGGCGGAACTGCGGGTTCAGGCGGGGGTTCATAGGCAAATTACATCACTAAAATGTTTTGATGCTCGATGATCGCTCCAAGTTGTTACTCAAG
>CANFVA010000065.1 GCA_947450255.1 Comamonadaceae bacterium
AAGACAGCTTTAAAACCTAAACCCTCGGCTATGCCCATCATTCACATACTGCCCCATACCGAATACTGCCCCGCAGGCGCCCAGGTGCGCGCTGCCGCAGGCACCACGATTTGCGAGGCCTTGCTGGAAAACGGCATCGCCATCGAGCATGCTTGCGACATGAGCTGCGCTTGCACTACCTGCCACGTGATCGTGCGCGAAGGCCTGGCCTCGCTCAACGAAGCCGAAGAAACTGAAGAAGACTTGCTAGACCGCGCCTGGGGCTTGGAGCCCAATTCGCGCTTGTCCTGCCAGGCCATCGTCAGCAACAAAGACCTGGTGGTGGAGATTCCCAAATACTCCATCAACCACGCCAAAGAAAACCACTAAGCCATGCGCCAGGTATTTTTAGACACCGAAACCACCGGCTTGTTTGCCGAGCAGGGCGATCGCATTATTGAAATCGGCTGTGTCGAAATGGTCAACCGCAAGTTGACTGGCACCAAGCTGCATCTTTACCTGAACCCGGAACGCGATAGCCATGAAGAGGCCTTGAATGTGCATGGCATCCGCAATGAGTTTTTGCGGGACAAGCCCAAGTTTGCCGAGGTAGCTGAGGAAATTTTGGCCTTTGTCCAGGGCGCTGAACTCATCATCCACAACGCGCCCTTTGATATTGGTTTTTTAAACCGCGAGCTGTCTTTGCTGGCCAAGCCGCCGCTGCACACTTGCGTGAGCGGCGTCATAGACACCTTGCTCATGGCCAAGGAAATGTTTCCTGGCAAGCGCAACAGCCTGGACGCCTTGTGCGCGCGGCTGGAGGTGGACAACAGTGGCCGCCAGTTGCACGGCGCATTGCTGGATGCCGAATTGCTGGCCGAGGTTTATATCCACATGACGCGCGGGCAGGACGCTTTGCAGATGGACAGCGCCAGTGAGGCCGGTGCCCGGAGCATAAGTAGCCACATCGATTTCACCACCTTGGTTTTGCCGGTGCTGGCCGCCAGTGAGCATGAGTTGCAAGCCCACGCCAAGGTACTGGCTGAACTAGACAAGGCCAGCGGGGGCAAGACCGTCTGGAGCCGCACCGAATCGACCGTATAATCTCGGGCTTTCCCGACCAGATTCAGGGCGGTTAGCTCAGGGGTAGAGCACCACATTCACACTGTGGGGGTCGCAGGTTCGAAACCTGCACCGCCCACCAAGTAAAAAAATCTTATATAGATTAATAACTTAGGTGGTTTTCCGGATTTAATTCTTCATATTTTCTGATATGCTGCCCGAGGCAGCAACGGGTTTTTAGGCCTGATATTCGGGATATTCCTCATTGCTCTCCTCTGAAAAATTGATTATGCTCATACTAATATGAGCATCGGTTTTTTTGATTAAAAATATCACGTTTTTACCTATTGTTTCCCTATGAAGGAAAGATTATGCTCACACTCGTGTGAGCATTGAAAAACGCGATTTTTTTCATTGTTTTTCGGTCAAATATTTCAAATCCAGTGATCGAAATTTGGATTGAAATAAATACTCCATATACTTTGATTCGCCAGTGCATGGAAGCCACAGGTTGGTTACAAGTTCAAATTTAGTCAAGCGTAAAGAGTCTTTACGCTTTTATTTTTATAAGTTATAAGCGGGTTTAAAAAACCAAACTTTTTAATCTGTTAACTATACTACTTGTATACTACTTTGATGGTTTTTAAAATAGCTAAGTTATTGATTTAAAATAGGAAATTGGCAAACTGCCGGAATCTTCACACTGTGGGGGTCGCAGGTTCGAAACCTGCACCGCCCACCAAGTCCTGTAGCGATGGCATCCACAGGACGTCGGTGGTTTCAGCGATTCATGGCACACAGTGCCCAAGCTCTAGCAGCTAAGGCCGTGCAAACAACTAAACAATTCCTGTTGTCTTGGGTTGCAAGCCAAAGGTAGCAACTGCCGCCCGAGGCTGCGCGGTATGGGCGACGACCTGCGCCACCATGTCCGCTGTGACGGCCGATAGTGTCCAACCCAAATGTCCATGGCCGGTGTTGTAGAAGACGTTAGCGGCCTTGCCTTGGCCCACTTTGGGCATCATATTGGGCATCATCGGCCGCAAACCTGCCCAGGGCACCACCGAACGGGTGTCAATTTTGGGGAAGCATTGCTGTACCCATTGCACCAAAGGCGCAATCCGGTCGGCACGTATGTCGCGGTTGTAGCCGTTGAATTCTGCCGTTCCCGCCACACGAAAACGGTCTAGGCCCAAGCGGCTAGTCACCAGCTTGGTTTCGTCATCCAATAAGCTGACCAGAGGCGCACCGGCTTGGCTTTCGGCATCGTACAGGTTCACGGTGATGGAGTAGCCCTTGACAGGGTAAATATTGACGCTGTCACCCAATTGCGCCGCAAACTTCCGGCTTGCCACGCCAGCGCACACCACTACGCCGTCAAAGGTATGCACCGAAGGCTGAGCCTCTTTTTGTGCAACGGTGATAACGGCTTGCTTGTCGTTGCTGGCAATGGAAACCACATCTTGCTCGTAAAGCGTACGGACACCCAAACGCGCTGCTGCTTGGGCCAGGCCGTGGGTGAATTTGTGGATGTCTCCAGTCGAATCACTGTCCGTGAAATAGCCGCCGTAATAGCTGCCCACCAGCGTGGGCTCAATCGCTTTCAATTCGTCGGGTGTGACAGCACTGCGTTGCAGTCCGCCTTGGGCCAGCAAGGCCGACACTTTGCCGGCATGGTCAAAGCCTTTTTTATCCCGGTAAATATGCAAAATGCCTTGCTTTTTCAGGTCGAAGTCTATGCCTTCAGCAGCGGCCCAGGCAAACAGATGATCGCGCGCAGCAATAGCTAAGCGAGCGGTTTCAATCGTGTTCTTTTCATAGGATGGCATGGCCGCAATAAACTGCGCAAACCACGAAAGCTTGTGCCAGCTCAGGCTTGGGTTGACCAACAGTGGCGCATCTTTTTTGAGCATCCATTTCATGCCTTTCAAGATGGTGGACCGGTGCGTCCACACCTCGGCATTGGACGCGGATAATTGGCCGCCGTTGGCAAAAGAGGTTTCCATCGCGACATAGCGATGGCGCTCGAACAAGGTGACTGCAAAGCCACGCTTGGCCAGGGCGTACGCTGTGGTGACACCGGTAATTCCGCCGCCTATGACTGCAATTGTTTTCATGGTGAAGGTCTTTCCAAACGTCAGAGGGTTGTGCTGCGTCACACCACGCGACAGCAGCGCCCCTTCTGTTTTGGAACCTGAGAGATTCATTGCAAGCCTGTTGCAATTTGCTCCTGCGGTGGCTTGGCGGACGAAAACGCCAAGCGCTCTTCAGAATGTGCGGCGGTATCGGTCCTTTTGCCTGAGAGTTTCCGGGGCGGTTGCTCCTTCGGCGTTGCTGTTGAGAGCAATCTCTCCCGATATCACGTATAAAAAATTAATGTGCGAAAAACGCCCTTACCAAATTTACCCAGTAGCTGGCGCCGACCAGGATGTTGTCGTCGTTAAAGTCATACGCGGGGTTGTGCACCATGCAGGAACCGGCGCCGTCGCCATTGCCAATCAACAGATAACTGCCGGGCACTTTTTCTAACATGAAGGCAAAGTCTTCGCTGCCGGTCAGCGCCGGTCCTTGGAGGGTGACGCGCTCTGCGCCCACCATATCGAGGCCGACTTGGCGCGCGAAGTTGGTTTCTTGCACGGTATTGACCAGGACGCAGTAGCCGGGTTTCCAAATAACCTCCGCTCGCACGCCAAAGCTCTGCGCTTGTGCGGCGACCAGCGCTTTGATGCGCTGCTCTAACAACACACGCACTTGCGGCCGCAGTGCGCGCACGCTCAACTCCAGCGTAGCCAAGGCGGGAATCACATTATTCGCCTGGCCGGCATGCAGGGCGCCCACGGTGACCACCGCGGTATCGAGTGGGTCCACATTGCGCGAGACCACGGTTTGCAGGGCCATGACGATGCTGGCGGCCGCCACCAGTGGATCGGCGGCGCGGTGTGGCATGGCCCCGTGGCCACCGGTACCGTGGAGGTGGATCGTGACGTAATCGCTAGAGGCCATGGCGGGCCCGTCGCGAAATACCAAGTGGCCCGCAGGCACGCCTGGCATGTTGTGCATAGCAAATACCGCATCACAGGGGAAGCGCTCAAACAGCCCGTCTTGCATCATGCGCAAGGCCCCGCCGCCGCCTTCTTCAGCAGGCTGAAAAATCAGATGCAGTGTGCCGGTGAAGTCGGTGTCTTGTGCCAAAGCCTGGGCTGCCGCCAACAACATGGCCGTGTGGCCATCGTGGCCGCAGGCGTGCATACGCCCGGGTATATCGCTGGCCCAGGCCAGGCCGGTTTGTTCTTGAATAGGCAGTGCATCCATGTCCGCGCGCAAGCCCAGGCTGCGCGCCCCCTTGCCCCGCGTCATGGTGCCAACCACCCCCGTGCCGCCAAGGCCCCGGTGTACCGCATAGCCCCAGGCTGCTAATTTGGTAGCCACCACCTCCGCGGTTTGATGCTCTTCGAAGGCCAGCTCGGGGTGGCGATGGATGTCACGCCGCAGTTGGATAAATTCACCTACCCGCGCTGCGAGTGCCTCGCGCAAATAAGTCATATCACTGAGGCTGCAAGTTCACTGATTTGGCAATAGCGCGGAACTGCGCCGTGCCATCGGCATAGGCTTTGGCCGCAGCTTGAAGCGACAGGGGTTTGACCACCAACTGGTTGTTAGCATCCAAGCCGCTGTGCACAGTGGGGTCATTCAAGGCATCGCTAATCGCTTTGTGGATCACTTGCACAACCGGCTCGGGCGTGTCTTTCTTTACAAAATAGCCGGTCCAAATATTGAAGGTGAAATTCTTCAATGCCTTGCTCTCACTGATCGCGGGGTACTCTTTTACCGAGTCCAGCCGCTCGCTGTTGAGCATGGCCAAGACCTTAAGCTTGCCCTGTTTTTGGAGCTCTTCGTAGGCTTTGCCAAAGGGGGCTAAGAAGATATCCACCTGGCCGCCCAGCAAATCTTGGTTGGCAGGTGCAGCCCCTTTGTAGGGCACATGCGTCATGGGAATATTGGTAGTTTTGGACAGGTGCTCACCCAGCAGGTGGTAGAAGGATCCCGGGCCCACGCTGGCGTACGTGATGGGGCGTCCGGCTTGTGCTTCCTTGCGTGCGTAGTCCAAAAATTCATCGACGTTATTGACCGGCAAATCTTTGCGCGTCAGAAATCCGATTTGCGCGGTGGAGATCATTTGCACCAGACGAAAGTCCTCGCTCTTGAACTTGATCGCCGAGATCGCCAGGGGGGCAAGAATTAGCTCGTTGGGCGAACCTTGGAAGATGATCTGTCCGTCCGAAGGTGCATTCAGGAGCTTTTGCGCCGCGATAGAGCCGCTGGCGCCGCCCACGTTCTCCACGATCACCGGCTGCCCCAGGTTTTTGGACAAGGTGTTGTTGACCGTGCGGGCAATCACATCGGACAAGCCGCCCGCAGGGTAGGGCACCATCAGCGAGATAGGCTTGCTGGGGTAGGCGTCTGCGGCGCAGGCGGGGGTGAGTGATAACAGGCCGCCGAGGGCGGCTATCAAACCGGCTAGATGGATACGTACAAGGGACATGGCGAGCTTCTCCTATAGGTTGTGCGCCATCCTAAGAAGCGCAGCGCATGATGTCCAATGCATAATTTTTTGATTTACTATAATTTTTATGCATTAATAGGAATAGCCATGACCCTCGTCCAATTGCGGCATTTTTTGGCTTTGGCCCAGCTTGGCTCCTTCAGCCGGGCGTCGGCAAAGCTGCACCTGACCCAACCTGCCCTGACGCGCAGCATTCAGTCCTTGGAAGAGGAGTTGGGCCAGCCCCTGTTCGATCGCGTAGGCCGCAAAAGCGAGCTCAGCGCTTTCGGGCGGCATATCGTGGACCAAACGCGTGCCTTGGTCGAGGGCGCCAACAACCTCAAGCAAAGCGGGCAACAATTGCGGGACGGCCAATCGGGTACGGTCACGCTTGGTTTGGGTTCCGGGCCGGGTGCTTTGCTAATGACGCCCTTGCTGGCGTTTATGGCGTCCACGTATCCGAAAGCGCATTTGCACATCGCCAGAGGCAGCACCACCGTGCTGGTGCAAGCCCTGCGTGACCGCACGCTCGATGCGCTGGTGCTGGATATACGCTCCCTGAGTCCATCTAGCGATTTGTTGGTAGAAACATTGTGCGAGATGCCCGGCGCATTTATGTGCCGCAAAGGCCATCCGCTGGCCAAAGCACGCAAGCTAACGCTGCAAATGGTGCAAGCCTATCCGGTCGCGTCAACGCCTCTGAGCGATGAAGTGGCGCGCATATTGGTGGACCGCTATGGCCCTGACGCCCACCCGGATGTAATGGTGAATTTGCGCTGTGAAGAAATCTCCAGCCTGCTGGATGTGGCGCGCGCCAGCGACGCGATCGTGGTGGCCGTGCGCTCGCTGGCCCCGGACTTGGTGGCCCTCAAGATGTCACCGGAACTCCATGCCAGCGCCAGATTTGGCTGGGTATCCCTGAGGTCTCGAAGCGAGTCACCTCTGTGCGCCTTGTTGCGACAGCAGACCCAAACGGTCCTGGCTGCCGCGAGGTAATTGAGCCCAATGCCCCGGGCCACTTGTTCGCGGATGAGCTTTTGTTCGTAGTAACCATCGAGGCGCTTTTGGGTGATGGTGGGATCCACGCTGAGGCTTTTAAGCAGGTAGTCGCTGCCCAGCCAGGTTTTAAGCTGGGTGAATTGGGGGTCGGTTTCGACCAGGTAGTTGCTGGTGCTTTGCGGGCGGATGCGGTACAGGCTGGTGTTGGAGATGCGGGTGGGCAGGGTGGAGGTGCGTACTTGCACTTTCGCAGCCAAATTAGGGGCCGTGCCCAAATATCAATGCGGCTCATGTGGCACGTGTCAGCATGGTCTGCCCAATGCAGATTGGCCAGTTTCTAAATTTATGCCAACGTCACAAGCGAATTGGTTTCTTTTTTTTGTGCAATATAAATTTCCAACTTTCTTCATAAACATCTGGATGCATGAATCGAAGATAGGGTCAGTTTTCATGGTTTTGTAAATCTTTTCGGCTGCCTTTCCTTTGATAACTAAATATGCGACCGAGTCCATCTCAGGCGTCGGGTCAGCAATGCTAGTTTTCCCGATGCCCAATTCGCCAGTCATTTGCAGCCATTGGCCTCCTGCTCGCACATCTCCAGCAGAGAGAAAAACTGCTGAAAACATAATGGAAATTATGGAAAACTGATATGTAAGTGATCGTCGTGTCCAGGCCATGTTTTAACTCCTTTAATTTTGGGGTCGTTGAAATAGATGATTGCGTCAGGTGAAATTTTCAAAATTGCATCTACGGCCTTTTGCGTTGCAATTGGGTCATAGTTTGAGTCTTTATAGGTCACTGGTCCGCTGCCCGTCACTCGCAAGGGGCGAATATCTACATCTTGACCTTCTTGATGAGATTTATGACCGGGTGTCGGACCAACTTCTTTACTGATTTCTGTAACCACTAAAGGCTTGTCAATGCCAAACTCTTTCCATGCTTGCCCAATTTTGTCTAGTGTGTCCAAAGTATTTTGCTGCGCATACAGACCATTATTTGCAGCGCCTGATGTGACAAACCCACCTTCAGGTTTAGGCTTAAACAAGTAGCATTTATGAATGATGCAATTATTCTCCGCCGCATTCGCCCCCGTCGTCGTCGCCACATTCACCGCCGCCACGTTGTCCCCACCACCTCCAGCCACGATGCCACTAGCTGCAGACACCACTTTGGCAAACGCCAGCGCGTTGGCTTTGTTTTGTTCTAGGCTGAGCTTGGGGTCTTGTTGCTTGTCCATGTAATAGCCTGCAGCCATCTCACCCACCACGGCACCCACTGCACCCGCGCTGCAACCGCCGCTGTTGCCTGTCGTTGCTGCACCGCCTGCGCAGCCTATTACCGCGTGGGCTACCTTTTGCGTGAAGCTATTGATCTCGTTTTGCGCTGCAGCGTCGCCAATGGCATTGGCTCCGCTGGCCATGCCCGAGGTGATCAGGGCGGACTTCAAGGCATTGGCCAAGGTGTCTGCATTGAGTGGTTTGTTGTTTATCGCCGAGTCCACCACCGCACCGGCTAGGTTGTTGGTGAGGTTGCGGGTCAGGTTTTGAGTGAAGGCGTTGGCTGCTTGAGTGGTGGAAACACCGTTCACACCGGACGCAGCAGCGCCGCTTTGGCCGTTGGCTGCCGCCGTGCTTGCGCTTGAGTTTCTAGCATCTGCAATAGCCGTGTTCATGGCATGCAGTGCACCTGCGGTGGCCATGGTAGTGAGCAGGTTTTTAATGCTTTGGTCGCTACCGAGTTGCTCCAAGGTTTTACCAATATCCCCGCCGTTGTTCACCATAGCCACAGCCGTTTGCGAGGCCAGGGCGGTAAAGCCGGCGTTCAGGGCTGCGCCTGCGGCATAGGTGCTGGCAGTGGCGGTTGCTGCCGTAGTGGTTCCTAGTGTGACGCCGCCCAGCGTGGTGGCCGTTCCGGTAGCGGTAGCCCTAGTGGTGCCTAGCAACTCAGCCCCCATACCGCCGGTGTAAGCGGCAATGGCGATACTCAGGAGCGCCGCGCCCGCTGGGGTCAGGCCTTGTTGCTCGAATTTCCAATTGTCGTGGGCCAGTTGTACTTGGCTCCATTGCACTTTGGGGGTGGTGGTGTTTGTATTGGTGCTGCCCGCACCCGCATTGCCCTCCATCAACTGCTTCAAATACCCCAAGCCCGGCTGCTGGCTCAAGGTTTCTATTTGGCTTTGCACGCTGGCTTGGTTTGCATCGCGGATGCTTGGGGCTTGGCCCGCATTGGGGTTGGCTGCTTTGCCGCTGGTGCTCACCACATCGGGCAGTTGCACCGCTACTTTGAGGCCCTCGTCAAACTGCACTGCCCCTTTAATGCTGGTCATCTTGAGGTCTTGGGTGCTGCTGCCGCTGTCGGATGTCTTTTGCCAAAGGCCTAGGGTTTCGGAGCTGCTGCTGGTGCTGCTGCTGGCGCTCTCTAGCGCGCCGCCTAGGATCAGGCTGCCCGGTTTGCTCTCGTCTAGATTTTTAAAGCTGACGGTGTCGCCGCTCAGTTCTGCGCCACTGAAGTCCGCACTTTTGCCGATGTTGACGGTGATGGCTTTGTCCGAGATGAGCTTGCTGCCCAGGGCTTGGGTTTGGGCTTTCTTTTGTGTATCGCTGGACTTATCTAGGGTGATAAAGCCTAGCAAGTTGCTGCTGCTCTCGGTGCTGGTCTGGCTGCTGCTGGTGTCAGTGGCGGCGTAGAACTTTTGATCCTGCTTGCCTTCTACCAATAAGCTGTCAGTGCCTTTGAACTCGGTGCCAATGCTGACCAGGTTGCGATCGGCCACGATGCTGGCGCTTTGGCTAGAGAAGCTGTATTGGGTCACTTTGCGACTCTTAGATGCACCAAAACTTAACTAGCCTGCGGTCCTTTGGTCGCATGTAAAAATTCTTTTCCAATATGCAATACGTTGCTTCGTAAGGGATAAATATTTTCTTTAAGTCGGGCCCGCTCTTATCTGTATTTTTTCTGTTTTTCCACGCGGCTTCAGTTCGGTAGCACCAAACGACATAGGGGTCATTTACGTCGATGGATTCGTGGGTATAAATTCTAAATAGCGTTCTACCAGCGAAATCTACGTCAACTGCGCCATTATCAAATCCGGATTTAAATTCGCCACCAGTTAGAAAAAGCTCAGGTTGAAACATTTTGGGATCACTGTCATAACCATATTCAGATGCTAAAAAATTGATCCTAACAATTTCGACCCCGTATACATCAAATGGGCATTTCGTGCGCACTGGAAAACTCTTATTGCTTGGTTTTTTCAAAAGAATAGCGTCCAAAAGCTCTACTATCGGGCGTCTGAAATATTGATGGTGACGGCTGCAACTCAAATTCGACACAAACCCCTCTGGTAATCCATTGGGATAGTTGTATTCATCGCAGTCTTTCGCAAACGCGTTAGGACTTGTCCAGAGTACGAAGATAAAGGTATATAGTTTTATCAACTTATACATATTCATCCTCATTTGGAAATCACCTTGTATTGCCCGCCCGCTTCGTAGGTATTGCCATTCCAGCTTTCCCACTTCACTTTACTAATCGTTGGCGGCTGGTTCCTCCATTGGTGTAACAAATAAATACCTTGTGCGTCTTGCCCTAAGTACAAGCCAGTATGACTGACGCTACTTGTTCCGCCACGCAAGCCAGGAGGGCCATAGCTTCCCTCGAAATTAGATGTTGCAACCGGCGTACCAGGGGGCGGCGGGTTGGTACGCACGTCTGCACCTGGTTTCCAGGCAGAGGCAGGCCCCACCTTGCCGAAGTAATTGGTTAAGTCCGCGCACTCAACTCCTATGCCATCTTGCGTGGTGGTGGTGACATTGAAGTCGCGCCCTGCGCTCAACGTGGCGGCGGACAGCGCTTCTATCGTGCCTCCCGTGTTGTTGATATCCAGTTTGGCGACGGTGTTCAATGCGTCAGCGCTTATCGCGCCGCCGAGGTTTTTAATGCTCTCTGTGGTGATGTTCATCACCTTGCGACCGGCGGTGGTGCCAGTATTGTTTAAGTCAAAAAAATTACCGTACATAATTTCCCAAAATTAATTTGGAGTCAATATTGCAATACTGGAATTAAATTCCTGTGAATCATTACTGTATTCTGATAACCTTAACTTATTCTTATCCCAATCAATACCGTAAATTTTCGAACTGAATTGATCCGTTATAACTACTACATCTCTTTGAAAATCAACGCGGTCAATAATGACTCGGTAGTTATATTTTTCCCCGTCAATTGTTGCAATGCCATTCCTACTGAATGAGTAAGTCTTTCCTGCTTGATTGAGGTACTTGCCTTCAATAAGCCATTTATTAACTTCTCCTTCAATCGAAGAAACTTTGGTAAATTTTTTGTACAGAGATAAATTCTGAGATAAACGAATTGTATTTGGGGAGATTGCCTGGATTCTGTAAGCTAATTCATTGGCTCCGTCAATGCGGATCAAAAAACAATCATTAGTGATTTCTCTTTGGATATCTCCTTCATGCATATTCCAAAGAAACGTTAAATACTTTTTATCATCCTCTCTTTCGATAACGATCCCAAGCATTCCTTTTGGTTGATCTTTATTTTTAAATTTGTATTTTTTTAAGTATTTGTGTACATCATCTCTCAAGTACTCGCCATTAAATATTTCAGGCTTACAGCCGTAAGCGTAATTATTAAAAAAAATAATTACAAGAAATGAGAAATAAGTTATCAATTTCATTTTGACTCAACTTGATAACGATACACTCCTTGCAGTGGCTTAGTTTTTGTAAAACCAGATACTGTTTGAATCATGTACTTGTTTTGGCTCGTGGATGCTGTCCACATTAGTTCATTTCCTGTTTTTGGATCACGTCCCAAGTAGATCGCAACATGTCCACTGAACTGCAATATATCGCCTGATTGCAATGAGCTGTCCTGCACCTTGGCAAAGGGAAATCCTTCTTTCCCGGCCGCCGTCGGAAGGTCATCGGCACGAACATAGGTGTATCCATAACCCGCTTCAGAGTAGCTTTTGTATGTTATGCCTGAGCAATCCCCACCTATTTGAATATCAGACTTGGCACCTAAAAGCTTGTAAGTTACGCCATCCCATTTTTCAGTTGCTGCAACAATTTTTTTGGATTCCGCTTCGCTTAAAAACTTTCCATTTTTCAGAAAGTTATTTTCCACCGCTTTCACCGCCGCATCCACCGCCACCTGCGCATCCTTGCCCGTCATCGCCGCCACCGCTGCGGTGCTTAGCTTGACCATGTCCAGCACCTCTTGTTGGCGCGCAGGGGTCAGGGTGCTGCCATCGCTAGTGCCTGCATACATCTCAGCAAAGGCCTCGCCCATGGCGCCGCCCATAGCGCCTGCTTCGCAGCTTTGGCCCTTGGCGCTGGCACTTGCGCAACCTACCAAAGCGTGTGCCACCTTGTGCGCCAGGTATTGGCCTTGCAATTCGCTCAGTGCGCCGCTACCGTTCTTATAGCCTTCGCCGATGTTGGCTGCGGCCCAACCCGCCGCAGTGTCCACGCCCGCATTGAGCAGTGCCGTTTTTAAATTGTCCTCATAGCTGCCCCCTTGCACCAGCGTCTTGACGGTGGCGCTGACCGCTGCATTGGTCAGGTTCACGATGGCTTTGTCGGTCAACACGGTCGATGCCTTGGCCTGGCTCAGCCAATCGGGGTTCACGCTTTGCAATGCGCCTGCTGTCAGGGCGGCTGTCAAGATGCTCTTTAGGCTCTCTGACTTGCCCAAGTCTTGCAAGGTTTTACCGATGTCGCCTTTGTTGTTGACCAAGCTTACCGAGGCTTGGCTGATGGCCGCGTTCAGCGCTGCTTGGGTGGCCGCATAGCTTGCCCCGCTGGTAGTGCCGGTGATGCTGGCAGCCGTAGCGCCGGTGAAGTCGCCCGTGGCCATGGCCACTGCAATGCTCAGCAGCAGGGCGCCTGCCGGTGTCAATCCCTCTTGTTCGTACTTCCAGCTGTCGTGCGCTAGCTGCACTTGCTGCCAATTGATGTCTTTGCGCTCGCCAAGCTGCTTCAAATACCCCAAGCCCGGCTGCTGGCTCAAGGTTTCTATTTGGCTTTGCACGCTGGCTTGGTTTGCATCGCGGATGCTTGGGGCTTGGCCCGCATTGGGGTTGGCGGCTTTGCCGCTGGTTTGCACCACATCGGGCAGTTGCACCGCTACTTTGAGGCCCTCGTCAAACTGCGCTTTGCCTTTAATGCTGGTCATCTTGAGGTCTTGGCTGCTGCTGCCGCTGTCGGATTTCTTTTGCCAAAGGCCTAGGGTTTCGGAGGAGCTGCTGGTGCTGCTGCTCGCGCTCTCTAGCGCGCCGCCTAGGTTGAGGCTGCCAGGTTTGCTCGGGTCTAGGTTTTTAAAGCTGACGGTGTCGCCGCTCAGTTCTGCGCCACTAAAGTCCGCGCTGTTGCCGATGTTGACGGTGATGGCTTTGTCGGATATCAGCTTAGATCCCAGTGCCTTGGTTTGGGCTTGGTTTTGTGTATCGCTGGACTTATCTAGACTGATAAAGCCCAATAGGCTGCTGCTGCGCTCGGTAGTGCTCTGGCTGCTGCTGGTGTCAGTGGCGGCGTAGAACTTTTGATCTTGCTTGCCCTCGACGAGCAGGCTGTCAGTGCCTTTGAACTCGGTGCCAATGCTGACCAGGTTGCGCTCGGCCACGATGCTGGTGGTGTTGCCGCTAAAGGTGGAGGCGATGGCTTTGTTGCTTTCGCTGGAGCTGGTGGTGCTGGTGGTGCTGCTAAATAGGAAGCCGCCGCTACTGCTTTTTGAAGCACTGGAGCTGCTTTGCTTGTTCTCGCCCGGTTCGATGAAGATGTCGCGCTTGGCTTTGACGTCCAAGGCGCCGCCTGCCTGCACGCTGGCCGCTTTGGCGTTGATGTCGTTGCCCGCGTCCAGGCTCAGGTTGCCAGCGGCGGTGATCGTGCTGCCAACGTCTTTGCTGCTGGCACTGCGCCGGTAGTTGTCCGCGTCTATCGTGACGTCTTCGGACTGGCTGGTGGTCAGGGTTCGAAGGTTGATGTCATTGCCTGCCTTTAAGGATGCGCTGCCCTGGCTGTCCACTTGGGCCGCTGTCAGGTTGATGTTGTTTTTAGCGGTGATGTTTAAAGTGCCGCCGGGGTTTTTAACGTAGATAGCGGCTACCCGGTCTATGCTGGTTTGGCTGCTCTTAAAGGTACCCAAGTCCACGCTGCTGCTTTGGGTGGTGCTGCTGATGTTGACGTCGCGCCCTGCGTCCAGCTTGGCCGAACTCATGGCCTCTGAGGTGCCGCCTATGTTGTCTATGTCTTGGCGCGCACTCAGGCCGAGTTGGTCGGCGCGCAGGGTGCCGCCTAGGTTTTTAATGTTCTCTGCGGTAATGCTCATGGCTTTGCGGCTGGCGATGGTGCCGCTGTTGTTCAGGTCACCAGCCAGGTTCATGTTGACGCTGTCGCCCGAGATGAGCGAGCCCGAGCCGTCTAGGTCGCCATCTTTTACGCGCACGTAGAGCTGGGGGGTCAGGACCTTTTGCACGCTGCCATCGGCCAGGGTGATGCTTTGCTCGACCAGCCAGACGATGTCGCTGGTTAAGAGCGCCATTTGCGCTGCGGTGAGGGCGATGCCCGGGCGCAGGTTCAGGGTTTTGGCGATGGTCAGCGCGTTGTCCATGAGGGCTTGGTATTGGGCTTGGTCGTTGCTGTAGTCACCCAGAAAGCGCCTGCCGGTGAGCTGGGCCACTTGTTCGCGGATGAGCTTTTGTTCGTAGTAGCCATCGCCTAGGCGCTTTTGGGTGATGGTGGGATCCACGCTGAGGCTTTTAAGCAGGTAGTCGCTGCCCAGCCAGGTTTTAAGCTGGGTGAATTGGGGGTCGGTTTCGACCAGGTAGTTGCTGGTGCTTTGCGGGCGGATGCGGTACAGGC
>CANFVA010000066.1 GCA_947450255.1 Comamonadaceae bacterium
CCACCGGGCGCCACGCAAGAACGCACGCGGGCAGTGATGCAACAGGTCGAGGGCTTTATGCTCAAGCAGCCCGAAGTGCAAAGCATGGTCAGCGTGCTGGGCTTTAGCTTTTCCGGCCTGGGACAAAACGCGGCGCTGGCCTTTATTACCCTGAAAGATTGGAAAGAGCGGCCCTCTCCGGCCAATTCTGCGCAAGCGGTAGCGGGGCGTTCTTTTGGTGCGCTTTCGGGCATCCGAGACGCCTTTATCTTTCCCTTGAGCCCGCCGCCGATTCCTGAATTGGGCACTGCCTCCGGGTTCAATTTTCGACTCCAGGACCGCGGCGGCATGGGCCACGATGCTTTGCTGGCGGCCCGCAACCAGTTGCTAGGCATGGCCTCGCAAAGCAAAGTGTTGACGCAAGTGCGCCCCGACGGGCTAGAGGATGCGCCGCAATTGCAGGTGGATATTGACCGGGACAAAGCACTGGCGCTGGGCGTGTCCTTTGACGCCATCAATAACGTGATTTCCAGCGCTTTGGGCTCGGCCTATATCAACGACTTCCCCAACGCGGGCCGTTTGCAGCGGGTGGTGGTGCAGGCCGACGCGCCTGCGCGTATGCAGCCCGACGATTTGCTGCGCCTGTCGGTGCCCAATGCGCGGGGGCAGCTGGTGCCCTTCTCGGCCTTTGCAAGTACGCGCTGGATCAAGGGCGCGATGCAAACCATCCGCTACAACGGCTACCCCGCCATGCGACTAGGCGGCAGCGCGGCACCCGGCTTTAGCACCGGCGACGCCATGGCTGAAATGGAGCGCCTAGCCGCCCAATTGCCCACCGGCTTTGGCTTTGAATGGACGGGCTTATCGCGCGAAGAAAAGCTGGCCGGTTCGCAATCGGCGGCGCTGTACAGCTTTGCGATCTTGGCCGTATTTTTATGCCTTGCCGCTTTGTACGAAAGCTGGTCGATTCCGCTGGCCGTGATTTTGGTAGTCCCGCTGGGGGTGCTTGGTGTGCTGCTGGCAACGCTGCTGCGCGGCTATGCCAACGATGTGTATTTCCAGGTCGGACTGATCACCATCATCGGCCTGTCGGCCAAAAACGCGATTTTGATTATTGAGTTTGCCAAGGACTTGCAGGCCCAGGGTAAGACCGTGATCGAGGCGGCGCTAGAAGCGGCGCATATCCGTTTTCGCCCCATCGTGATGACCTCCATGGCCTTTACCTTGGGCGTGCTGCCGCTGGCCATCGCCAGTGGCGCAGGCTCGGCCAGCCAACGCGTGATCGGCTCCGGCGTGATTGGCGGCATCCTGACCGGTACCACGTTGGCGGTGGTGTTTGTGCCCCTATTTTTTGTACTGGTGCGCAGGCTGTTCCAAAGCAATGCGCGCCAACAGCCGGTGGCGCCAGCGCCAGCGACGCAAACGGGAGTGCACAACCATGAATGAGTTCACCCCCGTGAGCCGGCGCGCCATGCAGACGACCCTAACTTGTGCCACGCTGTCAGCCGCCTTGCTGCTTGGCGGATGCAGCGCGCCCAAACGGTATTCCCTGATGCCCCAGGCACCGGTGCCTGCGCACTGGCCAGCAGCCGCTGCTGCGCCGCGTGCTGTGGCCAGTGCCTCGGCGCCACCCCTTGCTGCACCGCTGGCGCTGCCCGATTGGCAAAGCTATTTCCAAGACCCGGATATGGCTGCCTTGATACGCCTGGCGCTGGACAACAACCGCGATGTGCGTATCGCTGCGGGCACACTGGCGCAAGCGCGCGCGCAACTGGGTCTGCGCACGGCAGACGATCTGCCAACTGTCAACCTTGCCGCTGGCGGCTCGCGTGCCCCCAATGCGTTTGGCAATATGTCTACGCTGTTGAATGCGGGCTTGTCGGTCACGGCCTATGAGTTTGATTTTTTTGGTCGGGTGGCCAGCATGAAAGAGCAGGCGCTGGCCCAGTACCTGGCCAGCCAGGAAGCCAGCCGCACTGCGCAAATTAGCTTGATCAGCATGGTGGCGCAGAGCTGGCTGGCTTTGCAAACCGACGAGGCCCTGCTCGCGAGCACACGCCAGCTATTGGTGTCGCGCGAGCGCACTTTGCAGTTGGTGCAATTGCGCCACCAACAGGGTGTGGCCTCGGACATTGAGCTGCAACAAAATCGGGCTTTACTGGAGTCGGTACGCGTCGCGCTCGGGCCCTTGCAGCGCCAGCGCATGCTCGATGAAAACACCTTGGTGTTGCTGCTCGGCCAAGACATCCCGGTTGCGCAAAAAAGCGCACTGGGCGATGGCAGCTTGGCGCGCAATAGGCTGGCCCAGCTAGCACCAGGCATTCCGTCTGAAGTACTGACACAGCGCGCGGACATTCGCCAGGCCGAGCAGCTGTTGAAAGCAGCCGATGCCAATATCGTGGCGGCACGGGCCGCGTTTTTTCCGCGTATTGCACTCACTGCCGGAGTCGGCAGCGCAAGCAGCGAACTGTCGTCGCTATTTAGCAGCGGAAGCTGGGTTTTCACGGTAGCGCCGCAATTGCTATTGCCCCTGTTTGACCATGGCCGCAATGATGCCAACCTGGCGGCAGCGCAAGCAGCGCGCGATGTGGCTGTGGCGCAGTACGAAAAGGCCATTCAAAGCGCGTTTCGTGAAGTCAGCGACGCCCTCACTCAACGCAGCGGATGGCAGGCACAGCTAGAGGCCCAGCAAGCACAACACGCTGCTGATCAGGCGCGCCTAGAACTGGTGCAGCTCAAGCTAGCGCATGGCGCTGCATCGGCCTTAGAGGTGTTGGATGCCGAGCGTAGTGTGCTGGCCGATCAGCAGGCCTTGGTGCTGCTGCAAGCGGCGTTGCTGCAAAACCAGATTGCACTCTACAAAGCCTTGGGTGGCGGACTGGCGCCTGCGCCATGATGGGCCGCCTGGCACCGGCGTTTCCGCTATTGTTTGTCGTCCTGTGGTCGACCGGGTTTATTGGCGCGCGCCTGGGCTTGCCGCACAGCGAACCACTGACCTTTTTATTTGTCCGCTACCTACTGGTCGTCGCATTGCTGGTGCTCGTCGCCTTACTAAGCAACGCGCCCTGGCCCGCGCGGCGCATGGATTGGGTGCACATCGGCGTCGCGGGTTTACTGATCCACGGGGTGTATCTGGGCGGCGTGTTTATCGCCATTTCCCTGGGCTTGCCTGCGGGCGTGGCCGCTTTGGTGGTGGGCTTGCAGCCTTTGTTGGTAGCCATTGGCGCAGGTCTGTTGTTGCACGAGCAAGTGGTGCGCCGCCAATGGTTGGGCTTGGCCCTGGGGCTGGCCGGGGTCACGCTGGTGTTAGCCAACAAATTAGGCACGGGCTTTGAATTGCCAGCTT
This sequence comes from Comamonadaceae bacterium, assembly GCA_947450255.1. Taxonomy (GTDB): domain Bacteria; phylum Pseudomonadota; class Gammaproteobacteria; order Burkholderiales; family Burkholderiaceae_C; genus Allorhodoferax. The sequence goes on from CANFVA010000066.1 coordinate 3,326, forward strand.
TGCTGCCCTGCGTTATTTCCTTGCTGTCCATCACCTGCGGCAATTTGTACCAAAAGCGGTTTTGCCCGCAATTTGACTGGCGCACCGGTGCCGTGGCGCAATTCGTTCCCACCGTGGTGTTGACGGGCGTTGCGGCGGCGCTGACCGAGACACTGCATATCGATTGGGTGCCCGAGATGGTATTTGCCATGGGCTGGCTGGTGCTAGTTTTGTCTTTGGGCGCCGTGAGTTTGCTCAATTGGCTGATCCGCTACAACAACGCGGTCAATGTCGCGAGCCTGTTTTACCTGGTACCGCCCTGTACCGCCATCGTGGCCTGGTTATTGTTTGGCGAGTCCTTTGCAGGGACGGCACTGGTGGGAATGGGCTTGGTGGTGTGGGGAGTGTATTGGGCGCGTGCCAATTAGTTTCGTGGCGATTTGCACTTCTGTTGCTTGCGATTGAACCGCTTTTGAAAAGGTTTGCGGTTTTACCCACAAGCGATTGAGCAACCATCGAGAATGCTTACATCCCTATAAACAATCCGGTGTAGCTACGGCTAAGCTCCAACAGCTCTTTGCTGCCACGCACCGCAACCCGTTGGCGGCCGCGGTCATCTCGGTAAACACCTGCGATAGCGCGCACGTTGACCAGGGTACTGCGGTGGATTTGCCAAAAGCACTGCATGTCTAAAGCATCGACCAGTTCTTTGATGGAGGTGCGGATCAAAGCTTGCATGGCCGGGGTGTGCGCAGGCAGTGGCTGCACTGACTGCGGTCTCATACCGACCTACCGCCCTTAGCGCCACCAAAGGCCAAGCGCCAGATCAACCACACCATCAACAGTGGCAACAGACCCCACAGGACGATACTGAGCACGCCCAGCCCAGCGGCGATGAGGGCCATCACCACCAGCACGGCGCAAACAGGTAGGAGCAATACCAATAACGGCAAGACGGCCAAAGTAAGCAGCACCAACAAGCCCACCAGCACTGCTGCGCCGATCGCCATCGAGGCAACAGCCGGTAGGGTGAGGGCTTGGCCATTCACGCTGAGCATCACGTCAGGCTGCCCATGCAGGCCTCCCACAATCGCAGCGGCAAGGGCCAGCACAACGGCCAAGAATATAAGGCGGGCGATCCAACGCAGACTGGTATTGATCATGGAATTGCCTCCGACAGGTGTGACACGCTCATAGCGCACCCAATTAATAAGGAACGGTAATGGTGACACAAGCGCCGCCGGTGACGTTTCCTCAGGTGTGGCAGGCTTGCTTTTGTTGGGCACGGCTTGGCTGTGCACGCGACGGTACTCCGAATCACCGTCAAAGAATGCGCTGGCGATGGAGGCTAGGATGCGTAGCGATATCGAAATCAGAAAAAAACGCCACCCGCTGAGACGAACGAGCCAGGCGCCAAAAGCATGAAAGTAACACGCCATGGCAGCGCGCAGCGCATGCCAGCGGGCTCGCCAAGTGTGAGCTCCCGTGGGCGCGGGGCTGGAGATAGCCGTCATTTAAAAATCCTATCTGTGGGGTCTTTGCGTTTGCACGCGCCTAATGGACCGCACTGTAGGCAGGGCACGCGCTGTGGGCCAGCGCATTGCGACCAAATGCACAAAGCAGGGGCAGGCTGCAATTAACAGCGCCTATTGGCACGCGTCCACCCATTGACCTTGCGTCAATTGGGCCATCTGCTGCGGGCTGATGCGCAAAGCACTGTTGACTGAACCCGCTGCAGGCAATACCTCGTCAAAATCCAGCAAACTGCGGTCTAAATACACCGGCAAGTCGTTAGCCAGGCCGAATGGGCAGACGCCGCCTACCGGGTGACCGGTCAATGCCTCTACCTGATCGAGCGCGAGCATCTTGCCCTTGCCGAACGCGGCTTTGAACTTGGCATTGTCGATGCGCGCATCACCGCGCGCCACTAGCAAAAATACTTTGCCATCGGCCAGCTTGAAAGCCAAAGTTTTCGCGATGCGTCCGGGTTCGACGCCATGCACTTGCGCCGCCAACGCCACGGTCGAGGTGTTGCCGTCCGACTCGACAATCTGGATCTCTATTTGGCGTGCTGCGAAGAAGGCGCGTACGGAGGCCAGGCTCATGCGCTTCTCGCCCGCTCAGGTGCCCGCAACATAAGGGTTGCGCACCCGCTCCACACCAAAGCTGCTTTCGGGGCCATGGCCGGGGATAAAGATGGTGTCATTTCCCATAGGCCATAAACGCTGGGTAATGCTGTGCATCAGGTCCGCATGGTTACCCTGTGGAAAGTCGGTGCGACCAACGCTGCCCGCAAACAGTACGTCACCTACAAATGCGCGCTTCATTTCCGCCGAATAAAACACCACATGGCCAGGCGTATGGCCAGGGCAGTGGCGCACTTGCAGCACATGCTCGCCCAATGTGACGGTGTCACCATCCTTGAGCCAGCGCGTGGGCTTAAAGGGCCGGGCTGGGGGAAAGCCATAGGTAGCGGCCGCCAGGGGCAAACCGTCAATCCAAAACTGGTCGCCCGGATGCGGCCCGATGATAGGCAGGCCCAAGCGATCTGCCAAATCCTGCGTCGCTGCCGCGTGGTCGACATGGGCATGGGTAATCCAGATTTGCTCCAGCTTCACGCCCAGATTTTTGGCGGTCGCTATCAGCAGATCCAGATCCCCGCCGGGGTCGATGATGGCCGCCTTGTAGGATTGGTCACACCAGACGATGGAGCAGTTTTGCTCGAACGGGGTGACGGGAATGGTTTCGTAATGCAGCATAGGCGGAGTTTAGCCAGCGGGAAGGTGTGCAAGGCACAATCGACGCAATTTCCGCACGTGCTATGTCCAGCCCTTCTTTACCGGTCTCTGCCCAGCCCACCGTCGAATCTTTTGCCCGCATCGCGGGCTTGGAAGCTTTGTGCCGCGGCTGTACCTTATCCGTTTTCCCACTGTTGCTGTACCGCGCTTGGGGCAGCGCCCAGCTGGTGTCCGAGATTTATTTTTGCGCCGGCTTGGCTTCTCTGACAGCGGCGCTGTTGGTGCCAACGCTGGTGCGCGTATCTAGCCGGCGGCAGGTGTACTTGGCTGCCGTGAGCTTGTATGTGTGGAGCGCGGGTTTTGGCGCTTTGCAAGGCAAGTGGACAACCGTGGCACTGGTCTGCGCTATCGTGGCCGCCGCCATTTCCTTTGTTTGCTACAACAGCTATGTGCTCGACCATGTGGAAAAAACCGACTTTCGCCGCCTGGAAACTATGCGCCTGTTGTACGGCGGAGCCGGATGGGTCGTCGGACCCTTCGCTGGGGTTTGGCTGTTGACGCTCGGAGGTGGCGCTCCGTTTGTCTTGTTGGCCTTTGCAGCAATCGCAATGGCATGGCTGATTGGAAAAACACCTTTGGGCGAAGGCAAGTTTCTAAGCCGAGGTAGCGACGGCGTGCAGGGCATGCAAAGCGCACGCAAGGCTAACCCCGTCGCGCTGATTGCGCGATTTTTCTCCCAACCACGGTTGGTTACGGCCTGGCTATTGCCCCTGGTGCGCTCTTGCGGTTGGTGGATGTTTTTTGTGTATTTGGGCATTTTTGCAGTTGAGAACGATTTGGGCGACCAAGTGGGCGGAGTGGCCAGTTCAGTTGCTAATATGGGCCTTTTTTTAGCGCCCCTGATGTTGGTTTGGATGCAAGGACGCTCTGTCCGCGTCGCCATACGCGCGGGTTGTTTGGGTGCCAGCGCTTGTTATTTGACGGCGACCGCGCTATCGCCTTGGCCGTGGCTGACTATTGGTTTTTTATTAGCCGGCACCCTGTTTTTGGTGTTGCTTGATACCTGTGCCGGCTTGCCTTTCTTAATGTCAGTCAAGCCGTCTGAGCGCACCGAGATGTCGGCTGTTTATTCCAGCTTTCGCGATGTATCAGGCATCATCTCGCCGGCCATTGCGTGGTTGGTGTTGCAATTTGCGCCAGTGGTGGGCGTTTTTGCGGTGGGCGCCCTGATTTTGCTGGGCGCCTGGTTGCTGGCCGGGCAATTGCACCCGGAATTGGGGGTGCCGGGCGCTGTCCGCGCACGCTCGGTTCTGTGAGGTGTTTAGTCATTGGTTCTTTTTTAAATATTAATAAAATTTTAATTATTATGTAATAAGCTGGTTTTACGATATAAAGACGTGTTTCTGGGGCGTGCGTTAGCAAAAATAGTTTTGCTTGTGCACACTAAGCGCCCCGTTCAAACAAGTCGTCGCAGCATGGACAAGGTTTGCCGTCAGATACCACGAAAGTTTCTTGTGGAAACTTCGCGCGAAGCCCATCTTTTGCAGGCGCTGATCGGGACGAAAATGCCAGCCACCCAATCGGCACTGCGCCGTATTGCCGACCAAAAGACAATGATTGCATGCGCTGGGGGTATGGGTTCATCCGAGCCATCGGACACGCAGTACTTGGGAGATCTAAGACAGGATCCCCCAGTATCGGCCGGGGTCTTGCTGCGTGCGCTGGCAAGCGCGCTACAGGCCTGGCGTAGCCAGTTACCAGCGCAGGTGCAGCCTAGCTTGTTGGCCCTGGTTCGAGGTGATGAGGCTGTGGATGTGCAGTCGATTACGTTTTGCCCGCCAGACCTGATCCGTTTGTTAGGGGTCCACCAAGGACAGGCTTACCGTCTGATTACGCCGGTTTCGGACCTGCGGTTTGTCTGTATTCCAAAGACCCAGCGCGGGGAAAAGCCCGTTACTGGCGTTTTGTTTGACCTGCAAGGCGAAGTTTTTCTGGCCTAAGCAGGTGGCGCCTCAAAACGCTATGCGCCCGCGAAGCATGTCCCACCACATACGCCAATCGCCCATAAAGCTAAAAACCGGGTACTTGAAGGTTGCCGGGCGGTTGTGCTCAAAGAAAAAATGCCCAACCCAGGCAAACGCATAGCCCTGTAATAAGGACAGCGGAATCAGCCAAGCATTGAGCGTCAGCGCTGCGCCAATAAACAATACCAAGCCAATGCTGGACCCCACAAAATGCAAGCGCCGCGAAATGCGGTTGGCGTGTTCGCCCAGATAAAAGGGATAAAACTCAGTAAAGGTTTGAATGCGGATGGCTTCAGTCATACCTGGCTCCTGTGGGTTAGTCAACATCTTACGGCGGTCGCCGCCTTCACTCAAGCCGTCAGCGGGAGTTCTAGAGAGGCATCGTTTCGCGGGACAATGCTGGTTTTTCCGCAACGCTTTGCCATGCCTATATTGCCAGACCAGTCCCGCACGGATAACACCCGTATTCAAGCCATTCGTCCCCTGATTGCCCCGGCCCTGCTCCAAGAGCAGTTGCCTGCCCCCGACCAACTGCTCGCTCGGGTGGAGCAAAGTCGCCAGACCATTTGCGATGTGTTGCACGGACGCGATGATCGGCTCTTGGTGGTTGTCGGTCCGTGCTCAATTCATGACCACGACCAAGCCATGGAATATGCGCATTGGCTCCAATCCCAATCCCGTGCACTGGCAGACGATTTGCTCATCGTAATGCGCTGTTATTTTGAGAAACCACGTACAACAGTGGGCTGGAAAGGCTATATCAACGATCCGCACATGGACGGCAGTTTTTCTATCAATGAAGGCCTGCGTCTGGCGCGCTCTTTGCTAATTGATATCGTCAACGCGGGCCTGGCCGTGGGCACCGAGTTTTTAGACCTGCTCAGCCCGCAATACATCAGCGACTTAGTCAGTTGGGGCGCGATTGGAGCGCGTACCACCGAGAGCCAAAGTCACCGCCAATTGGCCAGCGGCCTCAGCTGCCCGGTAGGCTTTAAAAACGGAACCGATGGAGGGGTGAAGGTGGCAGTCGATGCGCTGCTGGCAGCGCAATCGGCACACGCGTTTATGGGCATCACCAAATGGGGCCAGGCGGCAGTTTTCGAAACCCAGGGTAATGCCGACTGCCATATTATTTTGCGCGGTGGCAAGCAACCCAACTACGGGTCCGCCGATGTGCAGGCGGCCTGCACTTTGCTAGAGGCCTCCGGCATCCGGCCACAAGTAATGATTGATGTATCGCACGCCAACAGCAGCAAACAATACGCGCGGCAAATTGAGGTAGCCCAGTCAGTTGCCGAGCAGATCGCAGCGGGGGATGCGCGTATTACCGGACTGATGCTAGAGAGCCACTTGCGCGAAGGCCGTCAGGACAAAGTAGCAGGCAAAGCTTTGGAACGCGGGGTGTCGGTCACGGATGCTTGCATCAGCGTGGCGCAGACTGTGCCGGTGTTGCAAGGCTTGGCGCTTGCAGTGCGACAGCGCCGCAGGCCAGGAGGCGCTGGCGCTTAGGGTATCAAGCCGCTGTGCGACGCGGCACCATGGGGCCACGGCCTTCGATGTGGCGGAAATTGATACGCCCTTTGGTCAAATCGTATGGCGACAGCTCGAGTGACACACGGTCACCGGCCAAAATACGAATGTGGTTTTTCCGCATTTTTCCAGCCGAATAAGCGATCAACTGGTGGCCGTTATCCAAGGTCACGCGAAAACGGGTATCGGGCAATACCTCGTTGACGATGCCCATCATTTCAATTAACTCTTCTTTTGCCATAAGGATTCCTTTGCTCGCAATGCGGATTGTGGCATGTTCGTAGGGTTTAGGGACTGCCAATGGCACTGTGTGCCCAGCCAATGCCTTGCTCCAAAGCATATTGTGCCGCTGCATCCTGGCTGGGAAAAACCGGAGTGAAACGCATCACCCGGTCGGTACTGGCCTGGCCTTGGCCACTGGCAATCGATACCTGGGCATAAAACTGGCCGGCGCCCGAACGGGCTGGCAAAGCGGCGATACGGTATTTACCGATCGTGGTGGCAGCGTTTTGGGCTGCTGGAATTTGTCTATACATCTTGGGTGAAAGTTTTCACTGCGCTCGGCAGGGCGCCAGTGACAAAGGAAAGAAAAGTCGCTAGGCGGTCGTAACAACCGGTTGTGGCATCGACTAGCAAATGCGCGGGCACCATCCTCTGCCGGGACGGTGCTGGGCGTGCGGGACGCGGCATTTACAGGGTTAATGTAACACGTGGCCGTGAAAGTCTAAGATGCACGGCGCGTACGGGGTGTCGGAACACCGGGGCACGGCACATTATTCAAAGGCAAAGCCCGGCCACCGGGAGAAACAGGCAAAGGATGAAACTCGACCGTTTTGACCAACTCATCTTGCAAGTATTGCAAGAGGATGGTCGCATTAACAACCAAGACCTGGCAGACCGCATAGGTCTTTCGCCGTCGCCCTGCTTGCGCCGGGTGCGCGCTCTGGAAGAGGCCGGCTTGATTGTGGGCTACCGCGCGCACTTGGATACGCGCAAACTCGGTTTGACCTTGATAGCGCTGATCCATATTTCTATGGACATCCATACGCCTGAGCGTTTTGCCAATTTCGAAACTGAAATTGCAGTAATCCCTGAAGTCTTGGAGTGTATGCTTATCACGGGGCAAGCGGCGGACTACCAACTGAAAGTGATGGTACGCGATATGGACCATTACCAGTCGCTGCTGCTACAGCGTATTACCCGCATCGCCGGTGTAACGGGTGTGCATTCAAGCTTTGTGCTGCGCCGGGTGTTGGATAAAACCGCGGTGGATGTGTCCACCGGGTCAGCCTGAGTGCTAACGCGCGTCTGGCAATTCGATTTTCACTTCCAACACTTCCAGGTTGTCTTGGCGCTCTAACTGCACCTTGATATCGTTGGGATTGATTTTGATGTACTTGCTGATTACCGCAATCAAATCCCGCTGCAAATCAGCCATGTAATCGGGCTCGGACGCATTGCGGCCGGTGCGCTCGTGAGCGAGTATGAGTTGCAAGCGTTCTTTGGCGACACTGGCGGTTTTTTTCTTCTCGCCCAACAAAAAAGAGAGAAAGGACATGCTCTTAATTCCCGCCGAATAGTCGCTTGAAAAAGCCGGGTTTCACGGCCTCGGTAAAACGCATGGGTTTGTCCTGGCCCAGGAAGCGATCGATCACGTCCTTGTAAGCCTCGGCTACTTCGCTGCCGGCCATGTGTACTGCGGGAACCCCTTGGTTAGAGGCTTGTAACACCGTCTCACTTTCGGGAATCACGCCGATAAGTTTAATACGCAGAATATCTTGGATGTCTTCGAGGGACAGCATTTGTCCCTGGTCGACACGCGCAGGGTTGTAGCGGGTGATGAGCAAATGCTCTTTGATGGGCTCCAAACCCTCTATCGCGCGCTTGGTCTTGCTCGCCAGCATGCCCAAAATGCGGTCCGAGTCGCGCACGGAAGAGACTTCTGGGTTAGTGACGACCAAGGCTTCATCCGCGTAATGCATAGCCATTAATGCACCGGTCTCGATACCCGCGGGTGAATCGCAAACAATGTATTCAAAATCCATAGCGGCGAGGTCATTGAGTACTTTTTCAACACCTTCTTGTGTCAGCGCATCTTTATCCCGTGTCTGAGAAGCGGCCAGCACATACAAGTTATCACATTGTTTATCTTTGATCAGCGCTTGGTGTAAGTTAGCTTCCCCAGTGATAACGTTGATCAGGTCGTACACCACGCGGCGTTCGCAGCCCATGATCAAGTCCAAATTGCGCAGGCCTACGTCAAAGTCGATGACCGCGGTTTTATAACCGCGCAAGGCCAAGCCGGTTGCAAAACTGGCGCTGGTGGTGGTTTTACCCACACCGCCTTTGCCAGAAGTGACCACAATAATTTTTGCCATGAAGAGCTATCTTTCCAAAGTAAAGGTCAATGCATTGAATTTTACGTTTTCAACGCTTCAATAATAATTTTTTCTTTTCCATCGTCACTCAGCCGCACCTGCGCTGGTTTGCCCAACACATCTGCACCCAATTCCTGTTCCGTCGTGCGGTAAACGCCCGCAATGGAAACCAATTCAGGTTCCAAAGCCAAAGCAAAAATCCGGGCGGCCGTGTTACCTCTAGCGCCTGCCATGGCTTTGCCTCGCAACGGGGCATAGACATGGATATTTCCATCGGCAATCACCTCGGCACCGCGATTGACCATGGCCATCACAATTAAGTCAGCACCCCGGGCATACACTTTTTGACCTGATCGCAAAGGCTTGTGGACTACGACGGTCGGATTAGCGCCATCGCGAGCAGAGACAGGAACATTGGCGGGAGTCGGTGTCGGGATGCTGACTTTAGCCGGAGCTAGAGCCGTTGGTGCGCTTGGCGCATCGCTCGCAACGACTGAACTTGTCTTTGCATTTACAGGACGACGAATTTCAGGCGGCACTTCCACCAAGCCCGTTTTTTTGGCTATTGCTAGGCTGGCTTCATCCAATCCACGCACAGCACTACCGACAAGGCGGCATTGCCCTAAGGTATTGAGTAGCAAATTCCATTGTGGATGGGGAAGTTGCAATCCGGCCTGACTGAAATCAAGAACTACGCCGTCGGTATCAAAAAAATCCGGACTTTCACCGTTAGGGCCAAACTTTTTTAACAATTCGGCGGCAACTTTTGCCAGATCAGGTGTTTTTATCAGCAACGCCAGCAGTGTGAGTTGGGCACTTTTGAGTTCAAACGCAGGTGCGTCACTGGCAGAAAAAGCGAGATCAGGTTGAACCGGCATAGGGAACTGCACAGGGGGTCATACGAAGCCTTAATTTTACCTGACGAAAAACACGGTCGTTTGCTAACAGATCTTCAAGACCTGTATTTAATGACTTGTCCACGCTTTTTGTGATTTCTATCTTTTCTTTAATTCTTTATTTCAAATTAGTAGTAGTAGATAAGGCCTTGTTTTTTTGGAATGAAAGCGCTGTTTTTCTTTGTATATCAACGGCTTAGCTCAAAGCATAGCCTGTGTATGGAGGAGTTTGAAGCCGCCTGCTGGATATGAACAACATCCACAACCGCAGTCAGCCTGTGGATAAGTGCCAACTTATTCCATTTTTATGCACAGCCTTGTTCATAGGCTGGTGCAAGCGTATGCTCGCCTCGTAGCTTTATTCAAAGGTGGTTTATGTTGCTTTTAACGCTCGGTTTGTTGATCTTTATCAGTATCCATTCTCTGCGCATGGGGGGTGATGCGCGCAGAGCGCGATGGATTGCAAGCCTAGGTCCAACACGTTTCAAGGTACTTTACACCGTGATTTCCTTGGTGGGTTTTGCGCTGTTGGTATACGGTTTTGGAATTGCCCGTGACATGCCTATCGTGTTGTGGACACCCGCGCCGGTAATGAAGCATGTAGCCTACTTTTTGACGCTCGTGGCTATGGTTTTAATGGCAGCGGTTTATGTCCCACACAATGCAATTAAAGCGAAGTTACACCATCCTATGGTTTTATCGGTAAAGGTCTGGGCCTTGGCGCACCTGCTTGCAAATGGCAACTTGGCGCATTTGCTTTTATTTGGCAGCATGTTGGTTTGGAGCGTTTTGCTTTTTAAAGCGTCTAGAGCCCGTGATCGTGTAGATCAAGTGGTATATGCCGCCGGAAATTTAGCTTCCACCTTTTTGACCTTAGAGATTGGCATTGCGGTATGGCTGGTGTTGGTAGGGTGGGCCCACGGTTGGTTGATTGGCGTGCAAGTTATGCCTTAAGTAGTGAGGTCTACAAATCCAGGACCATAATCGGCGTTTAGCGGAGTTTTAAGCATGTCCAGATCAGTTTTAGACGAGTCACGTATCCATAGTGCTGTGCGCGATACCGTAGCCCATCACCACCGTCATATGGTGGACCAGGTGGAGGAGGCGATTGCCAAGCATTCGGTTTTGGTAGTGGGTATGGCGCTCAATCCCATGCCCAAAAAGGCGCGCGCAGCACTGGATGCGGCAGGCGTTGCCCATGGTTATCTGGAGTTTGGTAGCTACTTCAACAGCTGGCGCGAACGCAACGCACTCAAAATGTGGACCGGGTGGCCTACTTTTCCTATGGTATTTGTCAGAGGCATTTTGGTTGGAGGCGCGACCGATGTGCAAGCTTTGATAAACAGCGGTGAATTGAAAAAAATGCTAGCCTAAAAAAACCCCGGCAGCGCCGGGGTTTGCTATTTCTCTTGGTGCGCCCAGCATGGGCGCACACCTGCGGGTGCAAGTCCCGCTGCGAGCTGGTCACAGTGAGCAAAGTGAAGCGCAACTGCGTGAGGGCGACCGAGCGTGGGAAGGAAGCGTGCAGCGTAAATCGCGAGCCGATGGACAAGAACCG
>CANFVA010000067.1 GCA_947450255.1 Comamonadaceae bacterium
CATCGCCTTAGCCGCGATTTCGTCTTCACGGATCGCCATCCAAGCGCGACCAATGCGCGATTGCTCCAAGCGGTGGGATATCAGGATACTGAACAAGACCAGCGCCAAAAACAGGTAGTAATACAGCGACACCGAAGCGAACTCGATACCCCCAACCACCATTTTTTTGCCGATGTTGATGCCGAAAAATTGCAGCGAATCAATTTGCCCTATGCCCTTGGGGCCGTTGGTGATATTGACCGGGTTGTCCATATTGTTGAGAAACACGCGGATGATTTCGCCGAAACCTAAGGTAACGATGGCAAGGTAGTCGCCGCGCAAGCGCAGTGTGGGGGCACCCAGCAGCACACCAAAGATACCGGCCAAGCCTGCACCCAAGATCAGCACCAGCCAGATCGGGGTATGCAAGCCCGTGGGGTAGGCGGTGGCCAACCATGTAAAGGTTTCGGTCAAATGCGGCGAATTAAGCAGGCCATAGCTGTAAGCCCCAATCGCAAAAAACGCCACATAACCCAAGTCCAACAAACCGGCATAACCCACCACGATATTGAGGCCCAGCGCCAGCAGCACATAGAGCAAGGCCATATCGGCAATACGCACCCAGGCATTGCCAAAGGTTTGTAACACCAACGGGAACACCAGCATCAGCGCCGCAATGAGCGCGTAACGGATAAAAGTTTTTTGTGTCATCAGCATCTCCCCTTATGCCCGATCTGCCACGCGCTCACCCAACAAGCCCGAGGGCCGCAGGGTCAGAACCACGATCAGCACGATAAAGGCAAAAATATCCGAGTAATGGCTGCCCAGCACACCGCCCGTCCAGTCGCCAATGTAGCCCGCGCCAATCGACTCGATCAGGCCCAGCAAGATGGCGCCAACCACCGCACCAGCCAAATTACCGATGCCGCCAAACACCGCGGCAGTAAAAGCTTTGAGCCCAGGCAAAAAGCCCATAGCGTGCTGCGCGGTTCCGTAGTTCGAGGCGTACATCACGCCAGCAATCGCCGCCAGCACGGCGCCGATCACAAAGGTAGCGGAAATCACCACATCGGGCTTAACGCCCATCAAGCCGGCGACCCTTGGGTTTTCGGCGGTGGCGCGCATGGCACGTCCGAGCTTGGTGTAATTGACCAACCAGGTCAGCAGCGCCAAGGACACGGCTGTGAAGACCAAGATCATGACCTGCGTGGGCGTGATCACTGCACCCAGAACATTAAAGGGCTCGCTCGGCAGCAAGGTGGGGTAAGACTTGAAGTTGGGCTTCCAGATAATCATGGCCAGCGTCTGCAAAAGGATGGACATGCCAATCGCGGTAATCAGGGGCGCCAGCTTGGGGCTGTTGCGCAAAGGGCGGTAAGCGATTTTTTCGATGATGAAATTGAGCACCGCAGCCACCAAACAGGCCACCGCCAAGGCGATTAACAAAATCACATAGCCGGGCCAGTCCGGGTGCGCAGGGCGCAGCAAGCCGATCACGGTCCAGCTGGTCAAGGCCCCCACCATCATGACTTCACCGTGGGCGAAATTAATCAGGTTAATGATGCCGTACACCATGGTGTAGCCTAGGGCGATGAGCGCATACATGCTGCCCAGCACCAGGCCATTGATGACCTGCTGTACAAAAATATCCATAGGTAACTCCGAAGTTGGATGGCCCGGTCAGATACGAACCCGGGTGTGCGATACGCGTTTGAGAGCAGTAAACCGGCCAGCTAAGCGCTGGGTTGCTGGCTCTTGCCGCATGGCGGGATTCTAGCCATCTGGACTGCCAAACAGCCGTTTTCAGGGTTCGGGGTTTACCCGCCTTCACAAGCGGAGCTAGCTTTGTATTGCGCGCTTTACGCGCTCCCTTTAGCCGCCGCGTTGCGCGCTCGCAGTTCACGTAATTTTTCAGCAATCCGGATTTCCAGCCCCCGCTCTACCGGTTGATAAAACTGTAGGTCTTGCATACCCTCGGGCAAATAACGCTCACCGGCCGCAAACGCGCCCTCCTCGTCGTGCGCGTACCGGTAGTTTTTGCCGTAGTCCAGGTCCTTCATTAAAGCGGTAGGCGCATTGCGCAAATGCAGGGGCACCGGGCGGGTGCCCTCTTTCTTGACCAGCGCTTTGACTTCCTTGAACGCTTTGTAGACCGCATTGGATTTGGGCGCCATCGCCAAATAGACCACGCACTGGGCCAGGGTCAATTCGCCTTCGGGGCTGCCTAGGCGTTCATACACATCCGCCGCATCGAGCGCCATGCGCAGGGCCCGTGGATCGGCCAGGCCAATGTCTTCACTGGCCATGCGAATCAAGCGCCGTGCCAAGTAGCGCGGCTCGGCACCACCATCGAGCATGCGCACGAACCAATACAGTGCAGCATCCGGGTCCGAGCCGCGCACCGATTTGTGCAGCGCCGAAATCGTGTCGTAAAACTGTTCGCCACCTTTGTCGTAGCGGCGCATGCGCTCGCCCAGCACTTTGAGCAGCCAAGCATCGTCGATCTGTGCGCGCTTTTCCTGCAGCGCCGCTGCGGCCAGTGTTTCCAGGGTATTGAGCAAGCGGCGCGCATCCCCATCGGCGTAGGCCACCAGCCGCTGCGCGGCCGTATCGTCCAAAGGCGGTACGGCATCGAGCGCGCGGGCTTTGGCAATCAGCTGCACCAATGCGTCATCGCCCAGCGGCTGCAACACATAGACGGCCGCCCGCGACAACAGCGCCGAGTTCACTTCAAACGACGGGTTTTCAGTGGTAGCGCCGATGAAGGTAAACAAGCCGCTTTCGACATGCGGCAAAAAAGCATCTTGCTGGCTTTTGTTAAAGCGGTGTACCTCATCGACAAACACCAGGGTGCGCCTCTGCGCGAGGCCATCGCGCGATTGCTGCGCCCGCTCCACCGCCTCGCGGATTTCCTTGATACCGCCTAGCACCGCACTGATGCTGATGAAGTCGGCATCAAAGGCATCAGCCATCAAGCGCGCGATCGTGGTTTTGCCGGTGCCCGGCGGCCCCCACAAAATGCAGCTATGCGGCGTGCCCGATTCAAACGCCAAGCGCAGCGCCATGCCCTCGCCCAAGACCTGCGCTTGGCCGATGACCTCGGCTAAGGTGCGCGGACGCAGACGCTCGGCCAGCGGGCTATGGGTGGACGGCTTGCTTGCCACGGCTTACTGGCGCAGCACGTCCACGCCAGCGGGCGGCTTGAATTGGAACAAAGCGTTTTCGAGCGCGGGGTTGGATTCGAACTGGGTAAAGTGCATGACCGAACGCTGGCCAAAACTGTCCAGGATTTCCAAAGTCGCCAAGGAGGCGCCTTTGAAGCCGATACGCACGGTTTGCAGGGCGCCCTCTTTGGCGCGCGGTCGGGCCAGCACCCAGTCCTGACCTTCGGCATTGGCCGCGTTGCTAAGTTCAAAGTCAATCTCCAAAGCACGCAAATCCGTGGCCGAGGCGATCAGCGCAGCGGGCGTGGCGCCCAAGGCTTGCGCTTGTTTGCGTGCCGTGGCCTGGGCCAGCTCCACGTCGTACAGCCACAGGGTTTGCCCATCGGCCACGATGGTTTGCTCCAAGGGCTTTTTGAACACAAAGCGAAAGCGGCTGGGTCGCACAAACTCCAAGCTGCCGCTGCTATTGCGTACCCGCGCAACTTGGCCATCCTTGGGCGGAGAAGTCACTTGTTGCACAAACTGCATACGCGCACTGCGGGTGTTTTTGATGAAGGCCTCCAAGGCCTCCAGTCCGGTGGACTGCGCACTTGCGCTCCAGCCGGCCAACAACACCCACAGACTCCATACGCGCAGCAGACTTTGGGGGTGGATGCGCACAGTCGGTGTTTCTACGAGTTGTGCGCTTCAGGACGCACGCGCAGGCACCAAAATTTCGCGCTGGCCACTAGAACTCATGGAACTGACCAGACCGGCGTTTTCCATATCCTCCACCAAACGCGCGGCGCGGTTATAGCCGATTTTCAGATGCCGCTGCACCAGCGAAATACTGGCCTTGCGATTCTTCAATACCACTTCTACGGCCTGGTCATACAAAGGATCTTTTTCGCCACCGCTGTCGCCGCCCTCGGCGTCTTCGCCATCGACCGTGCCGCCCTCGAGCAGGCCTTCCACATAATTAGGCTCGCCGCCCTGCTCCTTCAAGTACTTCACCACCCGGTGCACTTCTTCATCACTGACAAAAGCGCCGTGTACGCGAATCGGCAAGCCGGTGCCGCTGGGCATATAGAGCATGTCGCCCATACCGAGTAAGGCCTCGGCGCCCATCTGGTCCAGGATGGTGCGGCTGTCAATTTTGCTGCTCACCTGAAACGCAATACGGGTAGGGATATTGGCCTTGATCAGGCCGGTAATCACATCCACGCTGGGGCGCTGGGTGGCCAGTATCAAATGGATACCGGCGGCGCGGGCTTTTTGCGCCAGGCGAGCGATCAGCTCTTCGATTTTCTTGCCCACCACCATCATCAAATCGGCCAGCTCGTCGATCACTACCACGATATGCGGCAGGCGGTCCAGCGGCTCCGGGTCTTCGGGAGTCAGGCTAAAGGGGTTATACACAAAGCTGCCCTGGGCCTTGGCTTCGTCAATCTTGGCGTTAAAGCCCGCCAAGTTGCGTACGCCCATTTTGCTCATCAGCTTGTAGCGTTTTTCCATTTCGCCCACGCACCAGTTCAAACCGTGCGCCGCTTGGCGCATATCGGTCACCACGGGTGCGAGCAAATGCGGGATGCCTTCATAGACCGACATCTCCAGCATCTTGGGGTCAATCATCAACAAGCGCACGTCGCGCGCTTCAGCCTTGTACAAGAGACTCAAAATCATGGCATTGATACCCACCGATTTACCCGAACCGGTGGTGCCGGCCACCAGCACATGCGGCATCTTGGCCAGGTCGGCGACGATGGGGTTGCCCACAATGTCTTTGCCCAGCCCCATGGTCAGCAGCGACTTGCCTTCGTTGTAAACCTGCGATCCCAAAATCTCGGACAGGCGGATGGATTGGCGCTTGGCGTTGGGCAACTCCAGCGCCATATAGTTTTTACCCGGAATGGTTTCCACCACGCGGATCGATACCAGGCTCAGGCTGCGCGCCAGGTCTTTGGCCAGGCCCACAATTTGCGAGCCTTTTACGCCAGTAGCCGGTTCGATTTCATAGCGCGTAATCACTGGGCCGGGCTGGGCCAGCACCACGCGCACTTCCACGCCAAAGTCCTTGAGCTTTTTCTCGATCATGCGGCTGGTCATTTCCAGCGTCTCGTTGGACACGGTTTCCTGGCGCAGCAAGGCTTCGTCCAGCAAAGCCACTTGTGGCAGTTTGCTGTCCGGCATCTCGGCAAACAAAGGCTTTTGCCGCTCTTTGGCCACCCGCGTGCTCTTGGGCACTTCCACCATGCGCTGCGTTTCTACCGGTACACGCGGCTCGGCAAATACGGTGGGCGCCATCAGGGGTGCGATGTCTGGAGCATTGTCTTGGTCTTGGTCTTGGGCTACGACACCGGCCAGGTTTGCGTCTATCGGCGGACCTTCGGGATGCAATGACACCTCGCGCTCGCGCAATGCCTGCTGACCCATTTCCAAATCCTGCGCCAAGGCACGCCTTTCCTGGAACGATTCCCAGCGCGCGTCCAGCCAGCCGCCAATCGATTCGGCACTGTGCAACCAGGAAAACCGGAAAGCCCAGGCACAACCGAGTAAGCCCGCGCCAATGGCCAACAAACCCGAGCCCATAAAGCCCAACAAGGCCACCACTTGGGTACCCAACATAAACCCCAGCACGCCGCCGGCGTAGCCGGGCAGATGCGACTCCAGGCGGTACAAGCGTGTGTATTCCAAAATCGTACTGGAGATCAGTAACAGGCCCAGCCCGACCCACAAGACCACCCGCGGATGGCGCTGCCACAAGGGGCTGCCTGGCTCCAATTTGACGTAGGGCCTAGGCCCGTCCTCGCCCTTTAAGCGTCGCATCGCCAGGCCTGCCCAGGCCCGCATGGCCAGCGCCAGACACCACCAAACCGAGTAACCCAGTAAAAAATAACCCATATCGGCCAACCAGGCACCCAGGCGCCCGGCCCGGTTCAAGACCGCGCCACCTGCGCCCGACGTGGTCCAAGCGGCATCCTGGGGCGCGTAACTGGCAAAGGCCAGCAACAAGAATGCCAGCACAAAAAAACCGAGAAACAAGACGATTTCGCTGGCAAAACGGGCCCAACCGGAGGGCTCGGGCACTTCATCGAGGGTGTCAGCGTGGAGCGTGTGCAGTGAATAAGTCATGGGTTCGGTACAAAAGCTTTTTCCGCAGGGCGGACGCTACAAGGGCGAAGCTTAACCCACACCGCCAGGCGGGGCACTGAGGCGAGCTTCGTAAAATGGGGTCCCGCACCGTCCGCCTGTCCGGCGCTTTGCAAGCGCTCAGGCGCCTGGGCCGGCCACCGGCACCCCTTTTTCTACCCCTACCCTACCGACCTCACCCGCCTATGACAACCGCCTCCCATGCCCGTGTCCTAATTTTGGGCTCCGGCCCCGCCGGCTACACCGCCGCCGTTTACGCTGCCCGCGCCAACCTCAAGCCCGTGTTAATTACCGGCATGGCCCAAGGCGGCCAGCTCATGACCACCACCGACGTGGACAACTGGCCCGCCGACGCCCAAGGTGTACAAGGCCCCGAACTCATGCAGCGTTTTTTGGAACACGCTGAGCGCTTCAAGACCCAGGTCATTTTTGACCACATCAGCAGCGTAGACCTGAGCCAGCGCCCCTTTACGCTTAAGGGTGATGACAAGCGCTATACCTGCGACGCACTGATTGTCGCCACCGGCGCATCCGCCAAATACCTGGGCCTGCCCTCGGAAACCGCTTTTATGGGCCGTGGCGTGTCAGGCTGCGCGACTTGCGACGGCTTTTTCTACCGCGACCAAGTGTGCTGCGTGATCGGCGGGGGCAACACCGCCGTGGAAGAAGCGCTCTATCTATCCAACATCGCCAGCAAGGTGTATCTGGTCCACCGGCGCGACAAATTCAAAGCTGAGCCGATTCTGGTGGACAAGCTGATGGAAAAAGTCGCAGCCGGCAAGATCGAACTCAAGACCTTCCAAACCCTGGACGAAGTGCTGGGCGATGCTTCCGGCGTCACCGGCATCCGCTTGCGCAGCACGGTAGATGGCAGCACCCAGGACCTGGCGCTGCAAGGCTGTTTTATCGCCATCGGCCACTCGCCCAATACCGACATCTTCCAGGGCAAGCTGGCCATGGAAAACGGCTACATCGTGACGCAAGGCGGCCTCAAAGGCTTTGCCACCATGACCAGCGTGCCCGGCGTGTTCGCCGCCGGTGACGTGCAAGACCATGTGTACCGCCAAGCCATTACCAGCGCGGGCACCGGTTGCATGGCCGCGCTGGACGCCCAGCGCTTCCTCGAGCAAGAATAAGCCCGGTGGGATAATCCAGCCCCATGACGATTACCTACAAAGACGCCGCCGGTATCGCCGGCATGCGGGTTGCCGGACGGCTGGCTTCCGAAGTGCTGGACTACCTGACGCCCTTTGTGCAAGCCGGTGTTACCACCAACGCGCTGGACAAACTGGCGCACGACTACATCGTTGATGTGCAAGCTGGCATTCCAGCGCCACTCAATTACAAGGGCGGCGGCAACACGCCCTACCCCAAATCCATCTGCACCTCGGTCAACCACCAGGTCTGTCACGGTATTCCCAATGACAAGGCGCTGAAAAAAGGCGACATTGTCAACATCGACGTCACCGTCATCAAAGACGGCTGGCACGGCGATACCAGCCGCATGTTCATGGTGGGCGAAGTCTCCATTGCCGCCAAACGCTTGTGCGCTATCACCTACGACGCGATGTGGCATGGCATCAAAATGGTCCGCCCCGGCATCCACCTGGGCGATATCGGCCACGCGATTCAAAAGTTCGCCGAAGGCCAGGGCTTTAGCGTGGTGCGCGAGTTTTGCGGCCATGGCATAGGCCGCGTATTTCACGAAGAGCCGCAGGTGCTGCACTACGGCCGCCCCGGAACCCTCGAAAAATTGGTCGAGGGCATGACCTTCACCATCGAGCCCATGATCAATGCCGGGCGCAAAGAAATCAAAGACGGCCCAGAAAAAGACGGCTGGACCATCGTCACCCAAGACCGCTCTTTGTCTGCGCAATGGGAACACACGGTGCTGGTCACCCCCACGGGCTACGAAGTGCTGACCCTGTCGGCAGGCAGCCCGGCCACCCCGGCCTTTGTGCCTGCGGCGCAGCCGCAACCCGCCTGACTTCAGGCCGGCAACGGGCAGCGCAATCCATGGGCGATTTGCAAGGTCTGCGCGCCGCCTACCGCAGCGGCAAAGAGGCTTTACTGGCGCGCGTGCAAGCGCGTGGTTTTTCAGCCCGTAGCGTACACAAAGTGCTGCATCAATTGGCCGCCCAGGCCGATGCCTTACTCATCCAACTGTGGCGCCAGGCCGGTCTAGGCGCCCCCTGCGCGCTGTTGGCAGTGGGCGGCTATGGTCGGGGCGAATTGTTTCCTTATTCTGATCTCGATGTGCTGGTGCTCTTGCCCGACGAGGTCGGCCCGCCCAACGCCCCTGAGCGGGCCCGGCGCATCGAAGCCTTTATCGGCAACTGCTGGGACGCGGGCCTGGAAATCGGCTCCAGCGTGCGCACGCTGTCCGAATGCCTGAGCGAAGCGGCCAAAGACGTGACGGTGCAAACCGCCTTGCTCGAGAGCCGCTGCATTACCGGCGACGCAGCGCTGGCGCAAACCTTCAAAACTGCTTTCATGGCGGCGCTGGACCCGCGTGCCTTCTTTGTTGCTAAGACGCTGGAGCTGCGCCAGCGCCACACCAAATTTGAAGACACGCCCTATGCCTTGGAGCCCAATTGCAAGGAATCGCCCGGGGGCATTCGCGATCTGCAAGCCATTTTGTGGGTGGCCAAAGCGGCGCAATTGGGTAACAACTGGCAACAATTACATGCCAGCGGCCTAGCCACCGCGCTGGAGATCCAGCACATAGAGCGCAACCAGGCACTGCTGTTTTTAATTCGGGTGCGCTTGCACCTGGCGGCGCGCCGGCGTGAAGACCGCTTGGTATTTGATTTGCAAACGGCCGTAGCGCACAGCTTTGGTTACAGCAACAGCGGCGGCGAGGGTCGGGCACTGGTGCGGGCCAGCGAGGCCTTGATGAAGCGCTACTACTGGGCGGCCAAAGCGGTGACGCAGCTGAACCAAATTTTGCTGATGAATATCGAGGAACGGCTCAACCCCTCGACCCACAGCCTGCGCCCTATCAACGAACGCTTTAATGACAAAGCCGGCATGCTCGATGTGGTCAGCGACGATGTCTACCACCGCCAGCCGCATGCGATTTTGGAAACCTTTTTGCTCTATCAGCAAACCGTGGGCATCAAAGGCTTGTCGTCCCGCACGCTGCGCGCGCTCTACAACGCGCGCGCCCTGATGGACAGCAGTTTTCGGCGTGACCCGGCGAACCGCGACACCTTTCGCCAGATCTTGATGCAACCCCAAGGCATCACCCATGCCATGCGGCTGATGAACCAGACTTCGGTGCTGGGCCGCTACCTGTGGGTGTTTCGGCGCATCGTAGGTCAAATGCAGCACGACTTATTCCACGTCTACACCGTTGACCAGCACATCCTGACCGTGCTGCGCAATGTGCGGCGCTTCTTTGTGGTCGAACATGCACACGAATACCCGCTGTGCTCGCAGCTGGCAGCGGGTTGGGACAAGCCGTGGATACTGTATATCGCCGCCTTGTTTCATGACATCGCCAAGGGGCGCGGCGGCGACCATTCCGAGCTGGGCTGCGTGGAAGCGCGCCGCTTTTGCAAGCTGCACGGCATCAGCGCAGAGGACACCGCTTTGGTCGAATTTTTGGTCGCCCAGCACCTGACCATGAGCCACGTGGCGCAAAAATCGGACCTGAGTGATGTCGAAGTGATTGCCCAGTTTGCCCAGCGCGTGGGCAATGAACGCTACCTCACGGCTTTGTATTTGCTCACGGTGGCCGACATCCGTGGCACCTCGCCCAAGGTCTGGAACGCCTGGAAAGGCAAACTGCTCGAAGACCTGTACCGCTACACCGCGCGCGCACTGGGCGGACGCGCCCCCGATGCGCAGGCCGAGGTGGAAAGCCGCAAGCGCGAGGCGCTGGTGATGTTGGCCTTGTATGCACTGCCGTTTGAGTCGCACAAAGCGCTATGGGATACGCTGGATGTGAGCTACTTCATGCGCCACGAGGCCGCCGACATCGCTTGGCATGCCAAGCAGCTCTCGCGCCACGTGGACGCGCAGGCGCCCATCGTACGGGCGCGCCGCTCTACCGTAGGTGAGGGCCTGCAAGTGCTGGTCTACACGCCCGACCAGGTCGATTTATTTGCACGCATTTGCGGCTATTTCGACCAGGCTTCTTTTAGCGTGGTCGATGCCCGCATCCACACCACGCAGCGCGGTTATGCACTGGATACCTTCGAGGTAGTGACGTCGGCAGGCATGGAAGAGCATTACCAAGCGCTGACCAATATGATTGAGGTTGATTTGGCGCAAGCCATTGCCCAGGCCGGCCCGCTGCCTGCGCCCAGCAAAGGCCGGGTGTCGCGCCGTGTCAAAAGCTTCCCAATTGCGCCGCGCGTCACGCTGCGGCCTGACGAAAAAGCGCAAAACTGGTTGCTCAATATTTCGGCCAGCGACCGCCTGGGTCTGCTCTATTCGATTGCCCGTGTGCTGGCGCAACACCACATCGTGGTGCAACTGGCCAAGGTCGCCACACTGGGCGAACGCGTGGAAGACACGTTTTTGATCCACGGCGCGCCCTTGCAGCACAATAAAACCCAGATCGCGATTGAAACCGAGTTGCTGGAGGCGCTGGCGTCCTAAGGAAGCTCTGCATGAGTCCAAACCCGTCATTGCGAGCGCAGCGAAGCAATCCATCTTGGCTTGCCAATCGTGCGCTGATGGATCGCCGCGTCGCTGCGCTCCTGGCGATGACGGACTTATACAGGTGTTCCCTAGTCCTTTGCTGGACCTTAACCCCAGCGACAACACGTTGGCAAAGCTACGAAATTCATAGGAGACAAGACCATGCAAAACCCCCAATCTGCAACCTATGGCGCACTGCGTCGCCGCGGGCTGATGGCTACGGGCGCTGCCAGCGTGCTGGCCCATAGCTGGCCCGCAATGGCACAAAGCAAAATCGTATTGCGCGTCTCGTCGCCCGCAGTGCCAGACGATTGGCACGCCAAGATGTGGACGGTGTTCAAAGAACAGCTGGACAAGAGCGCGCCCGGCGAATTCGATGTCCAAATCAACCTGAACGCCAGCCTGTTCAAGCAAGGTGCAGAGCCCGCAGCGATGGCGCGTGGCAACTTGGAGTTGACCACGGTATCGGCCGCCGACGTCGCCAAAATCGTGCCCGAGTTTTCTATCTTCACCGCCGGCTACGTCGTGCGAGACCCGGCACAGCAGCAAAAGATCTTCAACGGCCCCATCGGTGCCGAATTGTTTAAAACCATGTCCGACAAAATGGACATCAGCGCCTTGTCAACCTGCTATTTGGGCACGCGCCAACTCAATTTTCGCGAAGTACGCCATGTGCGCACGCCCGCAGACCTCAAGGGCATCAAGTTGCGCATGCCCGGCTCCAAAGACTGGTTGTTTTTGGGCGAGGCGCTGGGCGCTAGCGCCACCCCGCTGGCGTTCGGCGAGGTGTACATGGGTCTGAAGTCCGGCACTATCGACGGGCAAGACAACCCGCTGCCCACCGTGAAAGCGGCTAAGTTTTACGAGGTGACCAAGCAGATTGTGTTGACTAGCCACTTGGTCGATGGCTTGTTTATTGCCATCTCCAACAAAGCTATGCAAGCGCTCAGTCCAAGCCAACGCAGCAAAGTACAAGCCGCAGCCCAAGCAGCGGCGGCCTACAACAATGAAAACCGCCTCAAAGAAGAGTCGCAGTTGGTGGATTTTTTCAAGAAAGAAGGCTTGCAAGTGAGCACGCCGGACCTGGACGCCTTCCACAAAACCGTGCAGTCCGCCTACCAAAACGCCGATTACGGCAAGACCTGGCCCGCAGGTCTGTTAGACCGCATCAACGCGGTGCGCTAAGGCCGCGTCCGCCCTATGAAAGCCTGGCTGAACAAGGCGGCACAGACGCTGGGCGGTCTGCTCTTTGTCGCCTTGTTTTTGGTCTTTGTGGTGCAAATCACCGCGCGCTTTGGGTTGAACAAACCCCTGGCCTGGAGCGACGAGGCGGCAGTGATTTTGTATGTCTGGATTATTTTATGGGCCGCCGCCACCATGGTGCCGCAGCGCGAGCATGTGGCTTTTGATTTGCTGTGGAACTATGCCAATGCACGTTGGCGTCGCATCTTGCAGGTGCTTGGCAACGCGCTGGTCGGCGGCCTTGCTTTGGCCGCCGTGCCGGCCAGTTGGGACTATGTGCACTTTATGGCGCGCGAGGGCACACCCGTGCTGGGGGTGCCGCTGATGGCGGTGTATTTGCCCTTTGTCATTTTGTTGCTGGCCATGGTGCTGCGCAGCTTGGGCCCTATCGTCCAAGCGCTGCGTGGCCCACCGGACCGCGTCGAAGATGACCCATTGCGTGAAACGCATGCAGATGCGATCAGCCGCAAGCGTCAAGTTGCAAACAGCAAGGCAGCGCAAGCATGAGCCAGCCCCTGCTCGCCCTCTTGGCCGTGATGGTGGCCACCCTGCTGATGCGTATGCCCATAGGCTTTGGCATGCTGGCCGGCGGTATTGCTTACTTAATGGCCAAGGGCCAGGACCTCGGGCTGGTCGCCGAGCAAGTGTGCAACGGGCTCTACAACAACTATGTGCTGCTGTCGGTGCCTATGTTTGTATTTGCCGCCAACATCATGAACGCCGGCACCGTCAGCGAGCGCCTGTTTGATTTTTGCCGCATCCTGGTGGGCCGTATGCGCGGCGGTCTGGCCCAAGTGGATATTTTGGTGAGCGTGATTTTTTCCGGCATGAGCGGCAGCGCCATCGCCGACGCAGCCGGGCCGGGCCTGGTCACCATCCGCGAAATGCTCAAAAAGCCCGAGTACACGCCTGGCTTTGCCGGCGCAGTGGTAGTAGCGAGCGCGACGCTAGGCCCCATCATTCCGCCCAGCATCCCGATGGTGATTTACGCCTTGGTGTCCGGCACCTCGGTGGGCGCTTTGTTTTTGGGCGGCGTGGTGCCCGGGGTCTGCATGGCTTTGCTGATGATGCTAGTGGTCCACACCATTGCCACCCGGCGCAATATGCCGCGCGAAGCGCCAGTGCCTTTGCGCGAGTGGCCGGAGATTTTTTTCCGGGGCGCTTTGCCCTTGTCCATGCCGCTGGTACTGCTAGGCGGTATTTACAGCGGCGCCTTCACGCCCACCGAAGCCGCAGCCGTGGCCGCACTGCATGCCTTGGTGTTAGCGGCGCTGGTGTTTCGCGCCTTAAGCTGGCAAAGCTTTTGGGCCGTGGTGCTGGAGTCCACGCGCAGCAGCGCCGTCATTACGCTGATCCTGGCCGGCTCATTTATCTTGAACTACGCTTTTACGGCCGAAGGCGTGCCCCAGGCGATGGCGCAGTGGGTCGAAGGCATGCACTTGTCACGCCTGCAATTTTTGCTCTTCGTGAACCTGCTGTTTTTGGTGCTGGGCTGCTTTTTAGATGTGTCGGTGCTGCTGCTGGTATTTGTGCCCATGCTGCTTCCTGCCGTCAAGCTGCTGGGCATCGACCTGGTGCACTTTGGCGTGCTGGTGGTGCTCAACATGATGATCGGCCTGATTCACCCGCCCTTTGGCATGCTGTTGTTTGTCATCAAAGCGCTGACCGGCATCCCGATAGGCGCGATGATGAAAGAAGGCTGGCCGTTTTTGCTGATGCTGCTGG
>CANFVA010000068.1 GCA_947450255.1 Comamonadaceae bacterium
AAACTGGTGCTGCCCAAAGACAAGGGCTTTACCGTTGACATGGAAGACGACATCGTGGCGGCCTGCCTGATGACTCAGGGCGGCGACGTCAAAAGGAAATAAGCATGGACCACACCATCACCAACCTCATTATTTTCGTGCTGGCGATTTATGTCGGCTACCACGTGGTCTGGAACGTCACGCCCGCATTGCATACGCCTTTGATGGCGGTGACCAATGCGGTCTCGGCCATCATCATCGTTGGCGCCATGCTGGCGGCAGCCCTGACCGTCACACCGCTGGGTAAAACCATGGGCGTGCTGGCCGTGGCGCTGGCGGCGGTCAATGTGTTCGGCGGCTTTCTGGTGACGCGGCGCATGCTGGAAATGTTCAAGAAAAAAGCCCCCAAGGCAGGAGCTGACAAATGAGCATGAACCTCGTTGTACTTCTGTACTTGGTCGCCAGTATTTGTTTCATACAGGCGCTCAAAGGCTTGTCGCACCCGACCACGTCGATTCGCGGCAATTTGTTTGGCATGAGCGGCATGGCGATCGCTGTCGTCACCACCGCGGCCTTGATCGTCAATTTGGCGGGCCATGCCGACGGCTTGGGCTGGGTGTTGCTCGGCTTGGTGATCGGGGGCGGCGCCGGTGCCCTCATGGCCCAGCGCGTCGAGATGACCAAAATGCCCGAGCTGGTCGCTTTCATGCACAGCATGATCGGCTTGGCGGCGGTGTTCATCGCGATTGCCGCAGTGGTCGAACCCGCAGCCTTCGGTATCGTGGCCCAAGGTCTGGGCACGCTGGACATCCCCAATGGCAACCGATTGGAATTGTTCCTAGGTGCTGCTATTGGAGCTATCACTTTCAGCGGCTCGGTCATCGCCTTCGGCAAACTCTCTGGCAGCTACAAATTCCGTTTGTTCCAGGGCGCGCCGGTGGTGTTTGCTGGTCAGCATATGCTGAATCTGGCTATCGGTGTGGCTACGTTGGGCCTGGGTATGTACTTCATGCTTACAGGGAACTGGGATGCCTTCCTGCTGATGTTGGCGCTGTCTTTTGTGCTGGGCGTGCTCATCATCATCCCGATCGGCGGCGCCGACATGCCAGTGGTGGTGTCCATGCTCAATAGCTATTCAGGCTGGGCGGCCGCCGGCATCGGATTTTCGCTGAACAACAGCATGCTGATCATTGCCGGTTCACTGGTCGGTTCGTCCGGCGCCATCCTGTCTTACATCATGTGCAAGGCCATGAACCGCTCGTTCTTTAACGTGATTTTGGGCGGCTTTGGCGGCGAAGCAGGCGCGGCAGCGGCCGGTAGCACCGAGCAGCGCCCGGTGAAAAGCGGCAGCGCGGATGACGCGGCCTTTATTTTGGGCAATGCCGAAACCGTGGTGATCGTGCCGGGTTACGGCCTGGCCGTGGCGCGTGCACAGCACGCGGTCAAAGAGCTGGCGGAAAAACTCACCCACAAAGGCATCACCGTGAAATACGCCATACACCCGGTGGCCGGACGCATGCCCGGCCACATGAACGTGTTGCTGGCCGAAGCCGAAGTGCCTTACGACCAGGTGTTCGAGATGGAAGACATCAACGGTGAATTTGGACAGGCCGATGTCGCCATCGTTCTGGGTGCCAATGACGTGGTCAACCCTGCCGCCATGATCAAGGGCAGCGCTATTTACGGCATGCCGATTCTGGAAGCCTACAAAGCCAAAACCATCATCGTCAACAAGCGCTCCATGGCCGCGGGCTACGCCGGTCTGGACAACGAGCTGTTCTACATGGACAAAACCATGATGGTGTTCGGCGACGCCAAAAAGGTCGTTGAAGACATGGTCAAGGCGGTGGAGTAAGCGCCACGTATCCCTGATCTGCGAAGGAAACTGCCCCGGGCTGTTGTACTTTTGGTGAGGTTTGTCCCAAGCCTGTCCACCCAAAGGATTGGCAATTACCAAGCTTTCAGGTAATGGCCCGCTGTGACCAGGCCTACCGCCGCTTTGGATTAGGCGCCACCCGCAGATGCGCCGAGGTTCTTTCAACAGTCGGTGATGGGGTCCAAAATTCGGCACCACGTTTGGCAATCAGTTTTCGAGTGGCCCGCGGTGGTAGATAGCCTGACAACTTTGATGATCGACATCCATCGAAGACTCATGCAAACCTAGAAAGCCGCAGTGATCTTTCTGTGACGTCGCTTTCGATTGGGCCGTCAGCTTAAGTCAGCCTCGCTAGCACTTTTCCGAAATAATAGAAATTATTTTGAAGGTGATGTACGCGCTCTTTTACCGAGCGCTTGATAGCACGCCTATTCTTCACAAAAACTCCTCGTAAAAAGAGCTACATAGGCAATTGCAGATTGACAGTCGCAGGTGGATTGGGCTACGGTATGTCCACCGTCATTGTGACTGCTGCTAGTTAGGTTTCTTGTATTGGTGGCGGCGAGGCGTCAATTCAAACGACGCCAATAAATAATCAAAAGTTGGAATTATTGATATGAAAACCATCATTGGCTTACTTGCCGCGATAACTCTGGTGTTGGCTGGTTGTGGCGGTGGCGGGGAGGTTGTAAACCAAACATCTACAGGGTTTACGGTTGAAGGCGGCGTAGCGCAAAAGGGAGCCTTGCTCAAAGGCTCCCATGTCTGGATCGACGAACTCAACCCATTTACCTATGCGCCCACAGGATTTACTTACGACCTGTTGACCAAAGACAACCAAGGCCGCTTTGACTCCTCAGCGATTAACTTTACCCGCCAGCATATTCAAACCTTTGCGGAGGGTTACTACTTCAATGAGGTTACTGGCCAGCTCGCAAATGACAGCGTATTACTGCAAGCCCAGGGCGACCTGATTCTTGATCGTTTAGTCAATGTAAACCTACTGACGACCTTGGCAGGCCCGCGACTCGTAGCCTTGGTCACCGACAAAACCAAGCCTGCCACCTACCGCAACTTCGCAGCAGCGCGAACGCAAGCACAAAAAGAGGTACTGGCTGCATTTTGGATCTACAACAGCACGGACTTGATGCCCGGTGGCCTTGATGCGTCCTCCAAGCTAATCCCCGCCAACTTCAGTGAGCTTGACCTCGCAAATAGCCAAACAAATCAAGCGGCTAATCAGGTACTTGCGGCGCTTTCTGCGCTGGCAGTAAAAGGCGGCGTTAATGGCGTGGGTATTAGCCAGTTCATTGCAAATTTCCAACAGGACTTGACGGATGATGGTTTGATCAATGGCAGCGGCGGCGCCACCTCAGTGCGCCTACTCATAGACAACGCGGCAGGCATGTCCCGGATGGACTATGTGGCAAAAAACCTGAATAACTTTTACGGCTCAAGCACCCTGACTACGAAACAGCTTCTGACTTGGATTGATGGATCATATGGAGTCGATCAGGTTATTTCCAGATACAAATACTGGGGACACAGCGCCACGACCAATACGCTGATTAAATCGGATCCTTATGTTGCAGGCAGCGAGGACGTTGGCCTATGCTTTTCTTTTCAAACCGGCGCCATGGGCAGCCTTTTTTACAACGAAGGCACAACTTCCGTTGACTCTATCAAGGTTGCGGCAAAGGGTGACCGTTTAGTTATGGGGCTAAGTTCCCCCACGGCAGGAAGTTTTGGGGGGTATTTGCTGAAGTACGCACCGGTAAATGGGATATGCCCAGCGTTTAATACCGTCCGCACCGTCAGGGTCGCAAAGTTTGCTGATGTTTTTTATGGTCAAACGATTGACACAGGCTATACGGCTGCAAGTGTGGCTGGTACGTCTTTTGTAAGTGCCGCATTTCCGCTCTGTGGTGCCAGCGCCGATTACCCAGTTAAAGTCTTTTTCGACGCTTATAACGCGGACAACAAGGGCAAGGCCTTTATTTACGGCGGCACCTCTTGCAAATCGGGGGTAGAGGCGTGGTACACCGATTTGAACGCTGGGGTCATTTATATGCAAACCCCGAACGCCGAAGCCGTTCTTTTAGCCAAAAAAGACGCGAATACTCTTTACCAGACGGCCATTCGTTATGATGGCAAAGGCGGCAGACAGGTGCTTTCCTACGGCCTAATGTCGATACAGCCTGCTTACGCTACGACGCTTTATCAAAACGCATATTGGACGGGTACCGTTTGTCGCCTTCCGCTCAATACAGCCACCATCGGTATGCCCACTATTCCATATGTGCGCTCCGATGGATTTCCAAGCTTTGATTCCACCAGTGCAACAGGATGCCCAACGGGCTGGATATCCTTCAACGTATCGCGCCATCGCTCTTCAGACTTACTCTGGGAACAACAAACAGCAGATGCGGCCAACCTTGGTTACCACTACCAACTTTCCACAGGCAATTGGGACTTCCAGTTTATAAGCTCTATTGCCAATGCAACTAAGGACTCCATAACGAATACCTATCCCAATACCTGCCCGACCTCAGGAATTTCTTCTTTGAGTTACATGGGACATTTAACTATGTCAAAAGATGGCTTCACTGCAGCCGGAAACGCTTGTGAAGGCGGAGTGTCTTATTACCAATTTGTCAATGGCAAATTTTTTACACCCACTGCTTATCAAATTAGCGGCACCTTATCGGGATTGAACAGTGGCGCCTCGGTCACACTTACCAACAACGGCGCTGATCAGATCACGCTTTCTGCCAATGGGGTGTTTACCTTTCCCACATCTATTGGTGCTAGTTCAACCTATTTGGCTGCAGTGAATACACAACCAACGGGGCAAACTTGTACAGTAGGAAATAGTTCCGGCACAGGCGCTGCCCATACGCAAAACATCAGCGTTACGTGCAATTCGACTTCGCCTGTACAACTTATCGCGACAGGTTTTACCTGGCCTCAAGATATTGCGGTCGACCCGTCTGGAAATATTTTCGTCGCGGACAGCAATAGTGTGGGTTGGGCCACCGATGGCGTCTACAAGTTCACTCCACCGAGCACGCTAGGCCAACCATATACGAAATCGTTGTATTACAAAGTGGCGAATCCAACCCATATGGTTCTTGACTCCAGCCAAAATATGTACCTATCCGCGTACAACGCAGGTCAAATATTAAAAATTCCGCCTGGAGGAGCCTCCTCGTCGGTGTACGCAAGTGGGCTTTATGACCCTGAGCAGTTGGCCTTTGACGGCAGCAATAATTTATATGTAGCCCAAAATTGGAGTGGCTCCGTAGCCAAGATTGCGCCACCTTCAGGCTCTGGACAGCCTGTTGTGACCAAAAATTTTGCTAAAACTCCCTACTTTTACGCTAATGGGCTTGCTGTTGACCCATACGGAAACATATATGTTCATAGCAATGATAACAATGTGGTTAACAGCGCCGTGACCAAAATCACCCCAACAGGCATTCTGTCTACTTATTCCAACGTGAAGGGCTACGGTGATATGAAGTTTGACGATGTTGGAAATCTTTATACGACCAGTGGCAATGGGATTAGTATTATTGACCCTACCGGTAAGGTATCAATTTTGGACACGGGAATGACTTTTAATGAGCCACAGGGATTGGCTTTTGACAAAGAAAAAAAGACCCTCTATCTGACGACTAAAGGCACGAGCCCTAGCCTCTATAAGATAGATTTAACCAAAATAATTCAAACTAAAAATACAGGTCTTCTCTATGTTTGGTATGCCTATACCAATGTTCCAGTGGCCTATGAAGCGTGGGTGAATGATTCTTTATTGAATGAGCACAACCAAGCCAATAACCCATTCTGGACCAATGAAATTAAGGCGATTGATCTCAAGGGCAGCACTCAAATCACTACTACCACTACCCCTACTGGCAGTAAGATTTCAATTCCGCGTGGTTCATATGTGAAAGGCATGAAAATAGATATAACAGTTACAGGATTTGTTCAAGCCTGGGCTACGGTTAATTTTAATTATTCTTGTTCTGTCACTGCATGTACAGTAGGTCAGGCTTGGTCATCTACGCCGGGTGTAAACGTCAGCGTTGCTCTGACTCCATGATGTGAAAGCCCCGAATTGGATACCTGTTTGCATTGCCTTTAACTGGTTTGAGGGAAGGATGAGTCGCCGCGGTTGTTTCGAGTAGGACAACCCTCAAGCCAACTCAATATGGGCTCGCAAAAACTTGGCCCAAATCTGTCAGGCTAACCCACAGAAATTGGGACAACCCGTAAGCAAAAGTGCAGCTGGCTATGCCGGTCTGGACAACGAGTTGTTCTACATGGACAAAACCATGATGGTGTTCGGCGACGCCAAGAAAGTGGTTGAAGACATGGTCAAGGCGGTCGAGTGATGTCCGCTTTGCCTACCGCGTAGGCTGGGCACACCGCGTGCGCCGCAGCCTTAGCGCTTGCAAGCGGCTTTACTTCAACCAGCCCCGCTTGCGGAAATACCACATCGGCACCAGGGCGCTGCCGACCATCAAAGCCACGGTGTAAGGGTAGCTCCAAGCGCCCAAAAACTCCAACTCCGGAAATTTCAGGTTCATGCCATAAACGCTGGCAATCAAGGTGGGCGGCAACAGAGCGACACTGGCCACGGAGAAGATCTTGATGATCTTGTTCTGGTTGATGTTGATGAAACCGACAGTCGCATCCATCAAGAAGTTGATCTTGTCAAACAAAAACGCGGTGTGGCTGTCCAGCGAATCGATATCGCGCAAAATTTGGCGTGCGTCTTCGAACTGCTCGGCATTGAGCATTTTGGAACGCATCATGAAACTCACGGCGCGACGCGTGTCCATCACATTGCGGCGGATGCGTCCGCTCATGTCCTCATGGCGAGCGATGGCGGCTAGCGCTTCGCCAGCGATCTCGTCGGTCACATTGCCGGCCAGCACTTTGCGGCTGACGTTTTCCAGGTCGTCGTAAATGCCTTCGAGCGTGTCAGCCGAATACTCGGCGTCGGCATCAAAGAGTTTGAGCAGCACTTCTTTGGCGTCTTCGATCAGCCCCGGCGCGCGGCGTGCGCGCATGCGCAGCAGGCGAAACACCGGCACGTCTTCGTCGTGGATAGAGAACAACACACCTTTGCTCTTGAGGCTGTCGTTCACCAAGTTCAGAATAAACGCAGCGCGCACGGTACGCGGCTCATCTTCGTCGGCAATCAAAAAGTCACTGCGGATATGCAGTTCGCCGTTGTCTTCGGTATAGAAGCGGGCGGATTCTTCGATGTCCTCGTCCATCGCGTCTTCGGGGATGGACAAGCCGTAATACTGCTTGATCCAGCGCTTTTCTTCGACGGTGGGAGATTCCAAATCCACCCAGATAGGCTGGAATTTGGAGAGTTCTTCCAGGGATTCGATTTCTTCCTGGAACAGGCGGCCGTTGGCCAGGGTAAAAATATTGAGCATGGCAAATGGTGGAAGGTCGGGGCCAAAGGTTCGACGGGGCGGCGGGGATACAGCAGCTTTCGAACGACAGGGCCGAGGGGCCTACACCATTCGAAAGCTACCAACTAGGGTAGTGTTCCAAGAATGCTCTCCAAAGTGGTAACCCACGGATTATCGCACCCGTGTGGCCGGTGAAATCGGCATGTACGCGGGGCTTACCTGCCCTTCTTCGCACCGTGGGCAGACCCTGGCCCTCGGGCGCATCAGGCCTTCGAAAAAGCTTTGCTTTTTTCGAAAAACAGGCGCATAGTGGGGCTGGGATTTCCACAAATTTGGTAATTTTGTGGAAATTGGACTGGCGACCGCCAGGTCGTCGGATGTGTAGCAAGCAACTGGAGGCTATTTATGAATTTGACAATCAGCGGCCATCATCTGGAAGTAACACCGGCCCTGCGCAGTTACGTGACCGAAAAATTGGACCGCATCATGCGCCACTTTGACCAGGTCGTGGACGTAAAAGTCTTGCTCACGGTAGAGAAACAAAAGGAAAAAGAGCGCAGGCAACGCGCTGAATGCAATATCCACGTCAAAGGCAACGATATGTTTGCCCAAAGTTCCCACGAGGATCTGTATGCCGCGGTGGACGATTTGGTAGACAAATTGGACCGCCAGGTGGGGCGCCATAAACAGCGGATCCAGGACCACCACCACGCCGCGCCCAAGCGCCTGATGTAGCGTGTAAATCCTTGAGTAATAAGCAAAACCGCCGCCGCAAGTGGCGGTTTTTTTATGGGCATAATCCGCACCACTATGAACCGACTCGCCTCCCTCTTACCTCCGCAGCATGTGCTGGCGCAGGTGGACGTGACCAGTAAAAAGCGGGCGTTTGAGGAGGCTGGCCTGCTGTTTGAAAGCCTGCACGGCCTGAGCCGGGCGCTGGTGACCGACAGCCTGTTCTCCCGCGAGCGGCTGGGTTCTACCGGCCTGGGCCACGGCGTGGCGATACCGCACGGGCGCATCAAGGGCCTGAAGTCGCCCATGGCCGCTGTCTTTCAACTGGCGCGCCCGATCGGTTTTGACGCGCCGGACGATGTAGCCGTCAGCCTGATGATCTTCTTGCTGGTGCCCGAAGCGGCCACCCAGCGGCACCTGGAAATACTGTCCGAAATTGCCGAACTGCTGAGCGATGCCGATATGCGCCAGCGCTTGACCAGTGCCACCGACGCCGCCGTGCTGCACGGTCTGCTGGCCAACTGGCGTTCGGCCCAGGTTCACTAGCTCGACCCCGCCGCAGCGGCCACCCACCAGAGCCCTCGCTGTGAAACCCAATGCCATCAGTGCTGACGTCCTGTTCGAGGCTTTTCGCCACCGCCTGCAATGGCAATGGGTCGCGGGCTTAGGGGCTTCGGAGCGGCGCTTTGATGAAGTGGCGGTGCGCGCTGCCCGCTCGGGTGCCGATTTGGTCGGTTACCTCAATTACATCCACCCCTACCGGGTACAAATTTTGGGCGAGCGCGAGATCGCCTACATCACCAACGCCACCGAAGAGGACAGCACCCGGCGTATTCAGCGCATCGTGACCTTAGAGCCGCCGGTCCTGGTGCTGGCCGATGGACAGGTGCCGCCACCGGGCTTGCTGCGCATGTGCGAGGAAGCGCAAATCCCGATGTTCGCGGCGCAAGGCTCTTCGGCTTTTGTCATCGACGTGCTGCGCGCCTATTTGTCCAAACACTTTGCCGACCGCGTGTCCATGCACGGCGTATTCATGGATATTTTGGGCCTAGGCGTTTTGATCACCGGCGAATCGGGCCTAGGCAAAAGCGAGCTCGGCCTAGAGCTGATTTCCCGCGGCAATGGTCTGGTGGCCGACGACTCAGTGGACCTGTACCGCATCAACCAGGCGACGATTGAAGGCCGCTGCCCGGACTTATTGCAAAACCTGCTGGAAGTGCGCGGTATTGGCCTTTTGGACATCCGCGCGATTTTTGGCGAGACGGCGGTGCGCCGCAAAATGCGCCTCAAGCTGATCGTGCACCTAGTGCGCAAAGAAACGCTGGAGCGCGAATACGAACGCATGCCACACGAGCCACTGACGCAGGACGTGATTGGCATCCCGGTGCGCAAAGTGGTGATTCAAGTGGTGGCCGGGCGCAACATCGCAGTGCTGGTGGAGGCGGCGGTGCGCAACACGATTTTGCAATTGCGCGGCATCGATACCTACCAAGAATTTGTAGAACGCCAGCGCCGGGCCATGGAATACGGCTCCTAAAGCCCTGGCTTTTTTAGGTGTAGCGCTTGCTGCGCAGGTTGTGGCGCATATCGCTGAGCAGAGGCTGCAGAGTCGCACTTCCAATGCGCAAGGCCACGGCCGTGGCCAGGATGTCAATAATCATCAAATGCAAGAGCCGCGAGACCATGGGGCTGTATTTGTCAAAGCCCTCCGGGTGGTCGGCGTTAAGGTGAATATGGCCGGCACTGGCCAGGGGCGATCCGCTGGCGGTAATCACAATCGTGGTGGCACCGTTTTTGCGCGCAATATCGCAGGCGTCCATCAGATCGCGGGTGCGGCCGGAGTTGCTGATCACAATCACACAGTCGCCCGGGCGCAGTACCGAAGCGCACATGACCTGCATATGGCCGTCGCTGTAGGCGGTGGTATTGACGCCCAAGCGGAAAAATTTGTGCTGCCCATCCTGGGCCACGATGCCCGAATTACCGACGCCAAAAAACGGTACCTGCCGCCCTTGGCGGTAAGCTTCGGTGAGGGCTTTGACCGCGCGGTCCATAGCCGGGGTACTGGCCTCGTTGCGGTATTTCAAAAACGCGGCCACGGTGTTATCGATCACCTTGACCATGACGTCGCCGATTTTGTCGTCCGCATCCACGCTGCGGTGGATAAAGGGTACGCCCTCGTTGATAGTACCGGCCAGTTTGCGCTTGAAGTCCGCCAGGCCATCGTAGCCCACGCTGCGGCAAAAGCGCACCACGGTGGGCTTGCTCACATGCGCGCGGTCGGCCAACTCGCTGACCGGCAGTTTGGCAAACGCGCGCGGATCGCTCAGGCAGAGTTTGCCCACGCGTTGCTCAGCCGGCGCCAAAGAGGGCAACGATGCGGTGATGCGGTCCAACATGGTTTGATCCTTTGCACCCGAGCAATCCGCGCCGGATTAGTTTTCTTCATCCCAGCAAAATCCGTCGCGCGCGATCATGGCGCTCGATGCGCTGGGCCCCCAGGTGCCGCAAGCATAAAGGCGCGGTCCTTGCGGATCGCCAGCCCAATGTTTGATGAGCGGTTCCACCCAACGCCAGGCCTCTTCCTGCTCGTCGCTGCGGACAAACAGATTGAGTCGCCCGTCGATCACATCCAGCAGCAAGCGCTCATAGGCGCCCACGCGCTGCGAGCCAAAGCGCTTGGCAAAGTCCAGGTCCAACTGCACCGGCGCCAACGCATTGGCCGCTTTGGCGCCGCGCATGTCCTGGCCTTGGGCTAGCAAATGCAGTTCTAGTCCGTCTTTAGGCTGCAGGTTGATCACCAGCTGGTTGCCGGCATTGAGCCCGGAGCGAAAAATGGCATGTGGCGTGGGCCGGAAATTGACCACGATGCGCGCATCGCGCCCGGCCAATCGCTTGCCGGTGCGTATGTAGAACGGCACGCCAGCCCAGCGCCAGTTGGCGATTTCGGTACGCAAGGCGACAAATGTTTCGGTGTTGCTATGCGGGTCCACGCCTTTTTCTTCGCGGTAGCCTGGCACAGGAGCGCCGGCGCTCATGCCCGCCGCATACTGGCCACGCACCACATCACTGCTCAGGCTTTCGGTCGTCCAGGGCTTGAGAGAGCGAAGCACCTTGAGCTTTTCATCACGGATGGCGTCGGCATGCGCGTTAATCGGCGGCTCCATGCCGATGGCGCACAGCAGCTGCAGTGCGTGGTTTTGCACCATATCGCGCAGCGCGCCGGTGGTTTCGTAAAACGCCCCCCGGCTTTCCACGCCGATTTCTTCGGCAATCGTGATCTGGATATTGGCAATGTGCTCGCGCCGCCACAAGGGCTCGAACAAGGCATTGCCAAAGCGCAGCGCAAACAGGTTTTGCACTGCGGGCTTGCCTAGGTAATGGTCGATACGAAATACCTGCTTTTCCTCAAAAAAGCGGCGCACCGTCTGGTTGATTGCGCGGTTGGACGCCAGGTCGTGGCCCAGCGGTTTTTCCAGCACCACGCGGGTCTGCGGGGTGTTCAGGCCCGCAGCCGCCAGCTGTTCGCAGACCACGGTAAATAAGGAGGGCGCAGTGGCCACATACATCACCACCGTCTGGGCATTGCGCTCCTTGAGGGCGGTGGCCAGAGTCGCGTAGTCCTCGGGACGGGACAAGTCCATGCGCACAAATTCCAGCAGAGCGGCAAATTGGGCGAACTCTTCCGGGCTGGGGCGCTTGGCCAGCTCCACCTTGTCAAAGCGGGACTGGATCAATTCGCGGTATTGGGCATGGGTGAGCGCATCGCGCCCGACGCCGATGATCCGGCCGCCTTCGGGCAAGGTGCCATGGCGGAACGCCTGAAACAAAGCGGGCATCAGCTTGCGCCAGGCCAGGTCGCCGGTGCCGCCAAAGAGGACAAGATCAAAGCTCATAATAGGACGCACATAGAATGCGGTTACAAGAAACTGGGGATTCATTGTAACTTTGTTTCATGCCGAACGCGACGCAGCGCTGACGGCACGTTGGAAAGCCCCCCGCCCAACCGGAGCCACACCATGAGCCAACTCGAAGCCCTCAAGACATTTACCACCGTGGTCGCCGATACCGGCGACTTCAAACAAATCGCCGCCTACCAGCCCCAGGACGCGACCACCAACCCCTCGCTGATTTTGAAGGCGGTGCAAAAGCCCGAATACGCGCCTATCCTCAGCGCCGAAGTGGCGGCGCACCGAGGCAAGCCGCTCGACGAGGTCATGGACCACCTGCTGGTGCACTTCGGCTGCGAGATTTTGTCGCTCATCCCCGGGCGCGTGTCCACCGAAGTCGATGCGCGCCTGAGCTTTGATACCGCGGCCACCGTGGCGCGCGGCAAGCGCTTGATTGCCATGTACCAGGCCCAAGGCATTGCCAAAGAGCGCATCCTGATCAAAGTGGCCTCCACTTGGGAAGGTATCCAAGCGGCCAGCCAACTGGAACAGGCCGGTATTCACACCAACCTGACGCTGCTGTTTGCTTTCTGCCAGGCGGTGGCCTGCGGCCAGGCCAAGGTGCAGCTGATTTCGCCCTTTGTGGGGCGCATTTACGACTGGTATAAAAAGAGCGCGGGCAGTGCGTGGGTGGAGGCAGAGATGGCAGGCGCTAACGATCCCGGCGTGCAATCGGTGAAACAAATTTACAACTACTACAAACGCCATGGCATCGCCACCGAAGTCATGGGGGCGAGCTTTCGCAATGTGGGCCAAATCACGGCGCTGGCAGGTTGCGACCTGCTCACCATCAGCCCCGATTTGCTGGCCGTACTAGCGGCATCGGACGCGCCGCTGCACGCCAGCTTGCATGCGCCCGCAGCGTTGGCCATGGACATACCAATGGTGCATTTTGACGAAGCCAGTTTTCGCTTTGCGCTCAATGAAGATGCGATGGCTACCGAAAAACTATCCGAAGGCATTCGCGCGTTTTGCGCCGATGCCATCAAACTCGAAAAGCTCATGCTCGCGGCTTGATGCGCGCAAGCGCATTGCCTCGTATTTATGGAGTAAACCGCGCGGGCATCAGGCGGAAAAAGGTTGGCTGCCAGAGCTACTTGAACGCACTTCTGTAATCCAGCCAAGGCCGCTGCGCCCCCTATCGCCTGCACCCTCGTCAACAAGGAATTGCCATGACCCGTACACGTTGCGACCGCACCCCCGCCTGGGCACTTTTGCAAGCCCACTATGCCGCCCGAGGCAAA
>CANFVA010000069.1 GCA_947450255.1 Comamonadaceae bacterium
CTCAGGCTGTGGACGCAGCCCAGGCCTTTTTGAAACGCCATGGCGCCTTGCATGCTGGCGCTCATCATGTTCCAACGCGCATCGCGGTCCGCGCCGTTTTCGGTGGCGCGGGCGATATGCGCCCAGCCGCGTGCCAGGCCGTCCAGGCCAATGCCGTCGGCCGGCGGATTAATGGCCGGGGCCATAAAGGTTTCCATGCAATGGGCAATCGCGTCCATGCCGGTCGCTGCGGTGAGTTGCGCAGGCAAGCCCAGGGTCAGTTCGGGGTCGCAAATCGCGGCCTTGGGCACTAAAAACCAACTATGAAAACCCACTTTGCGCCCGTCGTCCAAGATGACGATGGCGCCACGCGCTACTTCGCTGCCCGTGCCAGCCGTAGTAGGCACTGCGATCAGGGGCAACACACGCGCGCTAATTTTGGGGCTGCCGCCTTCGATGGTGGCATAGGTCTTGAGCGGGCCGGGATGGGTGGCGGCAATGCACACGCCTTTGGCCAGGTCCAGGCTGGAGCCACCGCCCACACCGATCAAGCCGTCGCAGTCCTGGGCTTGCAGCACGGCCACAGCCGCGCGCACGGCCGCTTCAGTGGGGTTGGAAGGCGTCTGGTCAAACACTGCATGCGCTATGTCGCCCAGTGCGGCCAGCGCTTTGTCCAGCACGCCCGCAGCGCGAACGCCCGCATCGGTGACGATAAGCGGCTTGCGCATGCCCACGCGCTCACACTCGGCGCGCAGGAGCGAAACGGCACCGAAGTCCAGGTTAATTTGGGTGATGTAGTTGATGAGGGCCATGGTGCAATAGGTCGGTGATCTTGTGCTACTTTAACCTTGGCGGCCCGCCACGCCGCATGCGGCCGCCTCGCATACTGCAGCCCTTGGATCGGCAGTTGTCGGCCGTCGGCAAGCGCGCGCTGGCGAGTCGGACGCATCCGTCAACCAGAAGTGCGCGCCATCGTATGATCACGGGCCTTCGCGCAAACACCAAGTTTTCAGCCCCTACGCACCTAAGCCGCCCATGAAACCGCCAAATTCGCCCCTCGCCTTGCTCAAAGACCCCAGCCTGCTCAAAACCGACGCCCTGATAAACGGCCAATGGGTGACCGGGCCTTCGCGCTTTGATGTGCTGGACCCGGCTACGGGCCACAAGCTGGCTGACGTGGCCAACCTTGGGCCGGCCCAGGCCACCCAGGCGATTGCCGCCGCCGATGCCGCCTGGCCGGCCTGGCGCGCCAAGACGGGCAAGGAGCGCAGCATCATCTTGCGCAAATGGTTTGATTTGCTGATGGCCAACCAAGAAGACCTGGCGCGCATCATGACCGCCGAGCAAGGCAAGCCCTTTCCCGAAGCCAAAGGCGAAATAGCCTACGGCGCCAGCTTTGTCGAGTGGTTTGCCGAAGAAGCCAAGCGCGTCAACGGCGAGACGCTGCCCCAGTTTGACAACAACCGGCGCTTGTCGGTCATCAAGCAGTCCATCGGTGTGTGCGCAGCCATTACGCCCTGGAATTTCCCGCTGGCCATGATCACCCGCAAAGTCGCCCCGGCGCTGGCCGCTGGATGCCCGGTCATCATCAAGCCCGCCGAGCTGACACCGCTCACCGCACTAGCGGCTGCCGAACTTGCGCTGCGCGCGGGCATTCCGGCAGGCGTGCTCAATATGGTTACCGCCGACGCAGACAACTCGATTGCCGTGGGCAAAGTGATTTGTTCCAGCGATACGGTGCGCCACCTGAGCTTTACCGGCTCCACCGAAGTGGGCCGCATCCTGATGGCGCAATGCGCCCCCACGATTAAGAAAATGTCGCTGGAATTGGGCGGTAACGCACCCTTTATCGTGTTTGACGATGCTGACCTGGATTCCGCAGTCGAGGGCGCCATTGCCAGCAAATACCGCAATGCCGGCCAGACCTGCGTCTGCGCCAACCGCTTTTATGTGCAGGCCGGGGTCTATGACAGCTTTGTGGCCAAATTCACCGCCAAAGTCAAGGCCATGAAAGTAGGCAATGGCTTTGCAGACGGCGTGGTGCAAGGCCCGCTGATTGAAGAGGCTGCGGTGGCCAAGGTCACGCGCCACGTGGCTGACGCGATTGCTAAGGGCGGTAAAGTGGAGACCGGTGGCAAGGCCCTAGGCGGTCAATTTTTCGAGCCCACAGTGATCTCCGGCGCCCGCGCCGATATGCAATGCGCCACCGAAGAGACCTTTGGGCCGTTTGCGCCCATCTTCAAATTTGACACCGAGCAGCAAGCGATTGATGCGGCCAACAAAACCGAATTTGGCCTGGCCAGCTATTTCTACAGCCGGGATATTGGCCGCATTTACCGCGTGGCCGAAGCCCTTGAATACGGTATGGTCGGCATTAATGTCGGTATATTGGCCACCGAGCATGTACCTTTTGGCGGCGTCAAGCAGTCCGGCCTAGGGCGCGAAGGCTCGCACTTCGGTATCGACGATTACGTAGAAATCAAATACCTGTGTATCGGCGATATTTTGAAATAGCCCTTAGCCCAGATTGTCCAGACGCGCTGTCCAAAAGCAGAGCGAACAGTCAACAAACTCGAAAGATTCGGCCATCGGATGTGGTCAGGAGTTGGAATATGCTGCGATTGGCGCTCATTCTCTTGCTTTGTACCAGCAGTGCCTGGGCCGATTGGGTTGCCATAGGAAAGTCGCCTGAATTCACTATGTATGTGGACCCTCAATCCTTGCGCCGAAATGGTAATGTTGCCAACGCATGGATCATGGGTGACTACACGAAAACGCAAAAAAAACGCTTCCCGCCACCTATTTTTTGGGTGGACTTTGACTCCATCAAAGAGCTTAAATATTTTGATTGCAGCAAGGGCATGCATCGTACGGAAAAGACAGTGATCATGTCCGGCAAATTCGGTAAAGGCGATCCTCTGTACACCTTTTCTTCGGTGCCAGACTATTTTCCTGTACCCAACGCAGAGCTTGATATTGCCCAATTCAATTACGTTTGTACCAATGCCAGGTAATTAGCCTACCTGGCGATGGCAGTGCCCATTGGGTCTACGCACGAAAAAATCTGAAAGGCTAACTTACGCTTAAGCGTAGCAAGTCCTGGACTTGGCCAGCGAGTTGCGGGCGCACGACACGCCCGAGCTCCTGCCCGTCACGCAGCAACACCAGCGTCGGCCACAATTTGATCCGGTAAGAACGCCCCAGCGAACGGCCCGGGCCATCTTCAATGAGCAGGCGATGCACATCAGGCCGATTTGCCATCACCGGCTCCACCACGGACTGGGCGTTTTGGCAGTGGCCACACCAGTTGGTGCCAAACTGCAAAACTACCAGGCCTGGTAAACCATCGGCAATTTCGCGTTGTAAGTCGGAATCGATGTAGCGGGCAGCGTGCGTCATCGGTGATTCTCTTTTGCAATGTGCATCGCATTGCCGGTCGAATGGGCTCTACCAAGGGCCCGATCACCTTCGGGTAGTTCTGATGGTCCCTTAGGTGGCGCGTCGGATTTCGCTACCCGCAGCGCAAACAGCCCTGCCAGCACAATAACAGCAGCCCCGGCTACGGTCGTGGCCCTTGGTACTTCATTGAAAAACAAAAAACCCCAGAGCGGCGCCCACAGCATACCAGTGTACTCAAATGGCGTGACGGCGCTGGCCCGCGCAACGCGGTACGCACTGGTAAGCAGCATGATGCCGACGGACGCGACCACGCCACACAGACCGATCATGCATCCGTCCAGCATGCTAGGCACCGTCCAAGGCCGCACCACAAAGGCGATGCTGGGATGCACCGCGTGCACTACGCCCGCAAGCTGTAGCACCAAAGCCACCAGGGCCGAGCCCACGAGGAATACGGCATTTTGGTAAAAACCCATAACGGCTGCCGACAAACTGGACCCATGTTTGCGCGCCATCAGCATGGCAAGGCCGTAAAAGGCGGCCGCGAGCAATGACAATAAAGCGGCCGGGTTAAACAGTCCGGTACCGGGTTGCAACATAACCATGACGCCCCCGAAGCCCAACAGTACCGCAACCCAAACCGCCCAGCCATTACGCTCGCCCAAGATGGGGCCGGCTAAGGCGGTCACGAACAATGGCACGGTGAAATACAGCGCCACTGCATCAGCCAAAGGCAAGGCGGGAAAAGCCATGTAGTACGCTGCGTAAGCACCAAACATCACCAAAGCGCGCAGGACCAAAGTGTCCAAATGGGAATCAAACAATGCGCGCCAGCCTGCGTCGCGCCACACTAAGGTCAACAAGATGGGCGCCGCTACGCAGGATCGAATAAACACCACCTCGGTTAACGCATAGTCGGCGCTGACTTGCTTAATGATGGCATCTTGCAAAGAGAACACCAGCACGCCCATGCAAAGGTAAAAAATGCCCCGGACAGGTTCGTGTCGCATGGTGCGATAGTACCTTGATATGTGATGAGCTAAGGCCCTGCGAAAGCCAGTACTCGGGTCTTAGCCAAGATGCCCCGCAGGGTAAGCGGGCTACCTGGTCTTGCAAACTGGGCGTGAGCTCGCCGGGCAACTGCCCTATTCGTCAGTGTGCAAAAAGCTACTGACCCGTTCGCACCAAGGCGGCACCGCGGACCGATGCTGGGCTAAAATATTTTTGTTATCTCACCCAAAAACAAGGAGCCAAACCATGAACAAAACCGAACTCATCGAACACATCGCCACCAAATCGGACATCTCCAAAGCAGCTGCAGGCCGCGCATTGTCCAGCCTGATCGAGGCTGTTACCAAGACCTTGAAAAAAGGCGGCACCGTAAGTCTGGTCGGCTTTGGCTCCTTTAGCGTGACCAAGCGCAAGGCCCGCACAGGCCGCAACCCCAAGACCGGTGCAGCGCTCAAGATCAAAGCCTCCAAGGCGCCGCGTTTCCGTCCCGGGAAAGCCCTCAAAGACGCGCTGAACTAAGCCTGTTTGTGCCTCAGGCGGCAGACGACG
The DNA here is from genome assembly GCA_947450255.1 of Comamonadaceae bacterium. GTDB lineage: Bacteria > Pseudomonadota > Gammaproteobacteria > Burkholderiales > Burkholderiaceae_C > Allorhodoferax. Next base: position 4,939 of record CANFVA010000069.1, read on the forward strand.
GTTTCTGCGCCTGCCACTGCGCCAAGACCTGATGCGCAGTGGCGTTGGCGGCTTGCATATAGGCATCATGACCATCACGCTTGGCGGTGAGCTCGATCACGTAGCCATTGGGGTCGCGAAAGTAAATCGAATCGATGAATCCGTGGTCCGAGATGCCGCGGGTTGCTATGCCGGCGGCCTTGCCTTTGGCGAACATGGTGTGTAGGTCTTGCTGGCTCACTTCGAGAGCGATGTGCAAGTCAAAATCATGCTGGTCTTTGAATGTGAAGGGCATATCGGGCGCTTCAAAAAACGCCAGGCAAGAGCCATCGTCCATTTGGTAGAAAGAGTGCAGCGTTTTAGTGGCCCGGCCGCTCTTGGTCTCTTTGATCTCAAACGCCTGCACCAGCGGCAGGCCTAAAAAATCACTGTAAAACTTGCGCGTCTCTTCGGAATCGCGGCAGCGGTAGGCGTTGTGGTGCAGGCCTTTGAGCATTTTATTCTCCAGAGGGTTGACGCGTTAACACACCGGCTGGCAGCACCACGGCTAGTCCACTCGGGCGCCCGAGTTTTTTACCACCGGCGCCCATTTTTTAATTTCTGCGTCAATCAGGGCGGCAAATTCTTCTGGTGTGTTTCCGCTGGGAATCGCGCCTTGCGCCAACAGCTTTTCTTTCATGGCGGGTGAGCTCAGCGCTTTGGCGGTTTCGCGCTGCAAAGCTTTGACAATATCGGGCGGTGTGCCCGCAGGCGCCAACAAGCCAAACCAGCTGCTGGCCTCAAAGCCTTTGAGCGGCGCAGCCTCTTCGATGGTGGGTACCTCAGGCATGGCGCCCGAGCGCTGGCCTGATGTCACGGCGAAGGCTTTGAGTTTGCCCGCCTTGATTAAGGCCATGGACGAGGGCAGGTTGTCAAACATCACATCCACCTGGTCGGACACCAAGCCCATTAGCGCAGGCGCGGAACCGGTGTAAGGAATATGCGTCATGAAAGTGCCGGTCATGGACTTGAACAATTCGCCAGCAAGGTGAATGGAAGTACCGTTGCCGCTGGACGCCATATTGAGCCGGCCCGGGTTTTTGCGTGCGTAAGCGATGAAATCGGGTACGGTATTGATGCCCAGCGCCTTGGCTTTGTCCGCGTTCATCACCATCACATTGGGCACACCAGCGACCAAGGTGATGGGGGCAAAATCTTTTTGCGGGTCGTAAGACAACTTGGCGTACAGCGACTTGTTGATGCCGTGCGTGCCTACGGTGCCCATGAGCAAGGTATAGCCATCGGGTGCAGCGCGGGCCACGATCTCGGTGCCAATATTGCCGCCGGCGCCGCCCTTGTTTTCAATGACGAAAGATTGGCCAAAGGCTTTGGCCAACTCCGGCGCCACCGCACGGGCCAAGATGTCGGTGGTGCCGCCGGGCGCAAAGGGCACCACGATTTTGACCGGCTTGTTGGGCCAGACCGCTTGGGCCCAGGCAGGGACGGGCACGGTGGCGGCCAGCAGCAGGGGCGCGAGCGCTAAAGTCAAATTGCGTAGGCCTTGCAACATATTCAATTCTCCTGTGAGGTGACACCGGTCCATGGCCTGCAAGCCAGCCCGCTGGCCGCCCGCCCTAGCGCAAAGCATGGGCCTAGGGCCACGTGAGCGTCTTGGTGCTTGGGCTGCGTTACACCAATCATAGTGTGCCGGTGCCACAATATCAGCCACCACAATGCAAACGCGGGCCCAGCGATCTGCACGCAGCGCCTCCACTGGAACAAACACCTATGGCCACCCTCTCCCACCCCACTGGCGCCCGCCTGTTGATTGATGCATTGCTCGCACAGGGGGTGGACACCGTATTTTGCGTGCCCGGCGAAAGCTTTCTGGACGCCATGGACGCACTTTATGACCACCGCGACATGGTGCAACTCATCGTCTGCCGCCACGAAGGTTCAGCCACCTTCATGGCCGAGGCTTATGCCAAAGCCAGCGGCAAACCCGGGGTATGTTTCGTAACGCGCGCGCCCGGCGCCAGCCAAGCCTCTATCGGCCTGCACACCGCCATGCAGGATGGATCGCCGCTCATCTTGTTTATCGGCCAGGTAAGCCGGCGCTTTATGGAGCGCGGCGCGTTTCAGGAAGTGGACTACCGCAGCATGTTCGGCCCGGTCAGTAAATGGGTGGCCCAAATTGACCAGGCCGAGCGCATGGGGGAAATGGTGCACCGGGCCTTTCATACCGCGCTGTCGGGCCGCATGGGGCCGGTGGTGCTGGCCTTGCCCGAAGATGTGCTGAGCGAAGCCGTGCCCCAGCCACCACGCGCCGCCCTGCCCGCTGCAGCCCCTTCCAGCGCGCCGCAGGATGGCGATTTAGCCGCGCTAATGCAACTGATTCAAATGGCCCACAAGCCCTTGCTGGTGCTGGGTGGCAGCGGTTGGCATGCGCGAGCGGTGGCCGATCTGCGCCACTTTGTACATGCCACTGGGTTGCCGGTGGCCTGCTCTTTCAGGCGCCAAGACTTGTTTGATCATCGCGACCCGCATTACGTGGGCTTGCTGGGCCTGGGCGCAGACCCCGGCTTGCTGCGCGCCGTCAAAGAGGCCGATGTGCTGATTTTGCTGGGCGCCCGCATGGGCGAGGTGCCCAGCCAAGGCTATAGCCTGATTGAAATTCCGCAACCGCAGCAAACCCTGGTGCACGCCATGCCCTGCGCTCTTGAGCTTGGGCGGGTGTACCGCCCGCATTTGTCCATGCTGAGCAACATGCCAGCGCTAGCCCACAGCCTGGCGACACTGGCCGTGCCCACCACCCTGCCCACGCGCTTTGCACCCCATGTGCAAGCCCTGCGCGCAGGCTATGAAGCCTTTAGCGGGCCGCGCCCGGTCAGCGATTGCCAAGCGGGCACCATCGACATGGCGCAGGCCTGGCTGGCGCTGAACGATGCTTTGCCAGACGATGTGATCATCACCAACGGCGCGGGTAATTACACCGCCTGGGCGCACCGCTATTACCGCTACCGCAGCTATGGCAGCCAGATTGCACCCACTAGCGGTGCCATGGGCTATGGCCTGCCCGCCGCCATAGGCGCCAAGCTGGCGCATCCGCAGCGCCCCGTGCTCTGCCTGGCAGGCGACGGTTGCTTCATGATGAGTTCGCACGAGCTGGCCACGGCCGTGAAGCTGGCGCTGGCCTTCGTCATCGTGGTGTTTGACAATGGCATGTACGGCACCATCCGCATGCACCAGGAAAAATGGTTTCCGGGCCGCGTCCACGGCACTGCGCTGGACAACAACCCCGACTTCGCCGCCCTGGCCCGCGCCTATGGCGCGCAGGGCTTGCAAGCGCACAGCGTGGAAGAACTGCAAGCGGCCATCCTGCAAGGCTTTGCCAGCAAGGGGCCCACGCTTATACATGTACTGACCGACCCGGAATACATCAGCCCCGGCGCCACCTTGTCAGGCCTACGCAAGCAAAACGCCAAGCCGCTTTAGCTCAGGCCAGTTACTGGCACAGCAGCGCCGTGGACGGCGCGGGCGGCGTCGGAGGCGAGGAAGGCGATGACTTGGGCCAGATCATGCGGGCTGACCCAGCGCGCAGGGTCGGCATCGGGCATGTCAGCGCGGTTTTGCGGGGTGTCCAAGATGCTGGGCAAAACGCAGTTGACGTTGATATTTTTCATGCGCAGCTCGGCGGCCATGGCTTCGGTAAGGCGCAGCACTTCGCTTTTGGCCGCTGTGTAAGCACCCATGTGGGCCAATCCGCGTTGTGCCGAAAGGGCACCCACGTTGACGATCTTGCCGCCGCCCTGGCGCAGCATCTGCGGCACCACCGCAGCACAGGTATTGCGCAGGGTACGCACATTGATGGTGTGCAAAAAGTCCCAGGTGTTGTCGCTAGTAGCATGGACCGCATCACCCATGGCAAATCCTCCGGTGAGATTGCAAAGCACATCGAAACGGCCAAAGCGCGCTAGGGCCTGCGCTACAGCCGCAGCAACCTGCCCTGCGTCACACAAGTCCAATGCGATCGGCAGGCATTGCGCAGGCGCCAGCGCCAGCAGTGCCGCCTCAGCGAGGGGCGCACGGTCCAGCAGCACCAGTTGCGCGCCCTCCTTAGCAAACACCTGCGCAAGGGCCTGCCCCAGATTGCCAGCGGCACCAGTAATGCATATGGTTCGGGGGTTTGCGGTCATAGGAAATTTTGAAATGGAGGGGTCGATGATGGGCCCATCATGGCAAAGCCAAATTAAGCATCGCAGCCAGCCGTTCACCGGCCAGGGCCAATCGCTGCAATAGTACAGGCGTCATGTGGGCCACATAGTCCTGACTGGGATCACCTAATGGATAAAAGCCGGGCTGGGCCACGATGCGACAAGATTCTTCGGCCATGGCTGTCGCATTCGCAAGGCCGCTGCCTGGCGGTGCTGGCGCGATCGATTGGGATTGGGATTGGAATTGCACTGGCCTTTGTGCTTGGGTTTGTACGGGCGCTTGGTTTTTGACTTGCACAGCCAATTGCGTTTGTGCAGCCGCAATCAGCGCCTTATTGTCCAAGCCCAGTTGTTCAATCAGGCCTTTGTCCCACAAAGCATGCAGATTGCTGCCGCGCATCAAGAAGCGCAGTTGTACCGTGTTGCCGCCCCGATCATCCTGGTGCCCGGCGTGCAGGGGCTGGTGCACATCGGCCACGAAATGCACCAGGTATTTCAGGGCCTGCAAGCGCTCGGCGTCCGGGGCTTTGGAGGCCAGGATGGCGCGCTGGCGCTCGATGGCGCCCACCACGCATTGGCCGTCCGGGCAATCGCGCGCAGCGTCAAAGCGGCACTGCCCGCGCGGAAAGTTGAGGTAATGCCAGGGCGCTGTGGCCGGGCCGCGGTGTTCGTCGGCCCAGGTGGCGACCGATACCAGTGTTTGCCCCGGCTCCTGCGCTAGCAAGCGCCCGGCCTCGTCACGGGCAGCGGGGCTCAGCGCTTGCCAAGCGATAGCCGCTACCACCTGGTGGCCTTGTACGCCCCAGGCGCGGGCGGGCGCGGCGCCAATGGCCCATAGGGCGACGAGCGCCCATGGCAAAAGTGGGAGGTTCAACAGCCGCACTAAGCAGCACGTCAAAACGCCTGCGCGGCAACGCATCCAAGACATAGCGTCCCGATCCAACGAATGTAGTAATCACCCGATTGTGCATGGGTGCGGGCCGCGCAGCGTACGCATGTGGTAGGCGCGCTCGCTTTGGCGGTCCCCTTGGCATGGTGCAAAGTAGGTTTTGTGCCTTGTCGGTGCACTACCGCGCTGCGTGGCAACTGGGTGCGATGGCGGCTGCTAGGTTGACAATGAAGCGCTGACAAACCACTTTTTTGGACCTCTCATGCTTGAAATGCTTCGCCCCCTTTTCGTCGCACTGTGGCTAGCCGCCGGCACCGGTACCGCGCTGGCGCAAACCACCGCGCTCAAGTTTCAGCTGGACTGGCGCTTTGAAGGCCCAGCCGCATTGTTCTTGGTGCCAGCCGCCAAAGGCTATTTCAAAGACGCCAAGTTGGATGTGACCATCGATGCCGGCAATGGCTCGGGCGGTGCGGTCACGCGGGTGGCATCGGGCGCCTATGACATTGGCTTTGCCGACCTGGCCGCGTTGATGGAATTCCACGCCAACAACCCGGATGCACCGAACAAGCCGGTGGCGGTGATGATGGTCTATAACAACACGCCAGCCTCGGTGATGGCGCTAAAAAAGTCCGGCATCAAGGGCCCCGCCGACCTGACGGGCAAAAAACTGGGCGCCCCGGTGTTTGACGCAGGACGTCGCGCTTTTCCCATCTTCGCCAAGGCCAATAGCGTGGGCACAGTGAACTGGACCGCCATGGACCCGCCGCTGCGTGAAACCATGCTGGTGCGCGGTGATGTGGACGCCATCACCGGCTTTACCTTTACCTCACTGCTGAACATCGAAGCGCGTGGCGTCAAAGCCGAAGACGTGGTGGTGCTGCCCTACCCCGAATACGGTGTGCGCCTGTATGGCAATGCCATCATCGTCTCGCCCAAACTCTTGCAAGAAAACCCGGCCGCTATTAAAGCGTTTTTGTCCGCTTTTGCCAAAGGCATGAAAGACGTAATTGCCCACCCCGAACAAGCGGTGGAAACCGTCAAGGCGCGCGACGGCATCATCAACACCGAACTGGAAACCCGCCGCCTGAAGCTGGCCATAGACACCGTGATCAACAGCCCCGAAGCGCGCGCCGAAGGCTTTGGACAGGTCAAGCCCGGACGTTTGTCTCTGATGGCTTCGCAGGTATCGGACGCGTTCAACACCAAAACCCGCGTCAACGCCGATGCGGTATGGAACGGTGGTTTCCTGCCGAGCGCCAAAGAGCTGGACGTTTTACCGGCGCCCAAAGCCGCTGCTAAAAAATAAGTGGCCCAAAGCGTGAGCACCAACGCTGCGCCTTTTCTGGATTTCCAGAACGTTTGGCTGGCCTATAACGACGAGCTGCTGGCGCAGCAGAAGTTTGCCGTCGAAGACATCAGCCTGCAAGTGCAGCGTGGCGAATTCATCGCCATCGTTGGCCCCTCGGGATGCGGTAAATCGACGTTTATGAAGCTGACCACCGGCCTGAAAAAACCGAGCAAAGGCAGCATCCATGTCGATGGCCAGGCGGTCAAGGGGCCGCTCAAAATTAGTGGTATGGCGTTTCAATCGCCCTCGCTGCTGCCCTGGCGCACCACCTTGGACAATGTGTTGCTGCCGCTGGAAATTGTTGAGCCGCACCGCTCGCAATTTAAAGCACGTCGCGCCGAGTACGAAGCCCGCGCCATGGACTTGCTTAAAACCGTGGGCCTGGCAGGCTACGAAAAGCAATTCCCCTGGCAGCTATCGGGCGGTATGCAACAGCGCGCCAGCATTTGCCGTGCGCTGATCCACGAGCCGCAAATGCTCTTGCTGGACGAGCCCTTCGGCGCCCTCGATGCCTTTACCAAAGAAGAGCTCTGGTGCATCCTGCGCGACCTGTGGAGCGCGCAGCGTTTTAACGTGGTGTTAGTGACGCACGATTTGCGTGAGTCGGTTTTTTTGGCGGACACCGTCTATGTCATGAGCAAAAGCCCGGGCCGCTTTCTGGTCAAACGCGCCATCGACCTGCCCCGTCCGCGTGACCTGGAACTCACCTACACCGCCGCCTTCGGCGACATCGTGCATGAACTGCGCAGCCATATCGGAGCGATCAGAAAAACATGAAAAGCCGTACACGCGAACGATGGGCCCCATGGCTGCTGCTGCTTGTGACCCTGCTGATCTGGCAAAGCTTGTGCAGCGTTTTTGCGGTATCCGAATTTATTTTCCCTAGCCCGCTGCGTATTGCGCAACAGACCATCGAGTATCGCGATGTGATCGCCGGCCATGCCTGGCGCACCTTTTGGGTGACTATGGCGGGCTTTGGCATTGCAATTGTGGTGGGCGTGTTGCTGGGCTTTTTGATTGGCAGTTCGCGCCTGGCGTATGCGGCGGTGTATCCGCTGATGACGGCATTTAACGCCCTACCCAAAGCGGCCTTTGTGCCCATCCTGGTGGTGTGGTTTGGCATTGGCATCGGGCCGGGCATATTGACGGCTTTTCTGATCAGCTTTTTCCCCATCATGGTCAATATCGCCACTGGCCTGGCGACCTTGGAGCCCGAGCTAGAAGACGTGCTGCGCGTGCTGGGCGCCACCCGGCGCGATGTGCTTTTCAAAATCGGCCTGCCGCGGTCGATGCCCTACTTTTACGGCTCGCTCAAAATCGCCATTACGTTAGCCTTTGTGGGCACCACCGTGGCCGAGATGACCGCCTCTAACGAAGGTATTGGCTACCTGCTGATTTCGGCAGGCTCGGCCATGCAAATGGGATTGGCATTTTCCGGTCTCGTAGTGGTCGGGGCGATGGCGATGCTGATGTACGAGTTGTTTAACACGATCGAAAAACGCACTACAGGCTGGGCGCACCGGGGGTCGCAGAGTCAGTGAGGCTATGCAGCGCAACAGACCTCATTGCTATGGCACACAACAAAAAACAGACCCTAAGGTCTGTTTTGAATAAAGCAACTGGCGGGGCAGAACACACCTCATCACAAACCGCCTAAGTTTTCCAAGGGCACGTAGATCAAGCTCTTGGGGTCCGGCTAATTATTCTAAATGTGGAGACAGCCTGGAGTTGCCCCTTTAGCCCGGACACAATATTGTTCTGCTAAAGGAGTTAGAAATGAGGCAAAGAAAAGGGGCGTATCCGCCCGAATTTCGTCAGCAAATGGTGGAGTTGGTCCGAGTTGGACGCAAG
>CANFVA010000070.1 GCA_947450255.1 Comamonadaceae bacterium
AGCCAACGCATAGGCGGTCGCAAAATGAAACTTCTCAGGAAAACCTAGAAATTATCAGAAAAATTCAGTAAACTTTTATTTCGAATACTAAAAATTCTAATTAATTTAAAAAATTAATTAGAATTTTTAGTATTTTTTAATAAATCGACTAATATTTTTGAAGGCAATAAAAAATGAGAGTAGTAAAGTTTTGAGCTTACTACTCCCAAGTACCAGTTCAAGCTGATTTCTACTACCTAATCGGGCTTGGGCTTTACCACTGGGGAAGCTGGTTTGGAAAGCGTGGAGTTCAATACCGGTCTGCCTAGCGCCAACGACAGTGAGGGTTTTTCCTCGCCGCGGCGGGAACGCAGCGTGCCGATCCGTGATTCGATTACCCGGGTGCCGGGCTACCCGAATAAATTGGTGGTGTACCGGATTGAAGCGAGCCGGTTTTGGCAGGCGCGCTGCTGGATTGACGGGCGGCTTCGCAAGCGCAGCACCAAAAGCGCCGATTTAAAGCCTAGCCTGGACATGGCTAAGGCGTTCTATGAAGAATGGTTGATCGAAGCTGCCATGCGCCGCAAATTGCGGGATATGAGCCAGGGCCAGTTAAGCCTTTTGAAAGCCCAAGCACTGGCGTCTGCCGGTACCGATCGTGCTAGACGAGGCGATGCCATTGCCACCTTTGGCACTATCGCAAGCCAGCTTTTATTGAACGAAGTGTCCCGTGTGCAGCGCGGGGAATCCAGCAAGGCAGGTTTGCTCATCTTGCGTAACCGACTAGCGCACCCTGTTTTGACGCCATGGGCCGAAATGCCCTGCGCGCAAATCACCTACCAGGCACTACAAGACCTGATAAACCACCTCAGCGCAGACAATTCAACCACTACCATTCACCAATACCTGGTTGCGGTACGCAAGGTCCTGCGGCATGCACTGTCTTTGCACCATATCGATGTAATGCCAGAGTTTCCAAAAATTCGCATCAATTCGCAATCGCGGGGTGCCTTTACGCCTAGCGAGTATTGGCAAATATTGCGATGCGCACGACGTCTAGTAGGCAAGCCCTACCCGGACAGCAGCCGTGCCATTCGCCTCAAAAACAATATCCGTAGCAGCGACCAAAACATGCCACTGGACTTGCCGCTGGCCGCTGGCTTCATGGTCAATGCATTTATTCGGCCTAGCGATTTACGCACCTTAAGGCATAGGCACATTGAGGTGGTCCGCGGGGAGAAAACCTATTTGCGCATGACCTTGCCGGAAACCAAAAGCCATGGCAAGCCCATCGTGACGCTGTATCCCGCCGTGCGCATCTACGAGCGCATCCTGGCGACCAACCAGGCCATCGGAAGGGCAAGCCCAGACGATTACGTGTTCCTACCAAAGATTGCCAATCGCAACTACGCTTTGGCCGTACTGGGATTTCACCTCAATTGGGTTTTGCAGGAGACTAATTTGAAGATGGGTCCGCATGGGCAACCGCGAAGCCTCTACAGCTTTAGGCATAGCGCGATCACCTTTAGGCTGCTTTATGGGCAAGGCATTGACTTGATCACCTTGGCGCGCAACGCGCGCACCAGTGTGGAAGTGATCAACACCCACTACGCCAGCACCGTGACCGGTGAGCAAAACATTGGCATGCTCCAAAGTCGACGCACTAAGATTCATTCCAACGTCGGGTAGCGGACCTCGCCATCTAAGGGGGCAAAAAAGCCCGCATATGAAAGTGCGCCTGAGCTGGCCCATACCGCAACTGCGGCGCCACCGGGCAGGCATTGCGCGCCAGGCAGCCGCCGCCCATGCATGCTTGACTTGCATCCTGGCGCACATGATCGCGGCAGCGCTCGGCGGCAAATTGCTGGCCGTCATAGGCCTGTACCGGGCAGGCATGCAGGCAGGGTTGTTCAATGCAACTAAGGCATGGGCTTTGTTCTGGTAGTGCTGCTTGCGTGCTGGGCATCAGTGCGGCAAGGTCTTGCGTGTCCACACAAGGAAAGGCCAACGCAAAACGGTAGGCATGCCACAGGCCGTGCTGCGGATGGATGCGTAGCATCAAGGGGCTGGGGAATAGGGTTTCGCAACGGCTAGCCCATTGTTGGAAGGGGTGGAATTGCGGCTGCAAAGGCGGGCCGTCAAAAGGGTAGAGCGCCGCGCCACCAAATTGCTGCGCCAGCGCGTCGCCTAGGTGGCGGCTCCAGCGGTCTAGGGGATGGGGCAGGCCGTCATTGGCAAAAGGGGAGGCTTGAAAGGCGTCCCACATCGAGCCGCCCACATTGCCCGCCAGCCACAGGGCGGCGGCGGGGCGGCCATCGGGCAAGGCGATAGCTTCATCGGGCCCGGGACAAAAGCCGCCGCGCAACTGCAAGCCATGGACTTGCAATGCGGCGCTGAGCGCGGGACGTAGCGGCATACCCAGGACCGGTGTCAAGGCGCGCGCCCGGGCCCTTAGGAGGCCATCACCTTGCGTTGCGGCTCGCCCCAGGCGGTGGCGGTGACGGTGGCTTCGAAAAACACATTGCCGTCGATGTCGTTGTTGACCTGGTTGTCTTCCTGGCTGAACACCACCTGCGGCTCCAGCGCGCCGGCGGCTAGCGCGCGCGCATGGGCTTCCTTCGCCGCCAGCGAACGCGCTTGCGCAATCGCGGCATCCAAGCCTCGGAAATCCTGCGGGCCGTCGGACGTAAAGACTTTGAAGGTGCCGCGCACCGGTTGCGTCACGGTAATGTGTACGCGCTGCGCCACCTGGCCCAGCACGGCGCCCACCGCATTGGCCACCTCGGCATGCGGCGGCACGACCAGGCGCACGCCCAAGCCTTGTGCTACGGCAGGGTAATAGCTCGCTGCCGGTGCGCCCACGCCGATCAGCGGCATGTCAGGCGCAAATTGCAAGGCAAATACGGGTTGCGCCAGTTGGTCGGCGCTGCGCTGCGGCGCGGCCAGGGTTTGCCAGGGTATGTCGTTGAGGTTGACCGGTTCGCTGGTGCTTGCTGCGGGCTCAGGCATTTGCAAGGACTGCCCTAGGCTCACAACCGGGAGCGGCACAGCAGAAGGAGAAGCAGAAGCGCCATGGCGCGCCAAGGCCATGGCCGTTAGCAGCGCGGCTACTTTGCCCGCGCTGTTTTCGTTCATTTGCCCGGCGTCGTTCAGGCCGGCTTCGATCAGCTTGTTGCAAATGGTTTCAGTGACTTTGGCCACCACATCGCGCGCGGGCGCGTGGGCATCACCCAGCGGCCATTTGCCCAGGCCGTAGAGATGGCGCATTTGGCGCGCCCAAATACGCGCTGCGCACAGGGCGGCTTCCTGGCTCCAATGGCTGGACATGCCCAGCACATGCGCCGCGTCGCTGGGGGTGAAGCCGGTATAGATGGCCAGGCCTTTGCGCTCTAGGCGGGCGATGGCGCGGGCCAGGTCGCGGTCGTCCATATTGGCCGCTTCCAGGTCCACCGGGCCTTGGCACAGACGTTTCCAGGCGCGTAGCTCGGAATCGTTCAGGCGGCTCAGGTGCGCGCTGTCGGCGGACAAGGCCTGGGCAAAACGCATTTGGCTGGCGTGCGGGCTTTCGCTTTGCTGGCGTTGCAGCACGGACAAAAACTTGGGATGCTGGTGCACCAAAAGGCTCAAGGGCAGCACCCGGCGCGGGCCAATAGTCAGGCCTTCGCCGCCTAGCAAGCGCACTTCGCTATCGCCGCCCAGGCCGATGGCATAGACCTTTACCGCCTCAATCATGGGCCGCCAGGTGCCTACCATGGCGCCGTCAAAACTCAAGGCCGGTAGGCCGCCGCGCACTACCGCAATATCGGTAGTGGTGCCGCCCATATCGGCGACGATGGCATCTTGTAGGCCGCTTAAAGCGCAAGCCCCCAACACACTGGCCGCGGGGCCGGACAAGACGGTGCTAACAGGCCGTTGCAAAGCGCTTTGGACATTGATCAGCGAGCCATCGCCTTTGACCAGCATCAGCGGCGCGTCGATCTGGCGCGCGGCCAAGGTACGCTGCACCGAGTCGATCAGGGTTTTGACGTGCGAAATCATGCGCGCATTGAGGGCCGCCGTCAGCGCCCGGCGCGGCGCGCCCAGGCTGGAGGCCAGCTCGTGGCCGCAGGTGACGGGGGTGTCGCAGTGTGCTTGCACCCAGGCGCGCACTTGGTTTTCATGCGCCGGGTTGCGCACCGCAAAAGTGGCCGAAATCGCAAACGCGGAAACACGCCCCGCGTGCTTGGCGATCGCGGCGCGGCAGGCCGCTTCGTCCAGCGCACACATGGGCAGGCCGGCGGCATCATGCCCACCTACCAGGCTTTCTATTGCATCGACGCCTAACAAATCTGCCAGCCCGCTGGTTTTGATCTGCTGCGCGTCATAGCCCACCAGCAGCGCACACACCGGCGCGCCCTTGCCTTCGACCACCGAGTTGGTGGTCAGCGTGGTGGACAGTGAAACCAGGTCCACCCGCGCCAGCAAATCTTGCGGCAAACCGTCCAAAGACTCGGCAATGCCTTGCGCCAAGTCGAAGCGGGTCGTAAGGCTTTTGGACGCCGCCACCACCTGGCGCGCCGCATTCAGCAGCACCGCGTCGGTAAATGTGCCGCCGGTATCTATCCCCAGCGCAAAACTCATGCACCCGCCGCTGCGCAAAGCCAGCGAAACAGGTAGTCGGCAAAACTGCGGCGCACTATTACTTCGTAGTGGCTGCCGGCTTGCTTGCACACAATGGTGGCATTGGCGCGTGAGATATGGCTTTGCGCTACTTGTCCGGCGGCAAACACACTGGCATGAAAATCCAAGGGGCAGCCGCGCGCGAGCAAATCTGCAGCGCCCGGCCCTTGTACGCGCAGCACGGTATTGCCGTGGCCTACGCTCACGACCGAAAAATGCTGCCCCGCGAGGGCCTGGCGTAGCGCGGCTTCTAGTGCAGCGCCTTGCCCGATAGGGCATTGCAGCAACCATTCATCCGGCCCAAGCCAGAGTAGTTGGCGATCTGCTCCCATACGCGCGGTATTGGCTACCAGCGGCAGTGCCAAACCGGTGACAGTTTGCACCGCGCTGCTAAACGCGGCAGCTGCCGGATTGCCGCGCAGATTGAGCATGTCCATCAAGGGCGCTTCGCCCAGCGAGACGGCTTGGCCATCGACCATCAAAGAAGTATCGCCCGGGCCTAGCAAGGGCGCCAAAGGGCTTTGCAAAACAGCATCAGACATGGTGGCGTTTTCCTTCTGGATCGTAAAACACGGTGCTGCCCACGGTGGCGCGTACGGTGCGGCCATCGGCCAGGGGCAGTTGCACTTGCTGACCATGGCGCTGGTGGCCATTGCGCACCAAGGCCATGGCAATCGAGCGCTTGAGCGTGGGGCTGTAGTAACTGGACGTTACATGGCCCAGCATAGGCACGGGCGTTACTGCGCTTGCACCCACTTCGGTAATTTGCGCGCCTTCGGGTAACACGGTGGCGGGGTCGTCGGTGAGCAAGCCCACCAGTTCCTTGCGGTTGGGGCCTGCTGTGTGGCTGCGCGAGAGGGAGCGGCGACCTAAAAAGTCTTTGGTTTTGGAGACCATGGCGCCCATGCCCAGGTCGTGCGGCGTCACCGAGCCATCGGTGTCCTGGCCCACAATGATGTAGCCTTTTTCGCCGCGCAGCACATGCATGGTTTCGGTACCGTAAGGCGTGATGTTGAACTCCGCACCCGCCGCCATCAGCGCGGCCCAGACCGAGGCGCCGTAGTGCGAAGGCACGTTCACCTCAAACGACAACTCACCCGAAAAGCTGATGCGCATAATGCGCGCCGCCACGCCAGCCACCGTGCCTTCGCGGTAGCTCATAAAGGGGAATGCGGCCAGCGACAAGTCCACGTCTTTGCAGACTTTTTCTAGTACCGCACGCGCCTTGGGGCCGACCAGGCCAAAGGTGCTCCAGTGGTCGGTCACGCTGGTCATATAGACCTGCATATCGGGCCACTCGGTTTGCACCCAGCGCTCCATCCAACCTAGCACGCGCGCTGCGCCGCCGGTGGTGGTGGTCATTACAAAATGGTTGTCCGCCAGGCGCACGGTGACGCCGTCGTCATAGACCATGCCGTTTTCGTCCAGCATCAGGCCGTAGCGTGCTTTGCCCACTTCCAGCTTGAGCCAGGGGTTGGTGTACATCCAGTTGAGCAGCTTGGCAGCGCCCGGGCCTTGGATGTCGATCTTGCCCAGTGTCGAGGCGTCCATGATGCCCACGCCTTCGCGTACGGCCAGCACTTCGCGGTGTACCGCCTGGTGCATGTCTTCCTTAGCTTTGGGGAAGTACCAGGGCCGCTTCCATTGGCCCACGTCTTCAAACAAAGCACCGGCAGCGATGTGCAACTGGTGCGGGCTGGTGTGGCGCGCCGGGTCGAACAAATCGCCTCTATCCACACCGGCCAAGGTGCCGAAAGTGATGGGCACGTAATTGGGCCGGAAAGTGGTGGTGCCGACTTGCCCAATAGGTTTGCCCAAAGCGCGCGCGGCCAGCGCCATGCCGTTGATATTGCCTAACTTACCCTGGTCGGTGCCAAAGCCCATGGCGGTGTAGCGCTTGATGTGCTCGATCGACTCAAAGCCTTCGCGCACGGCCAGTTCGATGTCCGCAGCGCCTACGTCGTTTTGGTAATCGATAAAGGCTTTGCTGCGGCGCGATACCGGCTCGCCGGTCTCGGCAATCCAAAAAGGCGCTATCGCCTCCGCCGCCGCTTCGCTCACTTGGTAGCTGCTGGCCTGTGCTGCAAAGCCTGCGCTTTGGGCGGCTTGCGCACCGGCTT
Organism: Comamonadaceae bacterium; assembly: GCA_947450255.1. Classification (GTDB taxonomy): domain Bacteria; phylum Pseudomonadota; class Gammaproteobacteria; order Burkholderiales; family Burkholderiaceae_C; genus Allorhodoferax. Next base: position 6,759 of record CANFVA010000070.1, read on the forward strand.
GGCTCGCCGCTTGCAGGGTGTGTCCCAAGCCAAATTGCGCAGCGCCTGCGCCCACGATGTGTTGGTCCGCTATCGCCGCGCCGGGCGTGAAGCAGCACAAGGCATCGTTCCACACGGCTTTGCCGCCCGCGTGCGAATACAAATGGATGGCCGGGTTCCAGCCACCGGCCATACCCAAGGTATCGCAGGCTAGCACGCGGCGGGCGCCACTGGCCTTGTCGCCGTTCATGGCGGCAATCTCGACACTACTGACACGCACGCTGCCATGCGCTTGCAGCGGCACATGGTTGCGCAGTACGGTGACGCCGGCGTGTTGCGCTTGCTCGGCCAGACCGCCCGCAGGCGCGTTGCCAGCGCGGGTATCGACCACACTCACTTGCGCGCCGGCTTTGCGCAGCACCATGGCGTCGGCATAGGCGCTGTCGTTATTGGTCAGTAGCACGATGTTTTTGCCCGCCAGCACGCCGTACAGCGTGGCGTAATCGGCCAGCGCCGAGGACAGCATCACACCGGGCAAGTCGTTGTTGCCAAACACCATGGGCCGCTCATGCGCGCCGGTGGCCAGCACGACCTGTTTGGCGCGCACGCGCCACAGGCGCTCGCGAAAGCCCTGGCGCTGCGCCAGCGGCAGGTGGTCGCTCAGCGCTTCGCGCACCGTCAAAAAGTTGTAGTCGTGGTACCCAAACACCACGCCACGGCGGATGATGCGCACATCGGGCATGGCTTGCAGTTCGGCCACCGCAGCGCGCACCCAGTCGCTGGCCGATTGGCCGTCGATGGTGCCGGTGCAGCGGTGCGCCGCGCCACCGAGCTCGGCTTGCAACTCCGCCACGATCACCCGCGCACCGCTGCGCCCTGCGGCCAGCGCGGCTGCCAGACCGGCGATACCGCCGCCAGCGACAAACACATCGCAATGGGCGTTTTGATGTACGTAGCGCGCCGTATCTTCCACTTCGGGCGCAGCACCCAAGCCACCGGCTTTGCGGATGATGCGCTCGTAAAACATCCAGGCCTTGGCTGGCCACATAAAGGTTTTGTAATAAAACCCCGCAGGAAACAGTGGCGTACCCCAGCGATTGGGGCTGAGCAGGCGCGAGAGCAAACTCGGCCAACCGTTCACGCTTTCGGCATACAGACCTTCGTACAACTCCACCTCGGGCATCTTGGCGTTCGGAATGGTGTGCGCGCCGCGCTCCACTTGCACCAGTGCCGAGGGCTCTTCAATGCCGGACGTGACCAGCCCGCGCGGCCGGTGGTATTTCCAGGACCGCGAAAACAAACTCTCACCCGCTGCCAGCAGCGCCGAGGCCAGCGTGTCACCGGCATAGCCGCTAAAGCTGCGGCCATTGAAAGTAAAGCGCACTGCGCGGCTGCGGTCGATGCGGCTGCCCAGGCTGTTAATGCGTTGTCCGCTCATGCTGCTGCTCCTGCGCCAGGCGCGGCGTCCGGGTTTTCGCCGGGTTTGTAAAACTTGGTGAACTGGTAACTCACGGTATGGCGCTCGGCATTGAACCAGCGGCGGCAACCCGCAGAGTGCAACCATTGTTCGCGATGCAGCCCTTTGGGGTTTTTGCGCATGAACAAATAGTCACCCCATTGTTCATCCGTGAGGGCATCGGTATCGAGGGGCCGCGCAATATGGGCTTCGCCGCCGCAGCTAAATTCACTTTCGGCGCGCGGGCCGCACCAGGGGCAGGTAATTTTTAGCATCTTGGGTTTTCTCTATGATTTTTTAATACGGGTTTCGGCCTGGTGGCCGGCTTGCGCCTGCCGCGGGCCTCACTTTTCTTGGTTCGCCAAAGAAAAGGTGAGCAAAAGAAAGACAAGGTTTGGAATACCGGTTTCGGCCTATTGGCCGAGCTACTTTCTTTTGCTTCGCCAAAAGAAAGTAACCAAAGAAAAGGCGAGCCAAAGGCCGTGCCCCTGCGGGCTGCCTTGCGCTACTCGCGCCGTCCGGGGTCGGGCGCAAACTCGCTGCGCTCAGACAAGCGCCCGCCCTGATCCGGCCGCCGCTGCGTTGCTCAGCACGGCCAATGGCGGCGGGGGCCAGCGTGTGCTCGTTCGCTGCGCTCACCTTGCACACGCTTTTTGGCGCGCTGCGCGCGCAGACGCGCCCGCTGGCGCTCGCGCGTGCTATCCCGCTCTCGCATCCGCGCCAAGTCCCCACCCTTTGACTACGACTGCCACGTTCCCCATTGCTGGCAAGCAGACCCGCATCGCAACGCCCCGAATCAACACCCCTATCCGTTTCAAAAAAACCAAATTGGGTCTTCAAGCTCCCCTTCACCCCCCGAGGGGGTGAAGGGGCGGGGGGGAAGCGGGGGACAAGACAGCGGGGGTAAACAAAAGTCCCGCAAGAAAAATCTTCAAACATATCCAAACCTCAATGCGCCACACCCGCCGCACCATGCTCATCAATCAAGTGCCCGGTATTAAACCGATTCAACTCAAACGCCGCATTGAGCGCATGCGGCCGGTCTTGTGCCATGGTGTGGGCCATCACCCAGCCCGAGCCGGGGGTGGCTTTGAAGCCGCCGGTGCCCCAGCCGCAGTTGAAATACAGGCCTTTGATATGCGTCTTGGAAATGATGGGGCAGGCGTCGGGCGCCACATCGACAATGCCGCCCCACTGGCGGTTCATGCGCACGCGTCGGAAGATGGGGAAGAGTTCGCAAATCGCTTGCAGCGTGTGCTCGATGATTGGGAAGCTGCCGCGCTGGCCGTAGCCCACATAGGCGTCGATACCGGCACCGATGACCAGATCGCCTTTGTCGGACTGGCTAGCGTAGGCGTGGATGGCGTTGGACATGACCACGGTATGCAAAATCGGTTTCATGGGTTCGGAGACCAATGCTTGCAGCGGGTGGCTTTCCAGGGGCAGGCGGATGCCGGCCATGCTGGCAATCACGCTGCTGTGGCCGGCCGCCACGACGCCGATTTTTTTGCTCTTGATGACGCCGCGGGTGGTCTCTATGCCCACCACCTGGTCGCCTTCGCGCTGCACGCCGATGACTTCGCAATTCTGGATGATGTCCACGCCCAGGCGATCGGCGGCGCGGGCAAAGCCCCAGGCGATGGCATCGTGGCGGGCCACGCCGGCGCGTGGCTGGAAGGATGCGCCCATGACGGGGTAACGCAGGCTGGCGCTGGTGTTCATGATGGGCACCATGGCCTTGATTTGCGCGGGCGTGAGCACGACGCCATCGACACCGTTCAAGCGGTTGGCATTGACGCGGCGCTCGATGTCGCGCATGTCTTGCAGCGAGTGGCCCACGTTCATTACACCGCGCTGGCTGAACATGGTGTTGTAGTTCAGGTCTTGCGACAGGCCTTCCCATAGTTGCAAGGCTTTTTCATACAGGTGGGTGGCATCGTCCCACAAATAATTAGAACGCACGATAGTGGTGTTGCGCGCGGTGTTGCCGCCGCCTAGCCAGCCGCGCTCGACCACGGCAATATTGCGCATGCCGTGTTCTTTGGCCAGGTAGTAGGCGGTGGCCAAGCCGTGACCGCCACCGCCGACCACGATGGCGTCATAGCTGGCTTTGGGCTCGGGGCTGCGCCATTGTTTTTGCCAGTTCTCGTGGTAAGACAGGGCATTGCGCGCCAGCGCAAAAATAGAAAAGTGGCTCACTTGGGTACTTTCATTGCGGCGTTAGAGAAGGATTCACGGGCCCAGAGGCCGCGGCTTGCGGTGCTGCAGCGGTGCCGGGTTCTGCGCAGGTCAGGGTACATTGCAGGTAGTTGCTATCGCATTGCTGCTTTTGCTCCTGGGCCACGTTTTTGTCATTGCGAGATTTGTCCTGGCGCTGTTGCAGCCAGGAACCGGAGTCCGCGCTGCTTTCCTCGCGGTTGCGCCAAAAGTTAAGGTTTTTGTCCAAAAACATACGGGCGCTTTCCAGCCACATGGGTCTGGCAATGTCTTTGAGGCACTGGGTTTTTTCTGCATTACACATATGGCGGCACATGCCGATTTGCTGCGCCATGGCCACGTGGGCAGCGCAGCTAAGCAACAGCGTCATACACAGTCCAACCCATTTGTGAAGCAGCACGATGGCCTTTTAGCATTCGATGACATTGACAGCCAGACCGCCCCGGCTTGTCTCTTTGTATTTTGTCATCATGTCACGACCGGTATCGCGCATGGTTTTAATCACCTGGTCCAGCGACACAAAGTGCGTGCCGTCGCCGCGCATCGCCATGCGCGCGGCGTTCAAGGCTTTGACCGAGCCCATGGCATTGCGCTCGATGCACGGAATTTGCACCCGCCCGCCCACCGGGTCGCAGGTCAGTCCCAGGTTATGTTCCATGCCGATTTCGGCGGCGTTCTCCACCTGCGCCGGGCTGCCGCCCATGACGGCGGCCAAACCGGCTGCGGCCATGGAGCAGGCCACGCCGACCTCGCCCTGACAGCCCACTTCGGCGCCGCTGATGGAGGCGTTTTCTTTGTACAAGATGCCAATCGCCCCGGCGGTGAGTAAAAAGTCGCGTATGCCTTGCTGGTTGGCGCCTGAAATAAAGCGTTCGTAATAGTGCATCACCGCCGGGATGATGCCGGCCGCACCATTGGTGGGCGCCGTCACCACACGGCCTCCGGCGGCGTTTTCCTCGTTCACTGCCATGGCATAGACGTTGACAAAGTCCAATATCGTTAATTGGTCGCGCAGCGCCTCTTCGGGGCGGCTGCTCAGGCGGCGGTGCAATTCGGCAGCGCGGCGCTTGACCATCAAATTGCCGGGCAGGTGGCCATCGGTGCGTATCCCGCGCGCCACGCAGGCTTTCATGGCATCCCAAATCGCATCCAAACCGGCGTCCAATTGGGCGTCGCTGCGCCAGGCGTGTTCGTTGGCGCGCATCACCTGCGCAATCGACATGCCGGTGTCAGCGGTAATCGCCAACAAGGCGTCGCCGCTGAGGAATGGGTAGGGCAACACCGTGCGGTCGGCCACGATGCGCGGCGCCTCCTGGGTGGCTGCGTGTTCGGCATCGGCGTCCTCTTGCGATACTACAAAACCACCGCCTACCGAAAAATAGCGCCGTTCTTGCAGCACGTTACCTTGTGCGTCCAGCGCCATGAATTTCACGCCGTTGGGGTGGAAGGACAGGGTTTCGCGTCGCAAAAACAGCACATCGGTTTTTTCGGCAAAGGCAATCGGGTGGCTGCCGTGCAGATGCAGGATTTTTTCTTTGCGGATTTTTTTCAGTCGCGCTTCGATGCCGTCGGGGTCTATGGTGTCGGGCATCAGGCCTTCGAGGCCCAGCATCACGGCGGTATCGGTGCCGTGGCCTTTGCCGGTGGCCCCTAGCGAGCCGTACAAGCGTGCTTCCAGCCGCGCGGTCGCCGCAAGCATGCCGTCCTGGGCCAACGCTTGGGCAAACATGGCGGCCGCTTTCATCGGGCCCACGGTGTGCGAGGACGAGGGACCGATGCCGATCTTGAACAGGTCAAAAACGCTTAAAGACATGGATGAAACCCTATGAAGCCGCAGAGGAGGATTGTGAAGTGGGCACGGCAATGCGCATTGTTCGTCATACGACGCGCCACGATGCCTGCGCGACAGGTTCTGTGGCGTTTGGATGCAAATAGGTGTCGCAGTAGGACTTGGGCAAGGCTTGGGCACTGGGGATACTCCAAGACGCCCTGAGCTTTGTACCGATTGGAGATGTGCCATGAACGATAGTGTGACCCTGACCGCCACCGACAGCGCGCCGCGTACCCGACGCAGCGCCGGCGGCCGCGAGGCCAAACGCGCCCTGCGTTCGGCCCGCAGCGTACAGGCCGCGCCCTTTATCACGCGCAATATCCCGTTTTATGAAGTGGTGGACGACGAGGCCCTGGCCATCATCGAGCGCAATGCCAATACGATCTTGGAAGAAGTAGGCATCGATTTTCGCGACGACGCCGAGGCGCTAGACATCTGGCGCAAAGCCGGTGCCGAGGTGACGGGCGAGCGCGTGCGCTTTCCTGGCGGTATGTGCCGCGCTATCGTGCAAGCCAGCGCGCCACGCCAATTTACCCAGTACGCGCGCAATCCGGCGCACAACGTGGTTATCGGCGGCAACAACACGGTGTTTGCGCCTTCTTACGGTTCGCCCTTTGTGCGCGACCTGGACAAGGGCCGCCGCTACGCCACCTTGCACGACTTTGAAAACTTTGTGAAGCTGGCCTATATGGCCAACTCCATCCACCACAGCGGCGGCACAATTTGCGAGCCAGTGGACTTGCCGGTGAA
>CANFVA010000071.1 GCA_947450255.1 Comamonadaceae bacterium
CTGCCAGCGCTGTTGGTGGCCTTGACCGTGCAGCTATAGGCCGAGCCATTGGTCAGCCCTGTGACCGAGATGGGGGTTTTGGTGGCCGTGCCTGTGACCGTGGTTGAGCCGGTGACGCACGAGGCGGTATAGCCCGTGATGGTCGCGCCACCGTTGGAGCTGGGCGCTGTAAACGCGATGCTGGCCGTCAGGTTACCAGCGGTGGCTTTGCCTATGGTGGGCGCGCCGGGGACGGTCACCGAACCGGCTTGCGCAGCGCCTGCGGCCACTACTGCCAAGGCAAAAATTGCCAATACCTGCCGTAAACCTGACTTTTGAGTGCGCATGGGTTGCTTTCTGAAGTTACGCGGGAATTGTAAAAAACATTTTTTTCAATAAATTTAAAAAATTCTACATTGAAAAGTTCAGATTCAACATTTATTTTGACGGCTAATTCCGGGATTGCACCTGTTACCGCCGCCAAAGGGCCTTGGGACCGGCGGCGCGGGGAGTGGCAAGGTCGGGTGCCATGGTGGGGCGAACCCGCTTGGAGCGCGGCGGAGGGGCTCGATGCGCCAGGAATGGGCTGCTCTTTTGCACGGCGGACAGAAAAAAAGCACCGGGCGTCGCCGCCAGGTGCTTAATTTACATCGGTAATTTTGGTAGGCGCAATTGGACTCGAACCAACGACCCCCACCATGTCAAGGTGGTGCTCTAACCAGCTGAGCTATGCGCCTGAAATTCAGCCGCGCAGTATAGCAGCAGCGTGCACAAGCCAGGGTACCGACTCGCACACACGCCTGCACCCCGCTTGCGCGGTCTGTGTAAGGCTGTCGGCAGCTGGCTTGCCGGATAATTGCACGCTGTAGCGCGCTAAGGTGCGTCTGGGCCAAGACAAGACCATTTACCCCCGACGCGAACCAGCCCGAGGGCTGCTTTTTTTTCACATCACCACGGAGTAAGTCATGGACATCGCAGGAAAAGTATTTATCGTTACCGGCGGCGCGTCGGGGCTGGGCGAAGGCACGGCCCGTATGCTGGCAGCCAGCGGCGGCAAAGTCGTGATCGCCGATATGCAGGCCGACAAAGGCGAGGCGATTGCCCATGAAATCGGCGGCGCGTTTGTGCGCTGCGACGTCAGCAGCGAAGCCGACGGCCAGGCCGTGGTGGCCAAAGCGGTGTCTATGGGCAAACTGATGGGCCTGGTCAACTGCGCGGGAATCGCCCCGGCCGAGAAAACCGTTGGCAAAAACGGGGCCCACAGCTTGGGGGCCTTCCAAAAATGCATCACCGTGAACTTGGTGGGCAGCTTCAATATGATCCGCCTGGCCGCCGACGCCATGTGCAAAAACGAGCCAGAAGCCACAGGCGAGCGCGGCGTAATGATTTCGACTGCCTCGGTCGCGGCCTATGACGGCCAGATCGGCCAGGCCGCTTACAGTGCCTCCAAAGGCGGCATCGTGGGCATGACCTTGCCGATTGCCCGCGACCTGTCGCGCAACGGCATCCGTAATATGACGATTGCCCCTGGCATTTTTGGTACGCCCATGATGTTTGGCATGCCGCAAGAGGTGCAGGACGCATTGGCCGCAAGCGTGCCCTTCCCCGCGCGCCTGGGCACGCCGCAGGACTATGCCAAGCTGGCCAAGCACATTTTTGAGAATGACATGCTCAACGGCGAAGTCATCCGCCTAGATGGCGCTATTCGCTTGGCGCCGCGCTAAAAGCGGCACAACTACCCTGCGGGCAGGGCTTGCAGCGGAAGTCACCTGCCCTTCTCTTTTCGGGCGGACTGAAGGCAGCGTCGCGAACGCGGCGGGGGCTTTGGCGGCCCCAAAGCATAAAATCGACGGGCTAAGCGGCGGCCTGCGGCCGCACCGTGGCGGCATCGCGGTAGGCGCAGTGCCCCCTTTTTCTTTTCCAGCGAGATTTTCATGAGCCCTCAAGACATCCTGGCCCGTTTCGGTCCCCGCGAATCTATGGAGTACGACGTGGTGGTCGTTGGCGGCGGTCCGGCCGGATTGTCCACCGCCATCCGCATCAAGCAGATGGCGGAAGCGCAAGGCAAAGAGGTCTCGGTCGTCGTGCTGGAAAAAGGCTCGGAGCCGGGCGCGCATATTTTGTCAGGGGCCATCATGGACCCCAAAGCGCTCACCGAGTTGATCCCGGATTGGAAAGCGCGCGGCGCGCCGCTCAACCAGCCGGTCACCGACGACGCCATCATGTTTTTTGGCGAAAAAAGCGCGTTTCGCATGCCCAACTTTTTGCTGCCGCCGTTTGCCGATAACCACGGCAACTACATCGTCAGCCTGGGCAATGTGACCCGTTGGTTGGGTGAACAGGCCGAAGCGCTGGGCGTAGAAATCTTCCCCGGCTTTACCGCCGCTGAAATTTTGTATACCGAGCAAGGCGCCGTCAAAGGCGTAGCCACCGGCAATATGGGCATTGGCAAAGACGGCGAGCCCGGCGACAGTTTTCAACTGGGCATGGAATTGCTGGGCAAATACACCGTGTTTGCCGAAGGCGCCCGCGGGCACTTGGGTAAGCAACTCATCGCCCAATACAAGCTCGATGCCGGCAAGGACCCGCAAAGCTTTGGTATCGGCATCAAAGAAGTCTGGGAAATCGACCCCCAGCGCCACCAGCCTGGTTTTGTGATGCACACCGCCGGTTGGCCCATGGACGAGATGACCTATGGCGGTGCCTTCTTGTACCACCTGGACGGCAACAAAGTGGCCATGGGCTTTATCACTGGCCTGGGCTATACCAATCCCTACCTCAGCCCCTTCGAAGAATTCCAGCGCTGGAAATCGCACCCCAACGTGCGCTGGTACCTCGAAGGCGACGCTTCCAAAGGCGTGGCCCATGGCAAGCGCATTTCGTATGGCGCGCGCGCCATCAACGCCAGCGGCTTGTCGTCCTTGCCCAAAACCGTGTTCCCCGGCGGCGCACTGGTAGGCTGCAACGCGGGTTACCTCAATGTGAGCCGTATCAAGGGCAGCCATGCCGCCATCAAAACCGGCATGCTCGCCGGTGAGGCCGCGTTTGACGCGGTGGTGGCGGGTCGCCAGCATGATGAACTGAGCGCCTACCCCGCCGCGTTTGAACGCAGCTGGCTGCACGCCGAATTACACAAAGACCGCAACTTCAAAAACTGGTTCAAAAAAGGCCTGACGGTGGCCACCCTCATGAATGGCGTAGAGCAATTTGTATTGCGCGGCCACATCCCGTGGACGCTGCACCGCGACAAACCGGACCATGTGCATTTGCTACCCGCATCGCAGTGCCAGCCCATCGTGTACCCCAAGCCGGACGGAAAAATTACCTTTGACCGCTTGAGCAGCGTATTTATCAGCAACACCAACCACGAAGAAAACCAACCGGCGCACCTGACGCTGAAAGACGCCTCGGTACCGGTGAATATCAACCTGAAGAAGTACGCAGGCCCCGAGGCGCGCTACTGCCCCGCCGGTGTGTACGAGTACGTGAAAAACGACGACAACACCGACCGCTTGCAAATCAACGCGCAAAACTGCGTGCACTGCAAAACCTGCGACATCAAAGACCCGACGCAAAATATCGTCTGGGTCACGCCCGAAGGCGGCGGCGGGCCGAACTACGCGGGCATGTAAGGCGCCATGCCCGAAATGCATTTAGCCGAAGTGCCCCTCGCGGGCACTTCTTCTTTGCGCGTACTGAGCATCATCCCGCCGATGACGCAGCTCAACACGCCGTACCCGTCCACCGCCTACCTCACGGGCTTTTTGCGCGGGCGCGGTGTCGATGCGGTGCAAGAAGACTTGGCCTTGGGCCTGGTATTGACCCTGTTAACGCCAACAGGCTTGGAGCGCGTGCAGCAAGTGGCCAAAGCCCTGCCGCCCAGCCAATGCAGCCCCAGCGTGCAGTTTTTTTTGCAGCACGTAGTGGACTACCAAGCCACGATTGCACCGGTGATCGCTTTTTTGCAAGGCCGTGATTCCACGCTTTGCCACCGTATTGCAGGGCGCGGATTTTTGCCGGAGGGACCGCGTTTTGCCGCGCTCGAGGTCTATGGCGACGACCAAGCGCCGGACCCGCTGGCCTGGGCATTTGGCAGCTTGGGGCACCACGACAAGGCGCGACACTTGGCTACCCTGTACCTCAATGACCTGGCCGACGTACTGCGCGATGCCATCGATCCGCGCTTCGAATTCGTGCGTTACGGCGAATCGCTGGCCGCCAGCCAGCCAAGCTTCGAGCCATTGGCCCGGGCCCTGGCGCAGGCGCCCCATCTAATGGACACGGTGTTACAGGACTTGACGCTGGCGGCGATTCAAAAGCACCAGCCGGGCCTGGTCGTCCTGTCCGTTCCCTTTCCCGGCGCCGTGTACGGTGCGCTGCGCATCGCCCAAACCATCAAGGCGCACAGCCCGCAGGTGCCCATCGCCCTGGGCGGCGGTTATGTCAACACCGAGTTGCGCCAATTGAGCGAACCGCGCCTGTTTGACTTCGTGGACTTTGTCTGCCTTGACGCGGGCGAGCGGCCCTTGCTGGCGCTGCTGGAGCACGTGCAAGGCATGCGTTCGGCGCAGCGTCTGGTACGCACTTTTGTCCGCGATGCCACCAGCAATGCTGTGCGCCTGATGCAATGGCAAGAGCCGGATATTCCTTTCGAGGACGTAGGCACGCCCACGTGGGACGGCTTGCCGCTGGACCGTTATTTGTCATTGCTGGACATGCTCAACCCGATGCACCGTTTGTGGAGCGACGGGCGCTGGAATAAGCTGACCATCGCCCAGGGCTGCTACTGGAAAAAATGCAGTTTTTGCGATGTCAGTTTGGACTACATCGGCCGCTACGAAACCGCCACCGCGCAGACGCTGGTGGACCGTATCGAAGCCATCGTCGCCGAAACCGGGCAGACTGGTTTTCATTTTGTTGATGAAGCGGCGCCGCCCAAAATGCTCAAAGCCCTGGCGCAGGAACTGCTGCGGCGCAAGCTGCATATTTCCTGGTGGGGCAATATTCGTTTTGAAAAAAGCTTCACCCCGCAATTGGCGGAGTTACTGGCGCAAAGCGGCTGCATCGCCCTGTCCGGCGGGCTGGAGGTGGCCTCAGACCGCTTGCTGGCCTTGATGCAAAAAGGCGTGTCGGTGGAGCAAGTGGCGCGGGTGACCAAAGGCTTTTCCGAAGCCGGGATTTTGGTCCACGCTTACCTGATGTACGGCTTTCCCACCCAAACCGTGCAAGAGACGGTGGACGCCTTGGAATATGTGCGCCAGTTGTTTGAGAACGGCTGCATCCAGAGCGGATTTTTCCATCGCTTTACCTGCACCGTGCACTCACCGGTGGGCCTGAACCCGGCCGCTTACGGCGTGGCGCTGGAGGAAACGCCCTTCGCTGGTTTTGCGCGCAACGATATTGGCTTTAGCGACCCCACGGGCGTGGACCACGGGCAGCTAGGCGTGGGCCTGAAAAAAGCGATGTACAACTTCATGCATGGCCTGGGCCTGGAAGAGGACGTGCGCAGCTGGTTTGCCTTAGATGCCCCCTGCCCCAAGACCCGCATCAAGCGCAACACCATCGCCCGAGCGCTGGCCGGGCCGCGCGCCAGCGCCTGAGCCGCGCACACTGAATTTACAGCGTGGCAGCAGCGATCTCGCGCAAGGCGCGCTCAAACACATCCGCGGGCTGGCCGCCGGAAATCAGATGGTGGTCGTTGATGATGACGGCTGGCACCGCATGGATACCGGCACGGCGGTAAAAGTCCTCTAGGGCGCGCACCTCGGTTTCGTACTCTTTGCTTTGCAAAATCGCGCGGGCCTGGCCAACGGGTAATCCCACCTTGGCCACGGCGGCGAGCAGCACCTCGTGCGATTCAATATTCTCGGCCCGGCCCTGGTAGGCCTCTAACAGCGCCTTTTTTAGTGCGTATTGGGCGCCCGGGCGACCGGTGTATTTAGCCCAATGCAGCAGCCGATGGGAATCAAGCGTGTTGTAAATCCTGCCACGGCCTTGCGGGCTAAAAGTAAAGCCCACCTCTTCGCCCCGGCGCCGGATGGTGTCGCGGATCTGCACCCGTTGCTCCGGTGTGGAGCCGTATTTCTCGGTCAGGTGCTCGTCCAAATCCTGGCCGCCCGGCGGCATATCCGGGTTGAGCTCAAAAGGCTGGAACTGCAGTTCGACCTTGACATCATCGCCCAGCCGCTCAATAGCTTGTTCCAAAGCGCCCAATCCGACGGCGCACCAAGGGCAGGCAACGTCAGAGACAAAGTCGATTTTCATTTTCACGGACATAGATTGCTCGCTGGTGTTGGGTGAGGAGTTAGGTAAAAAAATTTATATTTTTCAACAAGATAAATGGGATTATTGAATTTTTAATGGAGATGGAAAAGCCTGTTCCGCGTGGCCAGATGCAAGGCTTGGCTGCCTTAGGCCATCCCGGCCAAGCCGGCCACTGCCAAGGCATAGCCATTGACGCCAAAGCCGCACATCACGGCCTTAGCCACGGGCGATATATAGGAATGGTTGCGGAACGCTTCGCGGGCGTGCACATTGCTGATGTGCAGCTCGATCAGCGTCACCCCGGTGCCCTTGATGGCGTCGTGCAATGCGACGCTGGTATGCGTGTAGGCGCCGGCATTGAGCACCACGCCTGCCAGCGTCCCGGCTGCGTGCAGACGCCCGGCTTCGTGCAGCGCGTCGACCAATTCGCCTTCGTGGTTGCTTTGGCGGAAATCCAGCGCAAAGCCATTGGCGGCGCAGGCGCGCTCGCACAGGGCTTGCACGTCGGCCAAGGTCTGGCTGCCATAGACCTGCGGCTCGCGGGTGCCTAAGAGGTTGAGGTTAGGGCCGTTCAAAATCATCACGGTTTTCATGCTTGCTCCGGGGCTAGTTCGGGGGTCTTGGCTTCGTACATCAGTGAAAGGCGCGGGAGCATGCCGGCCTCAAGCCGGGATCTGCAAGGCGCCGGGCAAGACACCGCATTGGGCGCGGTGTTGCAGCACATGCTCCATCACCACCAGCGCCAGCATAGCCTCGGCAATCGGCGTGGCGCGTATGCCTACGCAAGGATCGTGGCGTCCCTTGGTGACCACTTGGGTGGCATGGCCCCGCACATCCACGGTGTCGCGCGGTGTCAGGATAGAGCTGGTGGGTTTGATGGCGATGCTGACTTCCAGATCCTGCCCGGTGCTGATGCCGCCCAAGACGCCACCAGCGTTATTGCTGGCAAAGCCCTGGGGCGTGAGCGAATCGCCGTGGACGCTGCCGCGCTGGGCCACGCTGGCAAAACCGGCCCCAATCTCCACGCCTTTGACCGCATTAATACCCATCATGGCGTAGGCAATATCGGCATCCAACTTGTCGTACAAAGGCTGGCCCAGGCCGACCGGCATGTGGGTGGCAGTCACGCGGATGCGGGCGCCGCAGGAGTCGCCGGATTTGCGCAGGGCATCCATATAGTCTTCCAGCGCCTGCACATCGGCCAAAGGGGCAAAAAAAGGGTTGTGCGGCACATGGTCCCAGCTCTCAAAGGCGATGGGCAGCTCGCCCAGCTGCGTCATGCAGCCGCGAAACTGGATGCCGCAGTGCGCGAGCAACCACTTTTTGGCCACGGCGCCGGCCGCGACCATAGGCGCCGTCATGCGCGCCGAGGAGCGACCACCACCGCGCGGGTCACGCAAGCCGTATTTGCGAAAGTAGGTGAAATCCGCATGCCCGGGCCGGAAGGTTTCCAGGATGTTGCCGTAGTCTTTGCTGCGCTGATCGGTGTTCTGAATCAAAAGCGCGATCGGTGTGCCTGTGGTCTTGCCCTCGAACACGCCGCTGAGAATTTGCACCTGGTCGGGCTCTTGGCGCTGGGTGACATGGCGGCTGGTGCCAGGGCGGCGCCGGTCCAGGTCGCTTTGGATATCGGCCTCGCACAAGGGCATGCCCGGTGGGCAGCCGTCAATCACGCAGCCGATGGCCGGGCCGTGGGATTCACCGAAGTTGGTGACTGCGAAGAGGTGTCCAAAAGTGTTTCCGCTCATGGCAGGATTATCCCCGAGCAGCGGACCACGCTAATGGGCGGGCTCAGAAAGCTCTGCATAAGCCCAAACCCGTCATTGCGAACGCAGCGAAGCAATCCATTTTTGCCTACCCAACAAGCACTTAGGGATCGCCGCGTCGCTGCGCTCCTGGCGATGACGGACTTTTGCAGACTTTGCCTAAGTATTTGCTTCCTGCCCCGGCCAGTCGCGGATATAGGCCTTGAGCATTTTGTTCTCGAAGTTCTGGCTGTCGACCACCGCCCGGGCCACGTCGTAAAAGCTGATCACGCCCATCAGCATGCGTTTGTCCATGACGGGCATGTAGCGTGCATGGCGGTCCAGCATCATGCGCCGCACCTCGTCCATTTCGGTTTCCATGGTGCAGGTCAGAGGCGCATCGTCCATGGCACTGCGCACCAAGGTGCCACCAATGCTGCCGCCATTGGCCACAATTTTTTGTATCACTTCGCGAAAGGTGAGCATGCCGACCAAATCGCCGTGCTCCATCACCACCAACGAGCCGATATCGTGCTCGGACATCATCTGCACCGCATGGGCAAGCGGCTCGTCTGGTTTGGCGGTAAACAGGGTACCGCCCTTGACGCGCAAAATATCGCTGACTTTCATGGAGCTTCCTTTTCGTTCGGCCAAGCGGGCACGCGGCGCTGCGTGCGAGCTACGCGTCGAATATAGCCCACAATCGCGCCTGTACCTGCGGCGCTGCCCGACCTTGCAGCGCTGCGCTTGCAGCACTTTGGAGAACTTACTATGAGCGGATATGCCGACCCCGGCTTTGACACCCTGGCCCTGCACGCGGGCGCCGTGCCTGATGCCACCGGCTCGCGTGCGGTGCCGATTCACCTGACCACCTCCTTCGTTTTTGAGTCCAGCGACCAGGCTGCGGCGTTGTTCAACCTAGAGCGTGCCGGACACGTCTATAGCCGCATTAGCAACCCGACCAATGCGGTGTTCGAGCAACGCATTTCTGCGCTGGAAGGCGGCATTGGTGCCATCGCAACCGCCAGCGGTCAGGCGGCCTTGCACCTGGCGATCTGCACGATCATGGGTGCCGGATCGCACATCGTGGCTTCCACCGCGCTGTATGGCGGCTCGCATAATTTGCTGCATTACACGCTGCGCCGCTTTGGCATCGAAACTAGCTTTGTCAACCCTAACGACCTGGATGCCTGGCGCGCCGCCGTGCGGCCCAACACCAAGCTATTTTTTGGCGAAACCGTGGGCAACCCTGGCATGGACGTGCTGGACATCGAAGCCGTCAGTAGCATCGCCCACGACAACGGCGTGCCGCTGCTGGTGGACTCCACCCTCACCTCGCCCTGGTTGATCAAGCCTTTTGACCATGGTGCCGACATCGTCTACCACTCGGCCACCAAGTTTTTATCCGGTCACGGCACGGTGGTCGGCGGCGTGGTGGTCGACAGCGGCCGCTTTGACTGGGATGTCTCGGGCAAGTTTGCCGAATTGAGCGCCGTTTACGCCGGTTTTCACAACATGGTGTTTACCGAGGAAAGTACCGTGGGCGCATTTTTGCTGCGCGCCCGGCGCGAAGGCTTGCGCGACTTTGGCGCTTGCATGAGCCCGCACACCGCCTGGCTAATTTTGCAAGGCATGGAGACCCTGCCTTTGCGCATGGCGCGTCATGCCAGCAATACCGAAAAAGTGGTGCAATTTTTGGCCAGCCACCCGATGGTGGCGCGCGTAGGCCACCCCATGCTGGAGAGCCATGTCAGCCATGCGCTGGCGAAAAAATTATTGCCGCGCGGCGCCGGTTCGGTGTTTAGTTTTGATATCAAGGGCTCGCGTTTGCAAGGCCAAAAATTTATCGAAGCCCTGAAAATTTTCAGCCACCTGGCCAATGTGGGCGACTGCCGCAGCCTGGTCATCCACCCGGCCAGCACCACGCACTTTCGCATGGACGACGCGGCGCTGCAGGCCGCCGGCATCGGGCCCGGCACCATCCGCCTGTCCATCGGCCTGGAAGACCCGGACGACTTGCTGGACGACCTGAAAAAAGCCTTGAAGGCTGCGCAGAAAGCGGCCTAAGCCCGCCGGGATGTACCCGACCTAGGTCTAGCGATCAAGCAAGGCGGGCACCGCGTGCGCCAGGGCCAGCGCGCTGGTCAGCCCGGGGGACTCGATGCCGAATAAATTCACCAAGCCCGGCACGCCGTGGCTACTGGGGCCTTGCAACACAAAGTCAGCCGGCGCTTGGTCGGGCCCGCTGATCTTGGGGCGCATGCCGGCATAGTCCGCTTGCAAGGCGCCATCGGGCAATCCGGGCCAATATTTGCGTACCTCGGCATAAAACGCGACACCGCTTGCCGGGTCCACGGAGTAATCGTCAGCATCGTCCACCCATTGCACATCCGGGCCGAACCTGGCCTGGCCGCCCAAGTCCAGCGTCAGATGGACGCCCAAACCGCCGGGCTCGGGCAGCGGGTAAATCAGGTGTGAAAACGGTGCCTTGGCCGCGAGCGAAAAATAGTTGCCTTTTGCAAAAAATTCCTGCGGTACATGCTGTGCTGCCAAGCCCGCAAAGCGCCGCGCCAGCGCCGGAGCGAACAAGCCCGCAGCATTCACCAGCGCACGGGCGGCCAGGCAGGTGCCGTCCTGCGTCCACACCTGGTGGCGGCCGGTCTGCGACAGTTGCACACGGTCGACGACGGTATGCAGTACGACGTGCGAGCCCGCATGTTCCAAGTCCGCTTGCAGCGCCAGCATCAGCCCATGGCTATCGACGATACCGGTGCTGGGCGATCGCAAAGCGCCATGGCATTGCAGCGCTGGCTCCAAGGCCAGCGCCTGTGCGGCGCTGAGCAGTTGCACATCGTCCACGCCGTTGGCCTGGGCCCTTTGCTGTACCTCGGCCAGCGCTGCCATTTGGGCCGCACTGGTGGCCACCAGCAACTTGCCGCAGCGCCGGTGCGCCACGCCCCGCGAGGCGCAATAGGCGTAAAGCATTTGCTTTCCCTGCACACACAGGCGCGCTTTGAGCGAGCCTGGCGGGTAATAGAGACCGGCGTGGATCACCTCGCTGCTACGGGCACTGACGCCACTGCCGATACGGGCCTCGCGCTCCAGCACCCAGACCTCGCGCCCGGCCAGCGCCAAAGCACGGGCTACGGCCAGGCCGACTACGCCTGCGCCGATCACGACGACATCAACGGGTTGGGCAGCAGCATCGGACATAGGCGGATTGTGCCCGCGCGGTACGGTCTATGGCGCGCGCCCAGCGTGCACCGTTGGATTGGGCACAATGCACGCCACGCTAACGCCAACCTGAAAGACCGCACCGTGCTGATCACTGTTAACAACGCCCCGCTGTATGCCTACACCGCAGGCAAACCCTTCAAACCCGAACTCCCCAGCGTGGTGCTGATCCATGGCGCTTTGCATGACCACAGCGTCTGGGGCTTGCAGAGCCGTTACCTGGCCAACCACCAGTACAACGTGCTGGCCATTGACCTGCCCGGCCACTGCAAAAGCGGCGGCGAGGCGCCCCAATCGGTGGAGCAAGCGGCGCAAAGCATCATCGGACTGTTGGACGCCTTGGAAATAACGCAGGCCGCGTTGGTCGGCCACAGCATGGGCTCTTTGATCGCGCTGGAAGTAGCGGCGCAAAAGCCCGAGCGCGTCAGCCATTTGGTGATGGTGGGCACGGCCTACCCGATGCGCGTATCGGCCGCCTTGCTCGATGCGGCGCAACACGCCCAGTCCAAGGGCATCGACATGGTGAACACGTTTTCGCTGTCCATGATGGCGCCACCGCCCTCGCTGATGGGGCCGGGCACCTGGCTGCACGGCACCAACCGGGCGCTCATGCACCGGGTGCTGGGCAGCAACCGGCAGGCCAATGTGTTTTACCGCAGCTTCAAAGCCTGCGACCGCTATGCGCGCGGCGACGAAGCCATGGCGCAGGTGCAATGCCCTACGTTGTTTTTGCTCGGAGCGGTCGACCAAATGACGCCGCCCAAAGGCGCCCAATCGCTGATCGCCCAGGCGCGCCACGGGCAGGTGGTGACGTTACAGGCCGGGCATGCCTTGTTGCAGGAAGCGCCCGACCAGGCGCTGGACGCCCTGCGGGACTTTCTGAAAGCGCCAGTGGCCGCTTAGATCTCGACGTAGCCGCCTAGCTCGATGGCGTGGTCCAGCGGCACTTTGAAGTATTCCGACGCGCCCTGCATAGAGCGGTGCATGTAAATAAAGGGCGCCATCAGCAGGGGGGAGGAATGGGTCGCAATGACCTGTTCTTTGCCCACGAAGAAGGAAATCTCCATCAGGCTGAAGTGGAACTCACGCGCCCGCAGGAAAGCCACGGCGCGCATCACGTGCATGTCTTCCATAAAGCCAAAGCGCACTTCCACTGCGTGGAAATTGTGCGACAAGTGCTCGATGGTGACGCGCTCTTTGTCGTCCACGTAGGGCGCATTCACGGTCTGAATGTGCATCAAAATCACACGCTCGTGCAAGACCTTGTTGTGCTTCATATTGTGTAGCAGCGACACTGGCACGATATTCGAATGCGGCACCATAAAAATAGCGGTACCCGCCACGCGCTGGGGCAGCTTGTCATTGAGGCCATCCAAGAAGGATTTGAGCTCGGTAGCGGTATCCCAGCGGGCCTTAAGCAAACGCTCACGCCCGCTGATCCAGGACACCATGACCAACATCAAAACGCCTGCTACGCTGACGGGCAGCCAACCACCTTCGAAGAATTTGAACAAATTGGTACCCAGAAAAACCATGTCGATGGCGAACAAGGCAACGAACAAGGGGATAAACATCCATTTGTTCCAGCCACGAATCGCGACAAACAAAAACCCGGCAAGTACCGTGTCAATCGCCATGGCGCCGGTCACCGAAACGCCATAGGCCGAGGCCAGGTGCTCAGAGCTCTTAAAGCCC